>JBLNAY010000141.1:0-8971 GCA_050259715.1 Candidatus Dadabacteria bacterium
TTTAATACTAGAGAACTTCTTAACTTAGAAGTACAGATACTGTTATCTAGTCAATCCCACCTATTCTAACATTGCTCCGGATTCTTGGATTCCTTAAAGCAGGTTTTTAGTCGTAAGATATTTTATAACCTTTAAACCATCGATCATGAGAAAGTTATGTCTACTTTCCGCAATTGCTTTCATTATCCAGATTTCTGCAATAAGAGCACAAAGTGTAGCCATCAACGATGATGGTCTTCCTGCACATGCGAGTGCAATGCTGGATGTGAGAACTTCCCTCGCTAACAAGAAAGGCCTTTTAACCCCACGAATGACTCAAACCGAAAGAGACGCCATCCCCTCTCCGGCAACAGGATTGCTCATTTTTCAAACTGATGGCACAGCAGGTTTTTACTATTACAATGGAACTGCATGGACATCTTTGTTAGCAGCAGGAGCTGCCTGGCTAACAGGTGGTAATGCCGGCACGAACACCGGCAACTTCATTGGAACTACAGATAATCAGCCACTGTCTTTTCGTGTCAATAACCTCTCAGCAGGAATTATTCATCCAATAAACTGGAACACCGCCTTTGGCCTTGGAGCCCTCACTCATGGTAATACCGGAAGTTCCAACACCGCCATGGGGAATAGTGCTCTTTACAGTAATACTACCGGAGCCGGCAATACAGCTACTGGTGTAGGGGCTCTTTATTATAATACGGATGGAATGGATAATACATCAACCGGTGCTGATGCACTCTATGCCAATATATCAGGAGGTAACAATAGCGCGTTTGGTTCCCATGCATTAGTTAGCAATACTGCTTCATACAATACTGCTGTTGGTTCAACTTCTTTATTTCATAATACTTCCGGGTCTCACAACACTGCCCTGGGTTTTAGTTCATTAGCTGCTAATACTACCGGAGAACAAAACACAGCCACCGGTAGTTACGCTTTACAAGCCAATACACAAGGACTGGACAATACCGCTGTTGGCTACGCTGCCTTAAATGTGAACCAGACAGGAAACGACAATACCGGCATTGGTAATGGAGCATTGTACTCAAATACTTCAGGAGGCTCTAACACGGCTGTTGGAACCTCGGCACTGAAATTCAATATACAGGGTAATTACAATACTGCTGTTGGATTCGGTGCTTTAAACTATAATACAGTCAATGGAAATACTGCAGTTGGCTATTATTCTCAATTTACCAGTCAAACCGGTGACAAGAATACCAGCACCGGCTTTGAAGCTTTACGAGATAATACCAGCAGTGCCAATACGGCTAATGGTTACCGTGCTTTAAGATATAACAGCACCGGCAATAATAATACAGCCTTTGGCTCAGAAACACTTTATGCTAATACAACAGGACTGTATAATAGTGCCTTTGGAGCCAATGCTCTTAATTCAAATACAACGGGTGAAAATAATACCGCTTCCGGAGGCGGAGCACTTAATGCTAATACAATAGGTAATGAGAATACAGCTACAGGCCATGCTGCAATGCTCCTTAATACAACGGGTTCCTGGAATACAGCGAATGGCTCTGCTGCCCTTTTACTCAATACTACAGGAGCCGGAAACACAGCTACAGGGTATAGCGCGTTAAGATCTAACACAACCGGTTCTACCAATACTGCCAACGGCTACTCCGCACTGTATTCAAACACAACTGGCTTTAATAATAATGGGATCGGATACCAGGCTCTTTATTCTAATACTGTTGGTTACGATAATACGGCTAACGGGCACCAGGCCCTGTATTACAACACTTCAGGTAACCTGAATACAGCCAGTGGGTATCGTGCACTTTATGCCAATACAAGCGGGCAGAATAACAATGCATCGGGCAGTGGGGCACTGGGTAGCAATACTACAGGTTCTTACAATTCGGCTACCGGAGCAAATGCACTCATTTCAAATTCCACTGGTTCTCACAACACCGCCAGCGGGTATCAATCTCTTTACACAAACAACGAAAGCTACAATACGGCTTTCGGCTCTCTTGCACTTCATAACACCACAACTTCTCAAGGTAATACAGCTATTGGATACAATGCAGGAGCAACTCACAACAATGGGTACTACAATGTATTCCTCGGGGCAAACACAGATGTGAGTGGGGATGATTTTTACAATTGCATAGCCATAGGGCAGGGAGTTGTCTGCACCGAAGTAAGCGAGGCAATAATTGGAAATAGCGCCACCGTCAAGTGGGGCTTTGGGGTAGCACCCGCTGCAGGACGAGCCTTGCAGGTAGGAACCAACTCCGGTAATGGAAACGGAGCATACCTCTCTGCCGGCGGCACGTGGACAAATGGCAGCAGTATCAATTTTAAGGATGATTTTATGACTCTGGATAAAGAAGAAATTCTAAAGAAAATCTCTTCTCTTAATATTAGCCGCTGGCATTATAAAGGGACCAACAATGAATACCATATTGGTCCTATAGCGGAAGAATTTTATAATGCTTTTAATGTCGGTAATGATGAGAAATATCTTTCTACCATAGACCCCGCCGGTGTTGCTCTTGCAGGTATACAACAGCTGGTAAAGGAAAATGAACATTTGAATGAAATCATAGAGCAATTGCAAAAAGATGTACACTCACAACAAGTCATTAATGATAAACAAAATGATGAAATAACTAAGCTGAAAGAGCAGGTACAGGCACTGGCAAAAGCAATGCAAATCCCCTTTTCTAACAAGTAAAACCACAGGTATGAAAAAGATATTTCTTTTACTTGTTGCTCATACCCTTGCCTGTATGGTGTGGTCGCAAGGGTCCATGCAACTCAGTACCGGTGCTAATATCAGGAGTTCCGGGGGTAGTTATTTAGTTTTAGACAACATGAATATCGTTAACAATGGCTCTTTCACCCAGGTGGCTGGCAATGGCTTTGTTAAGGCTACGGGAGGGTTAGATGTAAGTTTATCCGGCAGCGGCACTACTGCCATGGATGAACTTCTGATGGCAAAGACGGGTGCAGCGGTTTTGACTCTTCAAAGCAATCTATCTGTTGTATCTAAAGTGAACTTTTCCGGTGGATTATTGAATTTAAATAACAGCATTTTGGATTTAGGCGGAGCCGGGATATTTACAGGTGAATCGGAACTAAGCAGGGCATTCACCACCGGCACCGGATATATACAGGCGACGGGCACTCTTAATGCCCCTTCAGCCGTTAATGTGGGAAACCTCGGAGCAGTTATAACCTCTTCTTCAAACATGGGCACTACTATCATTCGACGTGGACATGCTGTTCAAACAGGTGTGTTTAATAGTAATAATTCTATTCGACGGTATTTTGATATAATACCTGCGAACAACCTGAGTTTAAAGGCTACACTCCGGTTCTACTATTTTGATGCAGAATTAAATAGCATACCTGAGGCATCACTTTACCAGTGGAAAAGCAAGGACAATGTGAACTGGGATTTTGTGGGTGCCGATTCAAGGGATGCCACATCAAACTTCGTGGAGCGCAACAACATTTCAAAGTTTGACCGTTTCACATTGGCAACGGCTACAGCGCCAATAATTAACTGCCCGGCTGATATGACTGTCAGTTCTAATGTAAAGGGATGCAAAGCTTCTGTTGTACTTGCTGCTACGGCATCTGGTACTCCAACTCCAACGATTACATATTATTTAGGGAATACAGTCATCACTTCCCCTTATGTATTTTCAAGAGGAACTACCCTTGTTACTGCTGTTGCCTCTAATGGAGTAGCACCGGATGCAACCTGTTCCTTCAATATTACTGTCGTCTGCGGGCCAGTGCCTCCTGCAGTAACCAAGGCTGTTGACAAACCGGTAGATGTTATACAGGATAAGTTATCAGTGGTAGCAACACCAAATCCATCAGGGGCGTATTTCACCCTTGAATTAAAGAGTAGCGATCCTCACCCGGTTACTATCAGGATTGTTGATATACTAGGTAGAGAACTGGCCACCTGGCCAAATGTGGCGTCGAATAGCAGACTTTATATCGGTCAAAAGTACCTGCCGGGTGTTTACTTTGTAAAAGCATTACAGGGTAAACAAGTGGTATCACTTAAGTTAGTTAAGCAGGCATTTTAATTGGCATTCATTTGAAAGGCAGTACCTGGCAAGTATTGCCTTTTTTTTGGCACATGTGGATTTAGGGTATAGGTTATGTAAGACACCGTAGCAACTAAATACATTTCTTACCCTCAAACGAATCCCCCATGATAAGAGAGGTGCAGCTATTTTAAGAAGGCTTCCGTTCACTCTCCTCAGATGTCCTGGTCTCTTCATTTTCTATATGCTTCGGCTCACTTCTTCTTTCATCTGTATTTTCTTCCGCCGTATCCATTTCTTCTGAATTGAATGTATTTACAGCCGCCATCCCGGGGCTTGGTGAAGTATTATTAGTGCTGGCAGGGTTATATATCTTCTCTTTCATGATTTACCTTTTGTATACAATAGGGAAAACTTGTGCCAAAGGCTTCAGAATCTCAATATACCTCAGCTCTTCCATAGGGTTAGATTACAATTGAACAACTATTGAATAACAATTAGATAACTATTAGATAACAATTAATAGTTGTGTAATAGTTATCTAATAGTGGTTAAATAGTTATCTAATTGTTGTTGCGGGCGATACGAGGCGGATACCAGGTTAATTGTGAAACGTGAAAGGTGTGAAAGCAAACCTTTAAACCTTAAACCATTAAACCTTTAAACGTCAGTTAAACCTCAGCTTGCTCGTGGTACTGGTTTTGTACAGCTTTAAAAATGATGACAACCCCACAGGAGGAAAAGGGCTACCCTTTTTATATTAAGACCGCAGCCGTACTGGTAGCTATTTGCCTGACCATTCTTATCCTGTATGTTTTACAAGGCATCCTGATCCCTTTTGGATTTTCCATCCTGATTGCTATTCTATTAAATCCATTATATGTAAGACTGGAGCGCGTTCTGCCAAAATTCCTCGCCATAGGGTTGTCGGTTCTTACTGCTATCCTCCTGATTGCAGGTTTATTTTACTTCTTATCCACGCAGATCAGTGTATTTGTCGAAAGCCTTCCCTTGCTTAAGAGCAAACTGGAAGCACTGATGGTGCATGCACAACACTGGGCAAAGAGGGAATACAATATCAATCTTTCGCAACAGGTGGATGCACTCACTTCCGGTATGACCAGCGGCGGGAATATGGTAGCGAGTACTCTCAGCTCCGTCCTTACCATCATTGCAGCGGTAGTGCTGATTCCTATCTATGTAATACTGCTATTGTATTACAAGCCGCTGATACTCGATTTCCTGTTTACCTTATTTACTGAAAAACATTCTTTGGCCATAGCAGAAATATTAAGTGAAACACGGTCAACAGTGCAAAGTTTCATGCAGGGATTGATGATTGAAACAATTATCGTCTGCACCCTTAATAGTGTTGCACTGATCTTAATCGGCGTTCCTTCAGCAATCGTCATAGGAGTGATAGGCGGCCTGTTGAACCTGCTGCCTTACATCGGAGGTATCATAGCTATTGCGCTACCTGTTTTAATGGTTACACTTGTGAAAACAGGTTTCACATCCCAGCTGCTGGTCATCGGGGCTTATTTGATAATACAGTTTATCGACAATAATATACTGGTACCACGTATCGTATCTAAAAAGGTGCAGATCAATGCATTAATGTCAATCATTGTAGTATTGCTGGGAGGTGCTTTGTGGGGGCTTTCCGGAATGTTCCTCGCTATTCCTCTCATCGGAGTTTTGAAGATCATTTTCGACAGGACAGAAGAATTAAAACCATGGGGCAAGTTGTTGGGGGACGAGGTGCCTACAGAACATATTGGGTTGATATGGCAAAAGAGGTGGAGGCGTATCTTTAGAATGAAGGAGAAAAAGAAAGCCATCGAAGAAGCAGCAGCTGCAGCTGCCGAAGAAGCTGTAAATACCTCCGAAACAAATGATAAAACTTAAAAACCTGGAACTTACAGGTGCTGAAAACAAGCCCATAACGCTGGACCTGTTTTATGAAGAAAAGCAACAACAGCCATTGGTGATCTATGCTCATGGCTTTAATGGTTTTAAAGATTGGGGAAATTTCGACCTCATTGCTGAACAATTCGTAAACAGGGGGATGGCTTT
Source organism: Candidatus Dadabacteria bacterium (assembly GCA_050259715.1). Lineage (GTDB taxonomy): Bacteria > Bacteroidota > Bacteroidia > Chitinophagales > Chitinophagaceae > Flavisolibacter. The sequence continues at coordinate 6,114 of JBLNAY010000141.1, forward strand.
CCTGAAATTCAACTTCTCACATAATGGGACGTCCCCGGCAGACCCCGAAAACTTCGTGGACCTGGAGGCATTTGGAAATAATAATTACTCTAAAGAATTGTATGACCTCGGAAAAGTGATTGACTGGATTGCAGATCCGCAAAATGAATACAACAACTCTTTGGATATCGACAACATTTTCCTGCTAGGTCACAGCATGGGTGGGGGCATTGTATTATTGAAGACTGCGGAAGAGAGCCGGGTAAAAGCCGTAACCACCTGGGCTTCCATCGGCGAATGCAAAACTCCGTGGGGCAGCTGGAGTGAAGAACGGATCAAAGACTGGAAATTAAAGGGAGTAGATTATTCCATAAACAGCCGCACCAAACAACAGATGCCATTATATTTTCAGCTGTATGAAGATTACCAGCAGAATAAAGAAAGACTGAACATAGTGGAAGCAGTGAAGAAGATTAATGTCCCCATTCTATTATGTCATGGTACTGCGGACGAAGCAGTCCCTTATACGACAGCCGAACTCCTGCAACAACAGAATGAGAATGCGGAGATCCTGCTGCTGGACTCTGATCATGTGTTTGGAAGAAAACATCCCTGGGCCGACACTACCCTGCCGGCGGCAATGCAAAAGGTGGTTGATGTGACAATAGCTTTCTTCAAAAAGCAGGTAAAGTAAAAACTAATGAACCAGTATTAAGGAACATATCACGGGCTGGTTTTGGATCTTTTTTCATGCCCGTTAATTACTCCATTTTGCATCTTGTTTCTTTGGTCCTTGTTCTTTCATTCGATCCTCCTTTTGCACGGCTTATAAATTGCAGTAAGTATAAAGTCATTATCCTGATGTGGAGAGACCGGGCAAACGTTATGAAGACAACTTTATTATTTATTTACCTGGTATCTTGTTCATCCATACTACTTGCACAAGATACAGTGGACAGGAAGCAGGCTGTTTACTACCCGTACCCGGGAGAAAGCTGGCGGAGTTCCATTGGACTCTCGTTTACTACCTTTCCTTATGATATTACAGAAGAACAGCATTTCAGGGCCCCGGCACTGGACTATCACTTTATAAAAAAGGTAACTCCAAATTTCTATTTTGATGGGCGGATTACGACCCAGATCCTACAGAGTTTCGTACAACTGGGACCACGATTTGGAATCAAGCTCTCGAAGAGAGTAGCTGTTTCTATTGGTGATGATGCGGCTTACTGGTTCGGCAATATCAAATTTGGCGGGTTAGACACGAAAGGCCACGGGTGGCAAAACTTTCCCAATGCATCTATTGGAGTAAAGTTTCCCAAAAATGTAAGAGTAACATTCAAAGCCGAACAGGCCTTGACGTTATCTGTAACTACCCGCACAGGTGAAATACCGGTGACGAGTAAATACAAAACGAACAGCGGTTCTGCGTATACCCTGGTATTTGAACAGCCATTTTATGGTAAGAAATCCCTGACACTCGGGATGAGAGCTATTTACTCCAGCTTCTTCTGGCAGACATGGTCTTTGTTTTCAACATTTGATCGAAACATATTTTATCCACAGGTAATCGTTGGTCTTATCCTATGAGATATCTGATCCTGATATTACTATTAGCGTTATTATCATCCTGCAGGAGAAATTTCGAGGTGGTAGTGCCTGATTTAACATGGGACCAGTTTCAATCTCTATCCGCAAAACCTTTGGATTCCACAGTAAGGAAACGGCTGGAAGGAGTATATGCGATCAACCAGGCGACAGATGTTTTTGGCCCCCAGGCAGTATTGAAATGGACCTATACAGCCTTAGGTAAGGATACCACCTGGCATCTTTCTATGTTCTGTGAAAAAGATGTCAGCTATTTCATTTGTGAGGGTCGCCGAAGCGATACTGTAATTCTTTTAAACGGATACTGGAGAAAAATGGTGGGAACCGAAACAGGAAGGGCAAGGTTCACCATCAGCAAAAGGAATGGTTCTCTACAACTGCTGGATTCTTCAGTGTTTAATCCTGCTAACCTGTCCATATCCGGCACTTTTGGCAAGGGTGAGGAAATTCCTGTTACACCTATAACATTAAACTATAACCGAGGTTTATATAAGAGCACACCCCTTGAGATTGTGGCTCACCGGCTGGGGGGCCGTACCTCGGATCTCCTTCCCGCTTCGGAAAACTCTGTAGAGATGCTGAAGCTTGCCTCCAGCTTTGGAGCAACAGGCGTAGAGACCGACGTGAGAATGACAAAGGACGGGGTTCCCATTGTATATCATGATGCGACATTGAATGAAAGATTGATAACAAAAAATGGTATGGTGGGTCCAATTGAAAACTTCACTTATGCTCAACTCGATGCCCTGGTGCGGTTGCAAAAAGGAGAGCACATACCAAAGTTAACAGATGTATTGAAAACCTTAGTGACGGCAACTCCATTGCGATATGTTTGGTTGGATACCAAGTACTCAGGGGATCTTCAACCAATAAGAGAGCTTCAGAAAACCTATATGCAGATGGCGGCAAACCTGGGTAAACCTTTGCTGATCACAATAGGAATACCTGACCAGGGAGTGCTGGATAACTTTCTTAAACTACCTGGTTACACATCCATCCCTTCTGTGTGCGAACTCGAAATTGCTGACGTGGAAAAGGCGAACTCAATGATATGGGGACCAAGGTGGACGATGGGACTACAGAATGACAAAGTGAACCAGGTGCATTCAGAAGGCAGAAAGGCATTTATCTGGACGTTGGATGTGCCGGAAAATATTGTTGAATTTATGAATGACGGTCACTTTGATGGTATTTTATCAAACTATCCTTCAGCCGTTGCTTATTACTATTATGCGAAACAATAAGATATTTTTTGGCGCATTATGGCTGAT
>JBLNAY010000142.1:0-4157 GCA_050259715.1 Candidatus Dadabacteria bacterium
GTAAGGGTAATATCAGGGTGTCATGGGTGATGGTGAAATCCTGCCTTATTTTAAACTATTTAGGACAGGGAGCATGGTTGTTGGCTAATTACAAAGGAAGACTGATTACAGAAGACATGATTCTGAGTGGCTTTAACCCATTTTTCCAGATTATGCCTGAATGGTTTGTAGTCTTCGGGATTATTATAGCAACTACTGCAGCCATCATTGCCAGCCAGGCTTTAATATCGGGATCCTTTACATTAATAAGTGAAGCAATGCGCTTGAACCTCTGGCCCAAGTTGAGGATCAAATACCCATCAGAAGCAAGAGGTCAGTTATATGTGCCGGGAATCAACCTGTTGCTATTTATAGGATGTTGTGGCATTGTACTTCATTTTCAGAAGGCCACCAATATGGAAGCTGCTTATGGATTAGCCATAACCATGTGTATGATTGCCACCACCATTCTATTTGCCAATTACCTTGTTTTACACAGGGCTGCTTCTATATGGATATACCTGTTCCTGGCAACTTACCTGAGTATTGAAGGTGCTTTTTTAGCTGCAAACCTTGATAAGTTCCCGCATGGAGGTTACATAGCTCTCCTGGTTGGAGGAGTCTTATTCTTTGTAATGTATATATGGTACCGGGCGCGCAAGGTCAAGAATCGTTATGTGGAGTTTGTAAGGGTAGAAGATTATATACCTAAAATACAAGAGTTGAGTAATGATAAAACAGTTCCTAAATATGCTACTCACCTTGTCTATTTGACGAGCGCAGATAATCTCAAAGAGATTGAGCATAAGATCATGTACTCCATCCTCAACAGGAAACCAAAGAGAGCAGATATTTACTGGTTTGTACATGTCGATACCATGGATGCTCCTTACACAATGGAATATGAAGTGAATCATATTATTCCCAACGACATCATCCGGGTAGATTTTCGTTTAGGATTTAGAGTTGAGCCCAGGATTAACCTGCTTTTCCGTAAGGTAGTAGAAGACCTTGTGCATAATAAGGAAGTGAACATTACCAGCCGCTATGAAAGTCTTGAACGAGCGAATATGGCAGGTGACTTCCAGTTCATAGTGATGGAGAAATTCCTTAGCCAGGATAATGAACTGCCTATTTGGGAAAGATTGGTAATGAAACTACACTTCTGGTTAAAGGAAGTAAGCCTGTCAGAGGAAAGGGGATTTGGATTGGATACTTCAAATGTGGTGGTCGAAAAGTTCCCATTGATAGTAGCCCCTGTCACACACATTCCACTTCGAAGAACATTCAAAAAAGGAGATGGTTAGCAGGAGCACTATTAGCAATATTGATTATGCGTGCATTGTAAACAGAAGAAAACTGATCTTAATCATCGAAATAAACCCAATTATAAGGAATTACCTATTTCAATTGGCTTGAAGTTTGACTAGTTTTGCTAGTCTTAAAACGCGTTGAGTAATCGATTACATTTACCATTCATTTTAATCTTGTAAAATAAATATCTGTATGAAGCTTTTTGTAGCCGGACTTCCCTATGATCTTGATGATGCCGAACTGACTGAAATATTCGAAAAGTTTGGTCCACTCGCATCTGCTAAAGTTGCTATTGATAAAGAAACAGGCAAAAGCAGGGGCTTTGGCTTTGTGGAAATGGTTAATGAGCAAGATGGCAAGGATGCTATCGAACACCTGAATGATATCTCTCTTGGCAAAAAACCACTCGTAGTTAAACAGGCAGACGAGCGTAATACAGGTGGTAGTTCAGGCGGAGGATACTCCGGTGGTGGTAACCGTGGCGGTTTCAATAAGCCGAATAACTTCAGACCACGCAACAGGTTCTGATTCTTAGTTTCAGAACTGTCTCCAATAAATAAATTAAATTCCAACAGCTATATTAGCCGCTTATTTAGCGGCTACTTGCTTTAGTGCCTGCTCACCAGTAAGTGTTAGCACCGGTTCATACTTCTTTACATCCAACACAAAGCCCTCTTCAAAACCTGTAAAGTCCTTTCTCAGGTGGTATGATTTCACTTTCAGATGATCAGCCATGGGTTCAACTGTGAGGTAGTGAAACATGGGTTTGTATTCAAGGGCAAGGTCTGCCAGTGTTCCGATGCCTTGCCTTAGAGGTTGTTGCAATCCGCCGCCTCCTCCAATAACCATAAAGTCTTTTCCATGGAATTTATAATGTTCGAAAGCATGGCAATGACCTGATAAAAACAACTGGCTTTTCTTTGATTCGACGAATGAAGGAACAAATCGTTCCTGCACTTCCACTGAAGGCTGTACCACCCTGCTATTGGTATAAGGTGAATGGTGAGCACAGGTAATGACATATTCTATTGACGGATCCTGGTCCATCTTAGCTATTGTTTTCTCAAACCATTTTACCTGTTGTGCATCTTCCTTCGGCGTCATTGCCTTGAAGTTGCTGTTTAATAAAATAACAGCAAGAGATCCAACAATCTCGCAATAGCCTGTTTTCTTATGATTAGGAAATCGATGTTGGAATTTTACCTGGCCTTTATTAGCCCGGCCCATCACTTCATGATTTCCAAGGATAGCATGCACCTTCACTCCATAATGTCTCAGCTTATGCAAATGAATATCTACACTCTTCCACTGCCGGTCACTATAACCAAGGTTCACGACATCTCCCAAGAGAAAAAAAGCGGAGGGATGAATCCGTAATATATCGGAGAATAGCAGATCAGTGGCTTTCCTGTTCTTGTTTGGTCGTAGCAGAATGGTTTCCACTAGCATAGGTGCTTGTGTATCTGCCGCAAAAGCCAGCACCTTTACATCATTGTTATCGATAATTGGCAATTCGTTTTATTTACTTGCAAGCTGATAAGCTGCAATTAATAAGCCGTATCATCAATGCCGATGTTTTCTCCGCGTTAATGGGGTAGGTGAAATTGCCTTTTCTTTATTTAACTTCCTGCACGTGTGTTGAAGCAATGTCCTGCTGAGGTTTCTTATATCCGGGCTGAACATTAAAGGTCAAACCTTCATCAAAGCTTTTGAAATTATTGTTTAATTCATGAGAGGTGACCTGTAACTGGCCTGATGACCTGCGAACGGTAAGGTAATGGAACATCGGTTTATAGGTCAGTTGCTCATCAGGTAAACTGCCTTTCCCTTCATTTAATGGCTGATGCAGTCCGCCCCCGCCTCCAATGACCAGAAAATCTTTTCCGCTTACCTTATAGTGTTCAAAGTTGTGCGAATGCCCGGACAGGAAAAGACGGCTTTTAGTAGAAGCAAGGAATGGAGGAACAAACTTTTGTTGAACATCTGATGAACAGCCAACAATCTTACTGTTGGTATAGGGCGAATGGTGACAACAACAGATAATAAATTGAACGGAGGAATCAGAATCCAGCCTGTTTAATTCCTGCCTATACCAATTCAGCTGTTTCTGATTTTCTTCTGGGTTGAGAGTATTGAAATTGGAATTGAGGAGTATCACTGCAACGGAATCAACTACTTGTACATACCCTGTTTTCACATGATCAGGAAAACGCTTCTGGAACTTGCGTTGACCTTTTCTGCTTTCTCCCATCACCTCGTGGTTGCCTAAGGCGGCGTCTACTTTTATGCCTTCATTCCTTAAGGCGGCGAGGTTTACATCCATCGGTTTCCACTGCTTATTGCTATAACCCAGGTTTACAACATCTCCTAAAAGAAAAAGGGAAGAAGGTCGTCTTTTTTCAATATCAGCAAAGATCCTTTTGGTAGCAACACGGTTATGATTGGGTTTAAGCCAAAGGGTTTCAATGAACATCGGTGCCTGGGTATCACTGGCAAAAGCAATTTCATTATTAGCAGCGGGAGCAGGTTGCTGGAGTGGTTGAGCCATTAAAGCAGTTGCAAAAGAGCACACTACTACCAGTGAAAGAAGTCTGTACAGCATAAAGGATTTCAGTTGATCAATAATTCAGGAACCGGTAAATAAACTGCAATTGTAAAGAAAGGGTGCCGCTGGTTGTTTCTGCTGCGTAAAGCCATTTAAATTCAGTGCCTAGTCCTAAGTTTTTCTTTATTGGATGAATGTACGATAGTCCTGCCATCCAGCCTGTAGTGACTTTGTTAGAATTGGTTTTACCGTAATAATTTAATGTTGTCTTAAGAATATAGAGTCCTGAACCGGCCAGGATATTAAAGTGCTTCTTAAC
>JBLNAY010000143.1:0-2921 GCA_050259715.1 Candidatus Dadabacteria bacterium
CTTGTGGCTAATGGAGGAAGAGCATTCTATTAAGATAAAACCATGTAAGCAGGTAATGAACTATTCATTAGTTCTTACCTGTTGCTATCTGAAGCACCGGGTGCTGATTCGAGTTCCTGCAATATCTTATTGACATCTTCTTCTGTAGACCTCAACTTTGCCTTGCAGATCTTGATCAGCTCCGCTGCCTTTTTGACCTTCTCTGCCAGGTCATCCACTGAAATATCCCCTTCTTCTATTTGTTTTACTATCTCCTGCAACTCTTCAAAAGCACTTGTATAATCCTGGTTACTCATAATTACTATTTACTTTGATTTTTGATGACATCTTTTCTATTGTTCTTCTTAGCAAATACTTTTTGTTATTGCTTCAACTGTCCCTGAGAGGTTACTGTGGAAGCGATTTTCCCATCTGCTACAACTGTCTCTAACTGGTTGCCCATTTTTACCTGTTCCACTGATCTGATTAATTCACCATTTACTAATGTATAACTGAAGCCCCTTTTCAATACATTCACAGGGTCAAGGTGCTTTGCTGTATTCTCCAGTAAGTCCAATACATTATTCTCCCGCTTAAATGAGCTGTCTACCACAACATGTAAATTATTTTTCGCTTGAATTACCATGTGTTCAGCTCTTAAATGAACAGTGCGTAAATCCCTCTGCATCAAAACAACATCATCATATAATTGCCTCTCTTTATCATTCAACAACTGTAAGCTATATTCCTTAAGATCATTGCTTTTTTTCTCCTGTATATTATGTTGTTCTCTTAGAAACAAGCTCACCTCCCGTTTGATAATTCTGCCTATATTAATTACTTCTGCTGTATTCCTGTCCAGCAAATTCCTTGTAACAGAGCGGAAATATTTGCCGGATGCATTGATCTTTTGCTTTTCATCTTTGATCATCTTTAAGGATACCGCTGCAACCAATCTTTCTGCTTCCTTCAGAGGTTGATAAAATTGTTCAAACTTCTGTAAAAGAAATTCAGCCAGTGCTGTAGGTGTCATGGCATTATGGTAAGCTACCATTTCACTAACTGTTTCATTAGTAGAATGACCAATTCCTGTGAGAACAGGTAAAGTGAAATCAGCAATTTCTCTTGCCAGCAGGTAATCATTATAACAACTTAATCCTACCTCTCCTCCACCTCCCCTTATGATTGCCACAGCATCAAAGTGGTGCACAACACGTTTGATCCTTCTGAGTTGAAAGATCATATTTTCGGCAGCCTTATCTCCCTGCAGCAGTGTCGGGAATAGCAGGTGAAATAATCTAAATCGCCCTTCATTCTGTTGCAGTGTCTTGGTGAAGTCAGCATAACCTTTACTGGTTTCAACAGATAAGACGGCAATTCTCTTGGGTAGTAAGGCAAGTGAACGGCTTTTATTCTTACTAAACAGGTTTTCAGCTTGTAACTTTTCTATAGTTCTCTTCTTTTCCAACTCCAGTTCACCTAAGGCAAAAACAGGATCAATGTCCAGTATCTGTAATGCCATCCCCCTGGTTGCATTGAAAGTCACTTTAACCTGTACCAGGATAATAATACCATCTCTTAGGGGCTCACCGATTATCTTTAAATATTTACGGCTGATCAACTGGTAATCTTTCTTCCATAAAATACCCTTCATCTCGGCAATCAACACACCCTGCTCTTTCTCTACCAGGTCAGGATAGCAGTGACCCGACTGCCTGTAATAATTCAGCTTATTCATCTCGCACCTCACCCAAAAGGCTGTTGTATAGCGGGATGCAATGGTCTTTTCGATGCTGTTAGTTACATCTTTAAGACTATACACTGTTTTATTGCCTATTTCTTCAGCCATTTACTTAAGGTATTATTTTTCAATTATAACGCCTGATACTTAGGTACAGCAAAATTATCCTGACCTGCGTCATTCCCTATTATTGTTGATTTTATAATTTGTGCCTGCATCATAACGCCACATTATGCGTAAAATAAGATTAAGTACAAACTTTGCGGTATTTGTTCTCTTTTTTGGCGTTGCTATGTTAGAAGCTTTCAGGGATCACGACAGGCTTAAAAGCTTGTTCTGGATAATCATAGCTTTTGTTTTTCTTTTAGCGGATAATAAAAAACAACAGCCGAAATCACACAAGGAAGCTTAAAACTATAAATGGTTACTCCTGCCCAGGCATGGTCTCCTAATTTAGGCTTGTCTTTCTTTGCCCTGGTACTATGCCAGTTCAATCTGGTATTCTGGGTTACATGTTCTGGTCCGACCAGGTAAACTCCTCGGTATGGTGAGATTTTCAATGAAGTTTTATAACAGTTCCCATAGGGTTTGTATGGGGTTTGAACGGCTTTAGAACGGCTTTACCCCCTGCAAAGTCCATGCATACTCTATGCAAAGTCAATGCATGCCCCCTATTTACTTCATAATAGGCCCATTAAAACTCACCATAAGCTGAATTAGATTCAAAACTTATATCTATGGTCATTTAGAATGGTGACCACCATCATTGCCTGTGAAAAAATTTGAGTGGAAATTAATAGGCTCAATTAAAAGGAGGCATTCATGGCACAAGTACAAAAAGTAGAACTGGACATCAAACGTCAAAGTTCCAGTCTGAAAGGAACCACTGAAATAACAGTTCGGTCCACTCTTTCCTTTTCACTTGATGAATTAGGCAAAGATTTTAAATTAAAGATTGCTTTGTATGGGGCAGAGCAGGCAGAATCAGCTACTGAAGAAAACCCTGCACATCAGCCGCTCTATTTGTTCCTGTTTAGCAACCCGCCTATGATACTTCCTAAAAGGGACTATACGGTCATCCATCCAATTACTCCAACATTATTGCACGAAGAAACACGACTGATTCCCGTTGGTGTGCTGGACGAAGATCCGGGAGTAAGACAAACGCAACACCTTATTTTACCAATTCCTGATAAGATCT
>JBLNAY010000144.1:0-12455 GCA_050259715.1 Candidatus Dadabacteria bacterium
TCCCCGGCTGCTGGATCGGGATTGAGTTCACATGAACTGAACCAGCCCGGAACATATCGTAATGTGAAGGACACCAGTGCGGTTGCAATGTTCAAGGCTTCTGATCTTAAAAATGAGAATGCCAGTGAAAGTCTTCAGCCGGTGATTGAAGCACAAGGAAGAGGTGAAGAAGTATTCTTCCTTGCGTGGACGACAACTCCCTGGACGTTACCCTCCAATCTTGGGCTCACAGTAGGTCCGGCTATCAATTATTCTTTAGTAAAAACTTTTAATCCCTATACACATCTTCCAATAGATGTCATACTAGCTTCTTCAGCTATTTCTCGGTACTTTAAACCCGAAGGCGAAAATGCAAGCTTTGAAGAATACACCTCAACCAGCAAGGTAATCCCATGGAAAGTGTTGGCAGAATTTAAAGGAGCTGACCTGGAAGGGTTGGCTTATGAGCAATTACTTCCTTACGAGGCAAACTCCAGGGAAGCTGTTGAGGCCATAACTCCCGGAGCTCAGCCATTTAAGTTGCTGTTGGGAGATTTCGTTAATACTGAAGATGGTACCGGTATCGTTCACACGGCACCTGCTTTTGGTGCTGATGACTTTAGAGTAGGAAAGAAATATGGTATTGGTATCCTTACTCTTGTTGACCGCCAGGGCAAGTTTGTAGAAGGATTGGGAGAGTTTAGCGGCCGTTATATCAAAGATTATATAGACCAGGAAAATTATGTTGATGTCAATATTGACATCTCTGTAAAACTGAAGAAAGAGAACCGCGCTTTTAAAGTAGAAAAATACGAGCATAGCTATCCACATTGCTGGCGCACCGATAAACCTGTCGTTTACTATCCACTGGATGCGTGGTTTATACGAACCACTGCACTCAGGGAAAGAATGGTTGAGCTGAATAACACTATTAACTGGAAACCTCAATCAACGGGGACCGGCCGTTTTGGTAACTGGCTGGAAAATATGGTGGATTGGAATCTCAGCCGAAGCCGGTTCTGGGGTACTCCACTTCCTATTTGGAGAACAGAAGATGGAACAGAGGAAATTTGTATTGGATCTGTTGATGAGTTGAATAGGGAGATCAGGAAGGCTAATGAAATCCTGGAGGGAGATGTTAATATGCATTACCTCCATGACGGCATCCTGGATTTGCATAAACCCTATGTTGATGAGGTAATATTAGTTTCTGAGACGGGTAAACCTATGTACCGGGAACCCGATCTTATTGATGTTTGGTTCGACAGCGGCGCAATGCCTTATGCGCAGTGGGGATTACCTGAAGTAGCCACAGGTCACGAGGTAACTCCCTCTGAGTATGCTGCCTATATTGCGGAACGGGAGGGAAGGGTTGATAGTGGATTGAATAAATGGAATGGAGCCGATTTTATTGCTGAAGGAGTTGACCAGACGAGAGGATGGTTCTATACCCTTCATGCCCTTGCTTCCATGTTGTTTGATACCGTGGCGTTTAAAACCTGTGTTTCCAACGGCCTTGTCCTTGATAAGAATGGAAACAAAATGAGCAAGCGCCTCGGCAATGCCGTTGATCCTTTTGCTACGATTGAACAATTTGGCGCAGATGCAACTCGCTGGTACTTAGTGACTAATGCTTCTCCATGGGATAATCTGAAGTTCGATAGTGATGGTATTAAAGAAGTTCAAAGAAAGTTCTTTGGTACCTTATATAATACTTACCAATTTTTTGCCCTCTATGCCAACGTGGATAATTTCACTTTTAAAGAGGACTATATACCTGTTGAGCAAAGACCTGAAATTGACCGTTGGATTCTATCTTCTCTTAATACGTTGATCAAGAAGGTCACCGCAGCTTTCGATGATTATGAGCCCACTGTGGCTGGTCGCCTGGTAGAAGACTTTGTGGATGAACACCTTAGCAACTGGTATGTACGACTCTGCCGTCGTCGTTTCTGGAAAGGTGAATATGAATTTGATAAGATTTCAGCATATCAAACCTTATATGAATGCATCGACACTGTTGTTCGGTTAATGGCTCCGATATCTCCGTTCTTTAGTGATGAAATCTACCGTAATCTAAATAATGTCACTTGTTTGTATAAGGAAAAATCTGTCCATCATCACCTGATATTTATTCCAAAAGAAGAGCTGATAGACACCTTACTCGAAGAAAGGATGCAATTAGCCCAGGATGCTTCTTCTTTGATTTTATCCATCCGTAAAAAGGCCAATATCAAGGTAAGGCAACCCTTACAAAAGGTGCTGATCCCGGTTCTTTACCCTGCGATGGAACAACAGTTAAGAAAAGTTGAAGATCTTATTAAGGCAGAAGTAAATGTAAAAGAGGTTGAATACCTGTCTGAAACGGAAGGTTTCATAAAAAAGAAGATTAAACCGAACTTTGTTGCCCTCGGAAAGAAGCTGGGACCTAAGATGAAAGCTGTCAGTTCGGCACTTTCCAACTTTTCACAGCATGAAATTTCATTATTTGAGAAAGAAGGTAGATATTCAATCCCTGTTAACGATGAATATATCGAATTAACACGGAGCGAAGTAGAGATAACCAGTGAAGATATTCCGGGCTGGTCTGTAGCCGGTAAGGGTCCGCTGACGGTTGCTTTGGACATAAATGTTACCCCAGAATTGGTGGAAGAAGGCAATGCAAGAGAATTTGTGAACAGGATACAGAAGATAAGGAAGGACAGTGGTTTAGATGTTACAGATCGTATTGATGTAAAAGTGGCAGCTAGAAACGGTATTGCTCTATCTTTAGCCAAGTTTAATGACTATATTTGCGCGGAAATTCTGGCAGATAAGCTGGAGATTACGTCAGATATCCAAGATGGCATTGAGATCGATATAAATGATAATCCATTGAAAGTCATCGTTTTAAAAAAGGGTAACTAAACCGTATGGCAACTAAAAAGGGCACCACAAAAAAAGCAGCTAAGCCTGTTAAAACAGCTTCGAAAGCACCGTCAAAGGCAACCATGCCTTCAAAATCTAAAGCAGCGGCTTCTAAACACGCTAAGCCTGCTCCAAAAACTGTTGTTAAAAAAGCAGAGGTGAAGAAAGCTACACCAGCAAAGAAAGTAGCTTCTGCCCATAAAGCACCCATTAAAGCTAGCCCGGCTAAATCGGTTGTCTCGAAAAAACCTGATGTAAAGAAAGTCGCCCATAAACATAAAGAACCACAGAAAGTTGCCTCAAAAACCCCTCATAAAACAGAGGTGGTTAAAAAGCCAGCTGTATCTGCAAAAACCCATACTGAAGTTAAACCAGCTATTAAACCCCTGGAGAAGCACGTGAAAAAGGAAACAGCAAAACCTACGAAATTCGTCATTCCCAAGACCTCTACAGATAAAGCGATCCCATATGAGCCTGATTTTACCAAATCGGTTTTAGATCATAACAGGAAGGTGGAGGAGCAGGGACCGTCTCAAAGATATTCAGATCCTGAGTTGGCTGAATTCAGAGACCTGATCAATAGAAAATTGGAATCAGCTAAGAAAGAACTAGCTTATTTACAAGGCCTTATAACCCGTAAAGACGAAGGAGGAGACCTTGATGAAGGTCGCTATATGACCATGGAAGATGGAAGCATGAGCATGGAAAGAGAACAGCTCAGCCAAATGGCCAGCCGCCAGATCCAGTTCATAGACCACCTTGAAAAAGCAATAATGCGTATCGAGAATAAAACTTACGGTATTTGCAGGGTTACAGGTAAATTGATCGATAAAGCTAGATTGCGTGCTGTTCCTCATGCAACGCTTAGCATTGAAGCAAAGCAGATGATGAACAAGTAAATTAGATAACAACTTATAAAATCAAACCGGCCCTGGCCGGTTTTTTCTTTACTTTAGGGGCAGATACATTATTATATATTCCAGAAGAAGCCTCTCTATAATGACCATAAATTTTAGCTATAATAAAGGACAGGTTTTACAGGCATTGCGGTATCATTTTCTCAGCAAAAGGGAGATCCGCTTTATGATCATCCTGGTAAATGTGTTTGCATTTGTTTCAGCTGCCTTATTTTATTTCAAAAAGATTCTTCCGTTTGCCTTCCTGGTAGGTTCTACCCTTTGGTTTGTGTTGATGATAAGCTTTTGGTTTATTCTCCCTTCTTCTGTTTACAAAAGAGCTGCTACTTTCCGCGACCATTTTACCATGGTTTTTAACCAGGATTCCTTTTCGGTGGGAAATGAAAGGGGAAATCGTTCTTATCCCTGGTCTTCCCTGAGCAATTTTTTAGAAACACCTTATTTTTTTCACCTTTATTTTGACAGCCGTTCTTTCTTCCTTGTACCTAAGGATGCTTTTGCAAACACGGATGAAATTTACCAGCTTAGGCACCTGATGAAGGAAAAAGTAGGAAGGAAATAGAAAGAATTTGCCTAATAGTTAGTAATTAATGACCTTCTAAAAAAGAACTTATAACTTCGGAAATACCTAACCTAAACTCAAAACCCTAAACAGAAAACTGTAAACTCCTTATAAGTCTTTTTCCATTACATAATGAGAGATGGTGATTTCCTGGAATGGATCGCCTATTCTCCTGTATCCCATTTTTTCATAGAACCCTACGGCATTGCTACGGGCATGCATAGTGATTTTTTTATAACCACGGTCACGGGCGAGGTTTTCAGCGAACTGCATTAAGGCTCTGCCTATGCCTTTTCCCTGGACCGCATTGACTACAGCCATTTGCCGCAATCTCACTGTCCCCGGCTCTTCCTCCACCAACATACAGCATCCCAGCATCTGGTCATCTTCATATGCGGCAATATGTAAGTTGGACTTTTCCTTTTCAATTTCTTCTTCGGTGAACTGCAGTCCCAAAGGTTTACGCAGAATCTCATCGCGCAACTTGAGCATATTCTGGTAATCTGCTGTTCCGTAATCTATGATTTTCAATGCCATTCTATGCTGTATTGGAGGTGTTCAAATTACAAATTATAGAGCATACAGCAAATTGCAAGTTTTGTTATCTGGCAAAATAAAAATTCTATTTGGTGCTAATAAATGAATGAGAGTATATTTAAATCCAAAATCTTCTATTTTTGCACCTCTAAAACCAAACTTATACATATGTCAGACATTGCAGCAAGAGTAAAAAAGATTATAGTTGACAA
Source organism: Candidatus Dadabacteria bacterium (assembly GCA_050259715.1). Taxonomy (GTDB): domain Bacteria; phylum Bacteroidota; class Bacteroidia; order Chitinophagales; family Chitinophagaceae; genus Flavisolibacter. The sequence continues at coordinate 5,115 of JBLNAY010000144.1, forward strand.
ATTGGGCGTAGATGAAGCGGAAGTAACAAACGAAGCATCTTTTACAAACGACCTCGGTGCCGATTCATTGGACACCGTGGAATTGATCATGGAATTTGAAAAAGAATTCAACATCTCCATTCCCGACGAGCAAGCAGAAACTATAACCACCGTGGGTCAGGCAGTGGCGTATTTGGAAGAACACGCAAAATAACCTGTAGATCGTTCGTAAACTGAACCTATAAACTACTCCGCCTTTGATTGTAAAGCAACAAAGGCGGTTTTATCTTACACTAAATCTAATGGCAGGCGGATGCAATTAAAAAGAGTCGTCGTAACCGGAATTGGAGCCATCACTCCCCTTGGTAATACCGTTACTGAATACTGGAATAATCTACGAAATGGAATAAGTGGCTGTGATTTCATCACCCTGTTCGATGCTTCTAAGTTCAAAACCCGCTTCGCCTGTGAGATTAAGAACTTCGATCCCACTAATTATCTCGACAAGAAAGAATCCCGTAAACTGGACCGCTTCAGCCAGACAGCAGTAGTTGCCAGCGACCAGGCGGTTCAGGATTCAGGTATCGACCAGGAGAATGTTAATTGTGACCGGGTAGGAGTCGTATTCGCCAGTGGCATTGGTGGCATGATGACTTTCCAGGAAGAGGTTACCAATTTTGCCAAGGGTGACGGTACTCCACGCTTCAATCCATTCTTCATCCCTAAGATGATCCTTGATATTGCTGCAGGACATATCTCCATGCGTCATGGGTTTAGAGGACCAAACTTCGCAGTGGTAAGTGCCTGTGCGTCTTCCACCAATGCCATGATGGAAGCTTTTAACCTGATTCGCTTAGGAAAGGCTGATATTATGATAAGTGGTGGGGCCGAAAGCGTGATCCAGGAAACTGGTGTAGGAGGCTTTAATGCGATGAAGGCATTAAGCGAGCGGAATGATGATCCCAAAACAGCATCCCGCCCGTATGATAAAGACCGGGATGGTTTTGTTATGGGAGAAGCTGCCGGGGTAATTGTTCTTGAAGAATTGGAACACGCCATAAAGCGCGGTGCTAAGATTTACTGCGAATTGGCAGGAGCGGGTGCCACTGCAGATGCTCACCATATAACAGCTCCACATCCGGAAGGCCTGGGAGCGAAAAATGTGATGATCCAGGCTCTTGATGACGCAGGAATGCAAGCTTCTGACATTGATTATATTAATACTCATGGAACTTCCACTCCCCTGGGAGACGTAGCTGAAGTGAAAGCTATCGTTGATGTATTTGGCGAGCATGCTTTCGATCTGAATATCAGCTCCACCAAATCTATGACAGGTCATTGTTTGGGTGCTGCCGGTGTAATTGAAGCTATCGCCTGCCTTTTGGCCGTTCAAAACGATATTGTCCCACCAACGATCAATCACTTTACTGATGATCCTGAACTGGACCCCCGGCTGAATTTTACTTTTCACCATGCCCAGAAAAGGGTAGTTAATGCAGCCTTAAGCAATACCTTTGGTTTTGGAGGCCATAACGCTTGTGTGATTTTTAAAAAATATTCTACTTAACTTTCAGCTTTCTAACTGTGATATCCGTTTGTGACTTTCTGGAAATTAGGTAATAAAAGTAAATCAGACCCTTCCTTCAAAAAACAGTTGAAAGGCTTGCTGGGATATACTCCCAGTAATATTTCACTTTATAAGACTTCCCTCTCTCATCGTTCTGTGAAAGACAGCATTGACGAAAACAATGAGAGGTTGGAATATCTTGGTGATGCCATTCTGAGTGCATTGGTAGCAGATTACCTTTTTAAAAGATATCCCTATAAGGGCGAAGGTTTCCTCACGGAGATGCGTTCCAAAATGGTAAATCGCCAACAGCTCAATGATATTGCTTTGAAGATGGGACTTAAAAAGATCACAGTCTTCAACAAGTCGGATGTTTCGCTGAAAACAAGCCAGATTTTCGGAAATACCCTGGAAGCTTTAGTGGGCGCTATTTACCTTGACAGGGGGTATAAAAAAACAACGAAGTGGGTGAACGAAAGGATCATTATGCCTCACATGTTTGTTGATGACCTTGAGAACCTTGAGATCAACCATAAGAATAAGTTGTATGGCTGGGCAAATAAAAACGGTAAACAGCTGGATTTTGAAACCATAGATGAAAAACTGGAAAACGGCCGCCGGTTATTTACTATAGCTGCTGTCCTGAACGGACGGGTAATTGCCCAGGGTAAAGCTTTTAATAAAAAAGATGCTTCCCAGATAGCGGCGCAACTGGCTGTTGAAAAACTTGGCATCGTTACTACGGATTCTCCGGGAACGGGTCCTCTTGCCTCCTGATTTTGCACTTTATTTTTGATAACTAATCCTGTAGATCGCTCCACTTTTGTCGTCACTTACAAAAAGGCTGCCGTCTGTTGCAACCTGCACGTCCACAGGCCTCCCAATAACATTTCCGTTCTCCTGCAACCATCCGGTGGCGAAAGGAATATATTCTGCCGGTTTATTGTTAGCATCCATTTTAACCATCATTACACGGTAGCCTATTGGTGTTGTGCGGTTCCAGCTACCATGGTTTGCTATGAACAACCGGTTCTTGAATTCGGCAGGGAATTGGTCTGCAGTATAGAATCGAAGTCCTAAAGCTGCAACGTGAGGACCCATGGTCAGAATAGGCGGTGTGTAGTCCGTACAGTTTTTACCCCTGCCAAATTCCGGATCCGGGACATTACCCTGGTGGCAAAAAGGATATCCAAAATGAAGGCCCGGCTGCGGTGCTACATTGAGTTCATCTTCCGGAACATTATCTCCGAGATTGTCACGGCCATTATCTGTAAACCACATTTCTTTGGTTTGCGGGTGCCAGGTGAACCCAACTGTATTTCGGATGCCTTTTGCGAAGATCTCAAAGCCACTTCCATCAGGATTCATTCTTGTAATGGAAGCATAAGGTGAATCGGGCTGGCAGATATTGCACGGTGCGCCTACAGGCACATATAACTTATTATCAGGACCAAAGGCAATAAATTTCCATCCGTGTGCTCCATCCTTTGGCAATTTATCATAGATGACAGAATAGGTGGGATGGGTAGAAAGATTTGCTTCAATATTATCGAATCGAAGTATCCTGTTTATTTCTGCAACATAGAGTGAACCATCTTTATAAGCTACTCCATTGGGTACGTTCAAACCTGATGCAATGGTGTAGACTTTATCTGCAATTCCATTGCGATCATTATCTTCAACAGCAAACACTTTCCCTTCGCCCATCGTGCCTACAAATAAGGTCCCTTTATCGCTGAGGCACATACTACGCGCATTAGGCACTTCAGCAAATACATTGATCTTGAAACCTGCAGGTAACTTAATTTTATCCAATTGGTACTTTGTAGAAAGGGAGTCATTGGATATAGTACCCGCATTTTTTTGCTGTTGTTCTTTACAGCTAATTAAACAAAGTGGAATACTGCAAAACAGCAGTAAAAGCCTGGTGCCGCTAAGTGTTAAACGGAACATGGTTAAGTGTTGATTCTTAAAGATAATTCAAATGGCGCAGAGAGCTTTACATAGAACATGACTAAGTGAATACTTTTAGTTCTTTAACAATCATGATCACCTGTAAATATTTTTAGAAATAAAAATGCTCAAAGGCTTGCATTAGAAAAAACTGCATAATACATTTGTCACTGTTGAGCAATCAACGTAAAATCCGTACCGATGACATTACTACTGCTTCTTGTAGGCATTAGCGGCTTGCCCGCATCTTTCACTACTATTTTAGCAATTCAGTTATTCATCAGGAGAAGGAGTTTATTACTTACCATTAACAGGTAAGTGTTACAATATTTTTTTTAGGCGTTGAGGATGGACCTCCTGTTTCTACAGGGGGTTATTTTTTTATAACCACCGTGGTTCCTAAGCCCTCCTTCATTACAAGAACCAAAGTCAATGTATGGCTATTTCATGGGTCTGATACGCAGTTGACACACGCTTGATACGCTGTTGATACGGAATTGATATGCTGTTAATTCCGTATCAACTCCGTATCAACTGCATATCAACTGCATATCAACTGCATATCAACTGCATATGATCCCTATACGAGAGCTATAGAAAATCCTTGTAATCCCCTTGGTTGTAATATCTATTTATATACAATGATTGGAGCTGGTTGGATTGTTATTATAGGCTTTGAAAGTCAAGGATTTATTGGCCAGCCAGTAATGGATGTCAGAATAGTGAAGGAGTGTTGGTGAATTTAGCTTTTAGTCAATTGATTAGCACAATCCTTTGCTTCCTCAATTCTCTTATAATTCACTGAGTAGAATATAAACTTTCCGTCTCTTTTCGTGTGAACAAACTGGGCATGGCGAAGAACTGCCAGGTGCTGTGAGGCTACCGATTGCTCCAGGCCCAATTTCTCATAAATTTCAGTTACGGTAATCAACTTATGTTCATGAATCAACGCCAGTATCTGTTGACGCAATTTGTGGTTGATGGCTCTTATTATCAGAGCAGCCTTCCTGCTACTTTTGGTATCAATCATCAATTCTTCAGCAGGTGAGGTGGCGACCTTAGTCATCTTTTTGATTTAAGTCACAAACTAACAAAAAAAATGAGGTTAGTACAAGTATCCTGCGACTTTAGTGTATATAAGGAGAAAAATCCCTGAATTTCTTTTAAAAAAGTATGATCCAAATGGTAAAAGCTATAATAAATAAAAACAGCCAGAATATTCGAATAGCAAGTTTGATCCTGCTGTCATATTTAGTAGGAAACTTTTCGAGTGGTCGGTTTATTTTACGTCTCAAGTTGGTTTTCTTCATAAATACTCCTATTCTCCGGTAAAGGAGAAATAAGATCATCTGCAATTATAATTCAAAAGATCACTAAATCTTTGCACACGGTATATCACAGATGTAAACAGGTCGGTTATTACAGAAACAATTATTACTCAGCGGTTTCTACAGTAAGTTAAACAATATTATGGAAGTAAGTAACATGTTTATCTTTTTTTATTTCCCATGAGTGTCAACATTTGATAGTTAGAATAATCTGTCACCTGCTTCCGGGAGAACATTACTGTAGTACAAATAATTGCATGTATTATTCCTTTCCCTATACCCCGCAGGTCATCATTTTTACATCATTTTTTGAATACCTTACGAGCTGCTGTTATTCCCGATTATGAAAATACTTAGACTACTGTTTCTCCTTATCCTGGCTGCGTCATTTACCATTTGCTCTGCTAAAGTTCCATTCAGCCGGGGTGTCAATCTTACTAACTGGTTCCAGGCAGGAAGTGCCCGGCAAATACAATTTACTAAGTACACAAAACAGGATTTTATAAATATCAAAGGCCTTGGCTCCGATGTCATCCGTTTGCCTGTCAATTTGCATTACATGACCAATGGCAGTCCGAATTATACAATAGATCCCCTGTTTTATGAGTTGCTCGACCAGGCAGTGAATTGGGCAGAAGAACTACAGATCTATTTAATACTGGATAATCACACATTCGATCCTTCCGCCAATACAGATCCCAACATTCAAAATGTCCTGGTGAAAGTATGGGACCAGGTGTCACAACATTATAAGAACCGCTCCAATTACTTGCTTTATGAAATATTGAATGAACCACATGGCATCTCTGCCCAGTTGTGGGGGCAGGCGCAACAAGCAGCTATTAATTCCATCCGGGCTAATGATACAAAACACACCATTGTTGTAGGTGGAGTAAACTTCAACAGTTATAATGATCTCCAGACGATTCCCAACTACACTGATACGAATCTTATATACACATTTCACTTTTATGATCCCTTTGTTTTTACACACCAGGGTGCCAGTTGGGTAACTCCATCTATGGTCCCTTTATCGGGTGTGCCTTTCCCCTATGATGCTTCTAAAATGCCGGCCTGTCCGACTTCACTTAAAGGCAGTTGGATTGAATCTGGTTTGAATAATTATGTGAATGATGGAACAGTAAGTAAAGTAAAGTCGTTGATTGATATTGCTGTTAATTTTAAAAACAGCAGGAATGTTGATGTGTTCTGTGGCGAGTTTGGTGTATATATTCCCAATAGCAACAATGATGACCGTACCTATTGGTATGGTGTGGTCAGGCAATACCTGGAGCAGAAAGGTATTCCATGGACCATTTGGGATTACCAGGGCGGCTTCGGCTTATTTAAAAAGAATAGCAATGAGTTATTCAATCATGATCTTAACACAGGTCTTTTACAGAGCCTTGGATTTAATACACCTCCTCAAAGCGCTTATATCTTAACACCTGATACAACTGGATTCCGGATCTACAGCGATTATGTGGAGAATAAGATTTATACTTTGGGCGGTACTTCGGGAACATTGGATTTTTATAACACTAATCTTCCTAATAATGAGAAGTATTGTATACAGTGGAATGACGCTTTACAATACAACTATATTGGCTTTGATTTTAAGCCTGATAAAGATTTGTCAGTATTGGTTAGTAATGATTATGCGCTGGACTTTATGGTGAGGGGAACAGTGGCCGGAACAAAGTTCGTAGTGCGTTTTGTTGACAATAAAAAAGATTCCACAGATCATCCGTGGAGGATGGATTATGCAATTGCAGATGATAAGGTGACGTGGGATGGAAGATGGCATCACGTCAGGATACCCTTAAAGAATTTTACAGATGCAGGCTCGTGGGATAATTCATGGTATAACCCCCGGGGATTATTTGACTGGAGAGCTGTTGATGTGTTCGATATTGTTGCAGAACAGGGGGCCTTAACCGGAAAACCTTTGTGGTTTGATAATATTCAAATTTCCAATAGGGACACAGCAACTGTTAGAGAGAACATCATTGTTGCTGTAAGGGATATTGCTACTGTTCCTTTAATCAGATTTTCCGTTTATCCTAACCCCGTACACGAGAAAGCAACAATTTTGTATGAGCTCCCCGTGTATGACCATATAGAGATTTCCATTTATGGAATTACCGGTGAAAGAATAGCAACTCTTATCAATAAGAAACATTCTGCCGGGACTTATACGATCGACTGGAAGTGCCGTAATTCCATGGGATTCACGATACCGAATGGGGTTTACATTTGTAAACTTGTTTCCAAATCGGCCACTTTAACAAGGAAGATAATTGTTGCAGGGTAGGTAACTTTGTCAAAAAATCGGCTGCTTCAGTCTATTTATCTTTCTTCACTTAATCTGAATACTTGAATTATGAATAATGAGGAAAAAACACCTTCAATTATTGAAATGGAAATTCAAAAATTTATTGATGCTATCAGACCTGAGGAGGAAGAAATAAGAAAGAAGTTGGATTTTACCTACACCTTAGAGAAAAATGTTTT
>JBLNAY010000145.1:0-3471 GCA_050259715.1 Candidatus Dadabacteria bacterium
GAAAAAGATCTATGAAAAGAAATATGATGTCGTAAAGACGCGCATACATGGTTTCTTTGGATTGAGAGAAATACTGCTCACGGGTAAAGATCTGATGATCCATAACTATAACGGCAATCCTCTAAGAAGTTATAGCGAAAGAAAACTAAAGCGATCACCTATAAGAGATCTTGCCGGTATGATCCGTTCGATATATTATGTAGTATATGAAGGATTTTTAAGCAATACACAGATAAGGAAGGAAGAACTTACAGACTTACTGCCATTTGCCGACTCCTGGGCACATTATATTACGAATTTTCTTCTCAGGGGTTACTATGATACAATCCAGGATAAACCTTTTATACCTTCCGATCAATCAGACAGGAAAATAATGATAGAAGCCTATATCATTGAAAATGCCCTTCACTACCTGAATTATGATCTGAAAACCAGACCTCAAAAAGCAATCATACCGATAAGACTTATTGAATTGATGTTGGATACAAAATAGTTATTTGTCATCCTTTTTATTCCCAAAAAGACGATGTAGAAATTCACCGACCTTGGTTCTTTTTTTGTCCTTATTCACCTCCTCACCGGAAGTATTGTCCTGTTGTGCGGTCTTATTGTCCGGCTTCTCTTTAAAAGACTTGTTTTCCGTATCCTCTCGTCGCTTAAAATCAGATGAATCAGCATAAAGGGCAACAGAGTAAATTAAACGATGTTCCTTATTCTCATTCCATACAGGACTAGAGGGATTAGTGATCAGGACAGATTTGCCAAGGTCGGATTGTAACGGGATTGGAAGATTGCCCTTTTTCCAATTAGCGGAAGAGCTATCAAAATATATGAATGTTTTTTCTGTTGTATCGTAATAAACATTGGGTTTCGGATAATAAAAATAGCCATGGACCAATGCTACAGCCGTTTTATCAACTTTATGGTTACAAGCTGTGATTAAAAGAATTATTATGGTCAACAGGGCTGTTCTATTCATCGGCTTACAGTTCCAAAGAGTGTTCCGAAACTTTATTGCTGGTTTTGTTGGGGTGGAGGATTGCTTTTATTATACTCATCCAGCAATTGTTTTGCCGACTCATCACCCCTCGAAGTAGCATCCTTTAAAAGTTCTAATGCTTTGGTTACATTTCTTTTATATTCACAACGGTTATAATCATTAATTCCCAATACAGCCTTGTTTTCAGCAAACAAATAAAGAAACCCTAAAGTTCTGGTCGCCGGAGCATAGCCCTTTGAACTTGCAGCTTGCATTAAGGAAAACGCCTGGTCACAACTAATGTCTTCATTCTTACTACGTAGAGCTAAATCGGCATATTCAAACATTGCTTCAGGCACTTCTTTGTCTACTAAAGGTTTATAAATAGCTAATGCTGAGGTAACCTGGTTTTTATATACCAGGTCTTTTGCTCGCTTCAGCTGTTTGTCATACAGTACTTCCGGAGGAATATTCTGTTGTGCCTGTTCTGCTGCCTGTTGCTGTTGTTTCCATTCGTCCAATGTAATGAGGTCGGATCTTTTTAGCCAACCTTTTGACACCTGCCCCCTGCTATTCGTGTATTCTGTATAAATGAATCCATTCTGCTCATCAAGGCCAGTAATGTTATCATCCTTAGGAAGAAAGGCTACCCTTTCGGTTGTTTCATCAGGACTATTATGAAAATGTGCCTTGGGAACAGCAATTTTGAACTGTCCGAGTATAGTGTCGGCTTGAACAGGTGGAGTTACCTTGCTGGTTGTTTCGGTTTTTGTAGGTGCGGCTTCACTGTTCTTTGCCAGGTAATAAACTAAAGCAGTAGTACTAATTATGGCAATTAATGCGGTAATCACAACTCCGGCACTTATTCCTCTTTTCACAGGAGTACTAGTGACATATTGAGGTGTGTTGCGTGACCTTAAACGTTGAATTTCTGTTTCCCTTTCTGAAGCTTCTCTTTGATATCGTGTAATAGTATTTTGTAATTGTTGCTTTTCCTTTTGGAGCTGCTCGTTTTGCTTTCTTAAATAGTGAACCTGGTCAGCGCTCCATGCACTGGAAGAATTGTTGAGTGTACTGTTCAGTAAAATATAATCATGCAGCTCAACGCCATTGCTGAAACGTTCACCTGGTCTTTTCCTGAGGCAGCGGTAAATCATGCTGACCAGCCATTCAGGTAACTGCATTTCCCGGTTCTTTTTATCCTCAGGCCAATCATCAGGAAGATTTTGCCTTCTTAGCTCCCGCAGATCAGGAGGAGGAGTTTCCAGGTGTGCCAGCATAACCTGGTTGCGGGAAGATTCTCCTTTATCGCTCAGGGGGAAAGGAACTACACCTGCCAATAATTCAAAAAGGATGATACCAAAGCTATATACATCCGATTGGAACAACAGTTCACCTTCGCTTTGTTCAGGAGCCATGAATTCAATGGCACCGGCACGCCTGAGACTGGTACGCCTCTGTTCATCCGACATGGCTGCTAAACCAAAATCAAGAAGTATATAATTAGCGGTGTTCTTATTAAACTTGACATTATTGCTTTTCATATCGCCATGCCTCACATCCAACCTATGGCAATGGGCTAATGCATTAGAAAGCTGTTCCGCCACCTTAACTACCTCCTTAATGGTAAAGATGGCCTCATGAGGAGGTTTTAACAGATCCTCCAGGTCCGGACCCTCGATGTACTCCATTTCAATGAAAGGAAATGAACCTGATTCAGTAAGGCCAAAATTGAGAATCTTTACAACATTAGGATTCGGTTCTTCATTCACCTTTTTGAGCTTCTGAACTTCATTTTGGAAATCCCTGAAATTGCGATCATTAGGATCTTCTGAGTGAATAGGAGTGGGTAAAAGCTTTACAGCGGTAATAATCTGACCAAAACGCCGTCCTTTGTACACAGAGCCCTGGCCGCCTGTTTTCAGGGCACCCATATTTTCCAAGCCTTCTGTAATAGTGAACACTTTGGCCATTGCGTAAATTTAATACTCTGTCTGCTTGCGAAGTAACCTGTTTTGAAAACAGATTATTTTGGGAGAGAGAGGATTTAACGTTTTGTACCTATTGCTCCTCCGAATTGACTGGAGTAAGAAGGTTCTTTGAACCGGACTTTGTATTCATGGATGAAAAATTGTTGTATTCGCCATGTAGCTGTTGATTAGTGCTATTCTGATTGGAAGTAGTGTCTGGCTCAACAGGATTGGGCTGTTCTTCAACAGGTACTTTCTTTTTTTTCTGATGAACAGGAGGTTCTTCTGGCAATATCTCCTGGGTATTTTTCTCTGTCGTTATCAGGGTATCTGTCTTTTCCTTCTTCGGTGTTTCCTCTACTGCACTTCTTCTGGGTTTGGATACCGGCGGCTTTTTAGAGAACAAAGCACTATCAGTATTGGAAAGCGAATCAGTTTGAGCCTCATTTGAGACAACGCTTGGCTGGTGTGAGGGATGTAAAATAGTAGAATAAAAAGCTAATCCTGCAAGAGCGATTGCAA
>JBLNAY010000146.1:0-4724 GCA_050259715.1 Candidatus Dadabacteria bacterium
TTATAACTCTCAATAGCAAAGGCATCCTGCTCTTCGCGGCTTATGGTATTTTCGGCAGCACAGATATCTGCAGCACAACCCATGGCAAACTTGCTGTAACAATCAGTTAATCCATCTTTGGCAAGTCCGTCCACAACCGGCACATCGCCATACTTATTGCCCCACCTGAGGTTAGGCATATAATAAGGAACGGAGCTCATATTCTCCATACCTCCTGCTATCACCACATCAGAGTCTCCCAATAAAATGCTCTGCGTGCCTTGAGCTATGGCCTTCATACCACTGGCACACACTTTATTGATAGTAGTACAAATTACTTTGTCCGGTAAACCCGCTGCTTTCGCCGCCTGGCGTGCAGGTGCTTGCCCGAGGTTGGCCTGTAAAACACAACCCATTAGAACTTCATCAACAATATTCGGATCTATACCGGCTCTTTTAACAGCAGCTCTTATGGCTATTGCACCTAACTCGGTTGCAGGAACATCTTTCAATGCACCACCAAAAGATCCTAATGGTGTGCGTACGGCGGAAATGATATAAACTGTTTTATTCATATAGCATTAGTTAAGCAAATATAACCCTGGCCAAAGAAATAATACATAACACCAGCTTTGTTCCATGGGTCTCCTATAGACCGGGTACGCAATTGACACGCAGTTGATACGGAGTTGATACGCTGTTGATACGCTGTTAATTCCGTATCAATTCCGTATCAACAGCGTATCAACAGTGTATCAACAGTGTTAGCGGTCCATAGACGAGTCATGGAAGGGCGAAGCTACAGGTTGGATGAAAAGGTGTAAAAACAAAGGTTTTTCAATCCCGTCGAATGCCTGGTTATAGAGCTAATAAAAGCCTATAAAAATGAAATAGATAATTTTACTGCCTTTCTAACCTGCTGAGGAAGTATGTAGGAAGGCTTAATTTTTTAGTACTATAGGAAAATGAAGACAGATTACCAGTTGGTTATTATTGGCGGAGGTCCGATCGGATTGGCCTGTGCCCTGGAGGCTATTAAAAGAAATATAGACTACATCATCCTGGAGAGGGGCACCATTGTCAATTCGCTTTACAATTACCCGGTGAACATGACCTTCTTTTCCACCTCGGAACGCCTGGAAATTGGAAATGTTCCCTTTGTGTCAAATAATCCGAAACCCCGTCGTGCTGAAGCTCTTGAGTATTATCGCCGTGTGGCAAAAGATAACCAGGTGAACATCCGGTTATTTGAGGAGGTTACAGATGTAAAGCCTGTGAAAACGGTGAGAGAAGATAGTACTTCAAAATCTAATAGCTATGCTGTCACCACAAGGAAACATATCTACCATGCTGATAATGTTATTGTGGCCACAGGCTTTTATGACATCCCCTACCTGTTGAACGTTCCGGGGGAAGACCTGCCGAAAGTAAAGCACTACTATGACGATCCACACTACTATGCCTTTCAGAAAGTATTAATCGTAGGAGCCATGAACTCCGCAGTGGATGCTGCTTTGGAAACCTGGCGCAAAGGCGCAGAGGTAACCATGGTGGTTCGTGGACCAGGTATTGGAGAAAGAGTAAAATATTGGGTGCGTCCCGATATTGAAAACCGGATCCAGGAAGGGTCTATTAAAGCTTACTTCAATTCATCACTAACGGCTATCCGTGATAATGAGGTGGATATCATGACACCCGGAGGAACTGTGACTATTGAAAATGACTGGGTGCTCGCCATGACAGGATATCAACCGAACCTGCCTTTTTTGAAATCTATAGGAATTGACTTATCCGCAGATGAGGTGTGTAAACCAACTTACAATGAAGAATCACATGAAACGAATATGCCGAACATTTATTTGGCCGGCGTAATATGCGGAGGGATGAACACACACCGGTTGTTTATAGAAAATTCACGTGAGCATGCCGTAAAGATCTTGGATAATATTGCAAAGAAATATGAGAGTGGTAGCAACCACCTTCACCCGCAACAGTAAAGCAATAGATTTAGATTACTCTTCAGGCTTATTACTAACCAGGGAGAGCTTGGCAAAATCAGAACCACTAAAGATCCGCGCAAGATTGATATCACGGGTCTTTTGGTAATCTGCCAGCCTTGTTTGAGTAACTATACGCCAGAAGTTTTTGGCTTTCAAATCGTTGTAATCTCTACCTTCAACAATAAGCCCACGAACGGGGTTTCTTTTCTTCAATTCAAACCTGATAATCTTGCCTTGTGGAATAGTTTCTCTGTTTAAAAAGTTCTCAATCTGTTCAACTGTCATAGCGGGTGAAGGTAATAGTTTATTTAAATTTTAATGTTAAAATGTTGTTGGTATTGATAGGCTTCACTGCAGCGCTTAAGCAGTTGCGTTACCCTTAGCTGTTTCTTTCTGATTTGCTGATACTGAAGCTTGTTTAACCAATTGAACTTCACATGAAATTTTAATCTCATTACTTACCACTACCTGCCCGGCTTCTGTAACGGCATCCCATGTAAGGTTAAAATCTTTTCTTAATACTTTCCCGGTAACTGTGAACCCTGCCTTGGTCTGCCCATAAGGATCCACTACTATCCCACCGAATTCCACATTTAAAGTAATTGGCTTGGTCACATCCCTGATGGTGAGGTCTCCATGTAATTTGATGTCATCGCCTGAACCTTCAAACTTTTTACCGACAAACTTAATTTGAGGATGCTTATCAGCATTGAAGAAATCATTAGACTTCAGGTGAGTGTCTCTTTGAGCATTGTTCGTTTCTATAGAATCAACATCTGCCGTGAACAGAATACGGGAAGCTGTGTTAAAGTCATCATTCTCAGTTTCCACTTCGATATCAAACTTCTTAAAATGTCCTGTAACAGTTGTGATCATAAGGTGTTTTACCTTGAATTGGATCTCGGTATGAGCCGGGTCTACTTTCCATTGTATTGCCATAACTATATATTTTTAAGGTTACCAAAGGTAATTAATGTTTAAACATTAATCACGACCTAAATGTCTCTTCCTATGGTTACAATAAAACTGCCAACTTGCTGTTTATTACCAAGTTGTCGTAAACTATATCGTTAACGGAATACTGTTGTGCTTTCTTTACCTTCAACCTAAACAACTGTACCATGAAAGTGTTTTGCACTATTATTTGTTCTTTCCTCCTACTGGTAACCAAAGGACAGGACCGTTTACCTAAAGTGCAATTGCTTGTATCCGGTACGAATTCATCTTTACGTGGGTTAAGTGCTGTTAATGACCAGGTTATCTGGGTTAGCGGCAGTAATGGTACTGTTGGAAAGTCGAACAATGGAGGTAAAGATTGGAAGTGGATACGGGTGAAGGGTTTTGATTCCACCGATTTCCGGGACATTGAGGCAATTGATGCTACTACAGCCATTATTATGGGTGTTGGAGAACCGGCATATATTCTCAAAACCTCTGATGCAGGAGAAAGCTGGAAACTGGTTTTTGAGAATAGAACAAAGGGTATGTTCCTGGATGCAATGGAATTCTGGAATGAGTTATCAGGTATTGTGGTTGGTGATCCGGTTGATGGAAAGTTTTTCCTCGCCAGGACAACTAATGGCGGAAATAGCTGGAGAGAAATTCCGGTAAACTACCGTCCTGCTGCGGATAGCGGTGAAGCTTGCTTTGCAGCCAGCGGGAGCAATATTAAAGCACTGAACCGCGACGAAGCCGTTTTCGTAACAGGTGGTTTGCACAGCAGGGCTTTTATCCGAAATGAAAAAATTGATTTGCCGGTTATTCAAGGTAAGGAAAGCACCGGTGCAAACTCTATTGCTGTATATGATAACCGCACGGCCAGGGGTGGTGATCAAATGATTGTAGTCGGAGGAGATTTCGCTAATGATACTTCTACTTTAATGAACTGTGCTTTCACCTATAATCATGGCAACACATGGAAAGTACCGAAGATACCTCCACATGGCTATAGAAGCTGCGTTATCTATCTATCCAAAAAGCAACTGGTTTGTTGTGGCACTTCCGGGGTAGATTATTCATCTGATGGTGGAAATACGTGGAGTGAAATTTCAAGAGAAAGCTTTCATGTGTGTTTTAAGGCACGTGAAGGTTCTTCAGTATTTTTAGCAGGTAAGAACGGAAGGATTGCTAAACTGGATTTCAGCCGCTGATTATTTAAGGTTCTGCAGGATTTCTTTTACAAAAGGTCTTTTCTTATAATCTTCTTCAAAGTATCGGTAAGTAATTGTTCCTTCTTTATCTATGATATAAACTGCCGGTACAGGTAAAGACCCCTGTTTTTGCTGGTTTAATTTCAATATATCTATCCCTGCGTTCTTATATCTTCCAATGGTGCGCTCATCCAGTTTATAGGAACCATTGTAACTGGTAGTGATCTGCATATTATAATCATAGAATATGGGAAAGATGGCTCCTGTTTTAGCTATCGTAGAGTCGATGCCTTCTTTAGCTTCCGGGGTTATAGCAATTAACTGGGCGCCCCTGTCGCTGATCAATTGGAGAGAATCCTGGAACCTTCTTAATTCCCTGTTGCAGAATGGACTCCAGTTACCCTGGTAAAATAACAGGACGACTCTTTTTTGCTTCCGGAGATCCTTGAGATTGAATGCCTGTCCATTTTGATCAGTGGCTTTAAAGTCAGGAGCTTTTGAATTAAGGAATAGGCCTTCAGGTTTTTCCTGTGCAAGAGCAGCGAGTGAAAAGCTTAACAGGAGGATTAAGGTAACCAGTTGTTTCATAAGAATT
>JBLNAY010000147.1:0-9835 GCA_050259715.1 Candidatus Dadabacteria bacterium
CCCTGGTCTGCCGTGTCGAATACAAAAGTGCTGGTTGCGTAAATAGGTGTTTGGTGAGAGTATAATGGATCTTTTATATGACCGCCATGGATTGCAGTAGAGCCAAATCCTTTCAAAGGAACTTTATTATTCATGAGAACGGGACTTTTTTGTTAATTAGTAGTTCAAAAGTATTCACAATTTATCTGATGAAGGAAGTATACATTCAATTGGCAGCATATCACGTCTGGGCAAATAAGCAATTGTTCGAATTTATATCAACCTTACCTGAAGAGCAGCAATTGGCTGAAATAAAAAGCAGTTTCCCGGGAGTACACGCAACATTATTACACCTGTATGATTCAGAAGCTATATGGTGGCAGCGAGTAAAAATGCAGGAGAGGATAATCAGTCCTGCAGAAAGCTTTCATGGAAATACTTCTGAACTTATTTATCAGATCTTACGACAGAACCGTGAATGGCAAAATTATATCACAGACCTGCAGGAGCATGTATTTCTTCACGAGTTTATTTATTTCAATAGCAGGAAAGAGAAGTTCAAGCAACCTATCTACCAGATGTTGACCCATGTTTTTAATCATGGTACATATCATCGTGGCCAGAT
Source organism: Candidatus Dadabacteria bacterium (assembly GCA_050259715.1). Taxonomy (GTDB): domain Bacteria; phylum Bacteroidota; class Bacteroidia; order Chitinophagales; family Chitinophagaceae; genus Flavisolibacter. The sequence goes on from JBLNAY010000147.1 coordinate 605, forward strand.
TGTTACTATACTCCGGCAATTAGGTATTGAAAAGATTCCTGCAACAGACTTCATCATCTGGAGCAGGCGGAAGGGGATTGTGTAGAGAATATGAGTGATGAATAATGAGTGATGAATAATTTGTGATGAGTAAGTAGATGAATGGTGAATAGTGAAAATTGACGATTTCTGAATCTTTCCACCTTAAACTCTTAAACTTTTAAACCCCTAAACGTTAAACATTCTCAGTACTCCCACTTCACAAGGGTAGCTCCCCACGTGAAGCCTCCCCCAAAGGCAGCGAGAACAATTTTATCTCCTTTATTCAACTCATGTTTCCATTCCCATAAACACAGTGGGATGGTAGCGGCAGTAGTGTTGCCGTACTTTTTGATATTCAACATTACCTTGTCAGGTGAAAGGCCCATTCGATTGGCTGTGGCATCAATAATACGTTTGTTGGCCTGGTGAGGCACCAGCCAGGCGATATCATCACCCGTTAACCCATTACGTTCCAATAATTCAGCACTTACATCGGCCATCCCCTTTACCGCGGCCTTAAATACTGGTTGCCCATCCTGGAAAATAAAGTGCTCTTTATTAGCGACTGTTTCAGCAGATGCAGGTTTAAGCGAACCTCCTGCTTTCATGTGCAGGTAGGCTCTCCCACTTCCATCAGCTTTTAATATGCTATCCAATATTCCGTAACCTTCTGTATTCGGTTCCAGCAACACAGCACCGGCACCATCTCCAAAGAGGATTGACGTTGTTCTGTCAGTATAATCAATGATGGCGCTCATTTTATCAGCACCCACCACCACAACTTTCTTATAGCGGCGGCTTTCAATTAAAGAAGCACCAACTGTAAGGGCATACAGGAATCCAGAACAGGCAGCTTCGAGGTCAAAACCCCATGCATTCCTGGCACCTATTTTATCGGAAATAATGTTAGCTGTAGCGGGGAATACCATGTCGGGAGTGACAGTGGCACAAATGATACAATCCAGCTGATCGGGACTGATGCCTCTTCTTTCACAAATATCAAGGATAGCCGGGGCAGCAAGATCTGAAGTGGCTTTTCCCGGTTCTTTTAGAATTCTTCTCTCTTCAATACCAGTTCTTGTTCTTATCCATTCATCTGTTGTTTCCACCATTTTTTCGAAATCAAAGTTGGTAAGTTTCGTCTCGGGAACATATCCTCCAACTGCAGTAATGGCAGCGGTAATCTTATGGCTAACGGGCATTATTGAAGGGTTTAAAAGTGTACGAAGATACGAACATGTATGCTGACTGACATAATTGGCGTAAATTGTAACCGGTTCAGTTCTTAACTCGTCTTATCAACCAAACATCTACATTATGAGAGTGCTATTTCTTTTAATTGCCGTCTCCCTTACGCTTTCTTCCTGCGAATTCTTTGGTGGAGAAAGGGTTTATGGTAGTGGACATATTGTAAACCAGCAACGTTCCATTGGTTCCTTTAACAGCGTAAGTGCGGGTGGCTCTATGGTTATTCATATCAGGCAGAATCCTACTTCTTCAGTAAGCATCCAGGCCGATGATAACCTGATGGAATATATTGACGTATACGTTGATGGCAGTACCCTTGTGGTTAAACCTAAATATGGGTACAACCTTGATCCCAGCCGTGATATCACTGTATATGCTGCGGCTCCTTCATTCAGGGAGATTGAAGTTTCAGGTAGTGGAGATGTTATTAGTGATAACCAGATCAGTGGTAGCGGTGAAATGCATATGTCTGTTTCCGGTTCAGGAAATATAAAAGTGGATGTGAATCTGCCAAAATTGACTACTGAGGTTTCCGGTAGCGGCACCATCGCTGTAAAAGGAGCTGCACGTGATTTTAATGCTTCAATCAGCGGTTCAGGTGACATCAGGTGTTTTGACCTGGTTACTGATAACACCAGTCTTGATTTATCAGGAGCTGCCGATGCTGAAGTTACTGCTAACCAGAAACTGGATGTTGAAGTTTCAGGTAGTGGTGATGTGAAGTATAAAGGCAACGCTGCCGTCAATCAACATATTTCAGGAGCGGGTAGTGTAAGAAAAGTCGGTTAATCTGAATCTATAGAGTTACCATGGGGTTTGTATGGAGTTGGTATGGAGTTAGAACGGCTTTACTCCATGCAAACTCAATACAGACCTCATTCACAGCTCATACTAACCATATATAAACACTATAAAGGCGGAATGCCTTCTTTAGTTCCTGCTAAAAATTAAGTGCAAACCGGGTAGCGGACCTGATTTCTTGAGGATTTCTTGTTCTGATTTCTGTTTACTCCGTTTAAATTGAAGCTATATCTTTAACGGCAGAGTTACTCATGCATCTTGCCGAAAGAAATATAGCAATTGCCTGCAATCCCTTTAGTAAAAAAGCTAAGGTGGCCACAGAATCTATTAGCTTATTACTTATAGGAATGGATATCCGGCACCAGGTCTTTTACTCACAATGGCCGGTTGAATGGGAGCCGTTTTCTGAAGTGTGGCTGGTGGGGGGTGATGGAACCCTCAATTATTTCATCAATACTTACCCGGACACCGAAATACCTATTGCGATATTCAAAGGAGGAACCGGTAATGATTTTCACAACCTGCTGTATGGTATTTCCACGGTGGAAGAGCAGGCTGAAAGGTTATTAAAACGTAATATTCATTACCTGGATGCAGGTCGTTGTAATGGAAGACTGTTTATTAATGGGGTGGGTATTGGCTTTGATGGTAAGGTGGTTGAAGACCTTCAATCAAAAAATAAAGGCAGGTTCTCTTACTGGAAAGCTATAGTACTTAATATCCTCATCTACAAGGAATTTCATTATAGTATAGACATGGGAGCAGATGGACTAACAGGTAAATCTTTTATGATCAGTGTGGCTAATGGGAAAACATTTGGGGGAGGCTTCCGTGTAGCTCCTCTTGCTGAAAATAATGATGGATTGCTAGATCTAAGTATAATAGGGAAAATGCATCCTTTTAAAAGAGTACGTTATGTGCCGGTTATCCAAAAGGGGCATCATTTAAAATTAAACTGCACTACTTACCTGCAAACTGCATCCCTTGTTTTGAAATCAGCAAATGAGATTCCTGCACATATAGATGGAGAATTTTTCACCAGCAATCATTTCATCATTGATTGTTTACCAAAACGTTTCCCTTTCCTCCTGTAATTTGGGCTGGCGTATAAATAAATGAACGAACACCAGTCCTGCAATGAAGCCTCCTATATGAGCAGCATATGCAATGCCCCCTGCTTCTTCACCGCCCAATACTCCCATGCCATTAATGACCTGGAAGGCAAACCAAAGTCCTACAGTAATGAAAGCCGGTACGCTGAGGATAAACCAGAATACCCACACCTGCACTCTTTTTCTTGGAAATAGCAATATATAGCCGCCCAAAACTCCCGATATAGCTCCGGAGGCGCCAAGGCTTGGAACCAGGAGTCCCTGCCCAAAAAAAGCACTGGTAAATATATGGCTTAAGCTAGCCAGGATGCCACACAACAAGTAAAAAAAGAAGTACCTCGTATGTCCCATTCTATCTTCAATGTTATCACCGAAGACCCATAGGTAGAGCATATTCCCAAGAAGATGCGCAGTGCCACCGTGCATAAACATAGAGGTGAGAAGTGTAAGATATACGGATATACTTGTCGGTTGAAGACCCGGCATAACAAACTGCTGTCCGCTGATGGGATCTTGCATCACCTGGTTCTCCGTGACAATGTCCCTTCCGGTAAGTATCTCACCGGGTACTGTCGCATAGGAAAAAGTAAACCCAAGATCATTCCCCCACTTTTGAAGGAAAATGAAGACTACTATATTCAATAAGATGAATAAATAGTTTACATAGGGTGTTGTTCTCCTGTCACGGTTATCATCACCAATAGGGATAAACATAGTAGCCTTTTGAAAGTAGATGCAAAGGCTATTCCGAGTGTGGGTGTAAGCAATCATCCCGGGATCAGCCTTTAATATAATAAATACAAAAAGTCCCGCTGATGCAGGACTTATAATGGCTTATGTTAGAAGTTTTTAGTAGTTATCCCTGTAACCTCCGCCGCCGCTTCCGCTGCCGCCACGGTTGTAGCCACCGCCACCGCCGCTACCGCCACGGTAGCCACCGCCGCCGCCGCCTTTCTTGAAGCCGCCGCCACCGCCGCCGCCAAAGCTTCTTTTCTTGAAGCCGCCGCCGCCTTCGCCGCCTTCTTTAGGACGAGATTCATTAACAACCAGGTTTCTGCCTTCTACTTCAGTTCCATTTAATTGGCTGATAGCTGCCTGCGCCTGTTCGTCATTTGGCATTTCAACAAAGCCAAATCCTTTGCTGCGCTGTGTAAATTTGTCCATTACGATTTTTGCAGATGCTACTTCACCGTAAGGAGTGAATAAGTTGGCAAGATCCTGATCTTTCAGGCCCCAACTAAGGTTTCCAACGTAAATGTTCATTTTTGAGAGTTTAAAAACAATACTTATTAATTGTGTTACCAGCTATCAACAAAAACAATGAACATTTACCTGTTCAATTGAAAAGTGAAACTGAAAGAACACGAAATACCCAACGAATATAATAAATTAAATTTACCGCTTTATAAATCCTTTTTGACCACCTAAATGGTCTCAAAATAAAAAAGTCCGTCTTATGACGGACTTTTACATCGTTCAGGTGTTCTTATTCAGCTACTACTTCAAACTCCAGTTCAGCATTCTGACCATTACCGAAGTCTACTGTTGCCTTATAAGTACCTAATTCTTTCACTTCATCGGTGATATGGATCTTCTTACGATCGATCTCATATCCCTTCTGATCGCGGATGGCGCGGCTGATCTGCAAAGGAGTAACACTACCGAAGATCTTGCCACTGGTACCTGATTTTGCACCTACTTTGAGTGGAGATTCCTGGAGTTTAGCTACTACACTGTTGATCTGTGCCAGCATCTGGTCTTCCCTCTTTTTAGCAACTTTCATTCTTTCATTCAGTTGCTTACGGTTGGAAGGATTAGCTTCTACAGCCAGGCCGCGGGGAATTAAAAAGTTACGGGCATAGCCGTTTTTAACTTTCACCAATTCGTTTTTACCGCCCAGGTTGTCAACATCCTGTATTAAAATGATTTCCATAATTTATGTTTTTACCCAACCCCGTAATTACGGGACTGTCACCCTGCAATAGCTGCCGGGATTAGGGTGAAGAATTTATTTTAAAAGATCCGTTACATAAGGTAATAAGGCCATCTGGCGTGCCTTCTTGATAGCATCAGATACCTTACGCTGATACTTCAGGGAGTTACCTGTAATTCGGCGAGGCAACATCTTGCCCTGCTCGTTAAGGAATTTTTTCAGAAACTCTACATCTTTATAATCGATGTATTTGATACCATATTTCTTAAAACGGCAGAACTTCTTAGGACGTTTATCCGCTTTAATCGCTGTGAGGTATTTAATTTCATTTGCTTTAGCCATGATTAAACCTCCTGTATTTTTTCAGTTCCTGTTGGTACGCCACTTCTCTTTTTCTGGTTGTACTCGACGGCGTATTTATCAAGTTTCGTGATCATGTGGCGGAGCACAGTCTCATCACGCAGAAGCTGGATCTTCAGCCTCTCATTGAAGTCGGATGGCGCAATAAATTCCGAAACCCAATAAAGACCAGTGGTCTTCTTCTGGATCGGATACGCCAGTGATTTCAGTCCCCATGGATTTTCAGAAACGATTTGTCCACCGTTGTCGGTAACAAATGTTGTGAACTTCCTCTGAGCAGATTTGAATTCATCATCGCTCAGAACCGGGGTAAAAATCACCATCAATTCGTAATTGTTCATTACCCTGTTTTTTGTTTAAATAAAATGATTATTGACTTGTTTGAGATACCGCTATTGAGCCGTTTCTTTCACAAGGAGCGCAAAGGTAAGCTGAAAACCAATATTAACGGTTTCACAGCCAATCTATTCTTGAGCTAAGCTGTTAAAATAGATACCAGTTAAGCAAACTATATAGAAAACTATTAATGCATAATAGCTTCATCCATTTCTCATCATCTAAGTTGCGGGGGATTTATCCGTAGGAAAGCGGGCGTTCTCCTATTTATAATGCCCTATTCATCGATTTTTAGTTTTTTTAACGAAATTCATATATATTTTACAAGCAGTTTACTAAAGAGACCAAAATTTAGAACCAAGCTATTCGTTTATCCATATGATGTACCTCTTCCGCCTGATCTACATATCCATATTTTTATTGGCCTTTTCAGGACGACCTGCACCTGTTGCACCAAAGCTTATTAAGCATATCACTGGTCCTGCTTTGCCTGCATATTTACCTGATGCAGATGATGATAAAGCCATTATTCCATGGATCACTGAACGTAAATTGGCATGGAATGACTTTGAATCAACACCGGAGAAAAACACCGATGCAGTTGCCTCAACCAGTACTTCCCTTGGCATCTCCTATAAGGTTTTAGACAACCAGTTAACTTACCATATCAGTTGCAACTTCTCAAAAGATAAATCCTGGGTGCTTTTAAAAACAGATTACATCCTCGCTCACGAACAAGGTCATTTCGATATCACTGAGGTCTTCGCCCGCAAACTAAACAAAGAATTGAGCGAGTACCAGTTCAACCCAGAAAGTTTTAAGCAGGACATCAGCAATATTTACCAGTCTGTGGTTGATGAGAAGGAATCATACCAGGAAGCCTACGACGGGGAAACAGATCACAGCCGTCACAAGAAGATCCAGATGGAGTGGCTCGATAAGATACAGCAGATGCTGACTGAAACAGAACCTTACGCCAATTATCCATAATGAGCAACCGGCAATTGCCGGTTTTTTTATTTGTATTTAATACTGAATGAAAGCGGAATAGTCATTTGTGTAGCCACTTCCTTTCCTTCAGATTTTCCGGGTATCCACTTCCCACTTTCCTGTATAAAACATATAGCGGCATCTTCCAGGCCATAGCCAATAGGCTCATTTACTGTTTTGATGTCAGCTAACTCTCCTCCCGGTAATACAGTAAACTGCACTAATAATTTATACCTGCCTTCCGGAATCTTATCTTTCTTAGCCTGCCTTATTGCATTTTTCAGTACCGGTGACGTAAGTTGATAATAGAGCCATTTTTCATCTCCTCCTTTGTAAGTTGCCGATGCAACGGCGGGTGACGGATTCGAAATAATTGTAGCTTTTGCCTCCCTTGGTTTACTTTCTTCTTTAAGAACTTCTTCGGTTTGACCAAGGCTGCAATTATAAATAGCCGCAAAGGCCAATATCAATAACCACTTCTTCATACATCACATTTTCTTTCACCTATATTAAAGCAAATCGGATGCAAGAATCTGATGCTGTTTTTTCTGCGTAAAAACAGCCTAAAATCCTTATATGTCTATGTTTGAGGCCGGATAATGTGGAAAACTGTAGAAGAATTTGCTTCTTTAATTAAAACAATCCAAACAATTGCGCGTCAATGCTGTTGATGATTTTTCCAAGGTCTTCTTCTTTTTCACCAAACTTGTTTTCATCACCGTTTACGATCAACAAAGGACCTTCTTTATACGATTCAATCCATTTGTTGTAATATTCATTCAGTCGTTTCAGGTAATCCAATCTTATATTTTCTTCATACTCTCTTCCGCGCTTTTGTATCTGTCCGACCAGGTTAGGAACAGTTGATTGTATATAGATTAAAAGATCGGGCGGGTTGACCATCCTTTTCAGTGTCTGGAAGAAAGTGAAATAATTATCATAATCCCGCTTGGTCATTAAACCCATTTCGTGCAGGTTAGGGGCAAAGATGTGGGCATCTTCGTATATAGTACGATCCTGTATCACTGTCTCTGTGCCGCTTTGTATTTCCACCAATTGGCTCAACCTGCTGTTTAAAAAATAGATCTGCAGCTGGAAGCTCCACCTCGGCATATCATCATAGAAGTCGTTCAGATAAGGATTGTGATCTACATCTTCAAAATGCGGAAGCCATTTGTAATGTTTACTTAACTGTTGTGTGAGCGTGGTTTTACCGGCTCCTATGTTGCCGGCTACAGCAATGTGTTTTGGTTTTTTTATTTTGGCCATACCCTCAATCCCTTGCAGGAAGATATTTAATGATTATTGCTTAAAAATATAGTTTTCCCTGAATTTGCCACCTTATTTAAAATAATTAAGACCAATCATTTCCCTTGCCTGTTGAATGGTCTTATTTGCACTTTCCCTAGCCTGTTCTGCTCCGCGTTGAACAACTTTTTTCAGGTAAGCTTTATCATGAAAGATTTCTTCGGATTTCTGCCGTATGGGTGCTATAAACTTCACCATATCTTCTGCCAGTTGCTTTTTCATATCACCATACCGGATGGAAGCTGAATTGAAATCTGCGGTAAACTTTTCAACTGCAGCAGGTTCACTAACCAATGACATCAACTGGAAAAGATTCCGGATATAATCAGGCATTTCGCTATTGGGTTCCGTCGGTCCCGCATCCGTTTTCGCCCTCATGACCTTTTTGCGAATCATTTCATCTTCATCTGCAAGATATAGAGTGGCAAACTGGTTTTCACTTTTACTCATCTTGCCCGTGCCGTCGAGGCTTGGAACTTTCAGTAATTCACTGCCATAATTGAAAGCAAGTGGTTCGGGGAATAGTTCACCATAACGATGATTAAATCGCTGTGCAAAAGTGCGAGCCATCTCCAGGTGCTGTTCCTGGTCTTTGCCCACGGGAACGTATTTCGCTCTATGAATCAATATATCAGATGCCATCAGCACCGGGTAAGTAAGCAGACCGGCATTTACATTCTGTGGTTGTTGTCGCACCTTATCTTTAAAGGTGGTAGTCTTTTCCAGTTCCCCCTTGTAAGCGAGCATGTTCAACAACATGTATAGTTCTGCAATTTCAGGTACGGTGCTTTGCAGATATAGGCAAACCTTTTCCGGGTCCAGTCCTGCTGCAATATTTTCTGCCAGCACTCTCAGAACACTACTGCTCAATTCTTTTGTATCCGGGTGAGTGGTGAGGGAATGCCAGTCAGCGACAAAAAAATAACATTTATAATCTGCCTGCATACGGACATAATTCCGCAGGGCACCGAAGTAATTACCTAAATGTAGAAATCCCGTTGGCCTTATGCCACTTACAACAATTTCTTTCTCTTCCATAAGCGGCGAAGATAATGACTACCATGATTTGCAGGATTAGCGGATTGGGATGATTCTTTTCAGGTGCCGGTTATATTTTATTTA
>JBLNAY010000148.1:0-3479 GCA_050259715.1 Candidatus Dadabacteria bacterium
CGGTCCAATACACAGGCCTGTCCTGGAAGTAAGAACCACCTGCCTGGTCAATTTTTTCCAAAGCATAATAGGTGTTGTATTCCATTTTAAAACGGCCATATTCCCTGGTACCATTGATACGAACAGAATTTCTTCCAGATTTGTCACCGGGAACTATACCACCAGTGGTCACATTTTGTAAGCTCATGTAAAATGTTCCCTGGTTATCACCCGTTGCATAAGAAACGTTATTCTGGTAGGTCATTCCTTTATCGAAGAAATCCCTCTTACCATTCTTAACGGCTGCATAAGGAATCATCCGGGTTGAATCAAAATAGCTTCCGTCAGCCCTGTAAATACGGATTGGCCCGCCAATGGGAGCCATCTGCCCATTGTACTCAGGCCCATAGCTTTGATTCTCATATGGATAGTATACATGTAATGGATCTTCAGGAAAGTGAACAGCGAGGTTGTCGTTGTAACCTTCACCCCCATAACTACCAAAACGGTCCTGCAGTTTCGGCATGTAGGAAATTCTTTCCATTTGCGCGGTACTGCTGAACTGGATACGTGGTTTACCACCACGGGACCCCTTTTTAGTAGTAACTACAATTACACCATTGGAGGCATTAGATCCATAGATGGCAGATGCAGATGCACCTTTAAGGATGTTTGTACTTTCAATGTCGTTAGCATTAAGGCGAGCGAGGTAGGAATTATCTACCTGCATTCCATCCACAATGATCAAGGCCTGGTTATTACCCAGGATAGACCTGTTACCTCTTAAGGTAACTCTCACCTGGGGGTTTACACTGTTATCAGCTGTCTGAATCTGCAAACCGGAAACTTTACCGGTTAAACCTACAGCCGGGTTAATGGGTTTCGTTTGTGATAAGTCTGAACCACTAATAGTGGCAGTGGAATAACCAACCTCCCGGGCTTGTCTCCTGATACCCAGGGCTGTGGTTACTACCACCTCCTGTACCGTACTGGTTGAGGTGGCCAGGGTAATGTCCTGGCGTCCTGTTCCCGGTGTCATGGTAGAAGATGTAAAACCAGATGAAGTGATGGTGAGAGTAGCGCCCTGGCGAATCGTAATGGAGAAATTTCCATTCTCATCCGCTTTTGTCGCATTCTTAGTTCCAGTTTCCGTAACAGTAGCAAAAGGTACAGGAGCACCCTTGTCGTCACGAACTGTACCCGATACTACGCGTGTTTGTGCGTATGCTATTGCACAAAACAGCATCAGCACTGAGAGCAGTGATACAATTTTTCTCATGTGTGTTTCAATTTTTGGTTAAAAAACGTTGATAATTAATCCTTTCCAATTGTTTTCATAAGGGAAAACCTTCTTTTGAGACAACCTGACCGAATTAAAAGCTGCGCCAATATAGAGAGAAAATTATCGAAAACACAAAAAAATGACAATTAAATGTTAATAATTCTGTGCTTAAAAAGTGTAGCGTAGTTGCATTTTCAACTCTGATCGCCTGTTGCCGCGTATTTCATCGAGACCCGATCCTACTACTTCTTTGTTAATAAAAAGCATTTGAGACCACCTCAACCAAAAAGAAAGTCGTTGACTCAGGTCTACCTCTACATTATTATAATATCGAAATCCTTTATCAAAAAATGCAGGAATGGAATAGCTATATAAAACGTCAGATTCATAGGCGTAAATACGGCTGTCATATCCACCCGTTGAAAAATACTGCAATCTCAGGTTGGTTTTAAAATGGGATAACTTAAAGCTGCCCTCAACATAAGCCAGGAACCCTTCGCTCTTTTTCGTATTACCCAACCTATACCAGCTATTTTCAACCCGGGCTTTCAATTTTAAACCAGGAAGTAACTGCGTAAAAAAATGGATCCTAACATTTTCCCTATGTTCCTGTTCTATGATCCTGGTTGTGACACTGCTTTCATTTTCATTCAGACCTTTAGAATGAGATTTATACCGGAGGCTTAGTTCTGTGGTTTTACCAGGTTGATATCGAAGTTGAAGTAAATATTCACTACCCTTAGATGGAGAATTTACACGGTATTTAAGAAAAGGAAAACTAAACAGGTCTGCGTAACCGTTGAATTGCAAACCAGGGATTAAACGTAAAAAGATGCCGTAATACAAACCATTTTCATTAGATGGCAGGCTGTTCTGTGTCATTGCGTTGCCGAATAACGACTGGTATTTAGCGGGTAAACGCCGGTAAATGAATGAAAGATCCACCTTAGGATCTACACTCAGTAGAGCTCCATTTACAAAAGCAAGATTTGCTCCTTTATCTGTAGCGGCTTCTCCAAACACGTGAATATTGTTATAAGTATAGCTATAATCAACACTGGAGTTGAAATACCTATCTCCTGTGGGAGCAAAATAATTGTAAGGGTCATCCCGCTTTTGAAGTGCTGCTGAAAACCGGTGAACGACAGAATTGAATCCTAATTTCAATGCTGAAGTGGAATAGCTGATATTACCACCAAATGAAAGATCAATAATGTTATTCCGGTCACTTAACTCCCCTGGAGTACGATGATACCCGCTGGTAAGAATACTCGAAAAACGATCTGTGGTATCCTCAACGATATTTCCACTGAATTTTTTATAAGATGCAAAAGCAGTTGCTTCAATTTTATCGAACTGCAGGGTAATGCCGGCCCCACGGTTAAAATTATATTCACCCACAGACTTATAAGGCATCAGCACTGCCGACTGGCGCTTAATTGAACTGAGGTCCCCGGTACGTCCGTATCCAAACGATTGCCATTGCGTTAATCCCTGCCCCAGGTCCACCACGTAATCACCCAAGGCAATTGCTTTAATAAATCCGATTTTCCTTGCAAAGAAGTGAAAAGAATAAAAGTCAAATCCTTTGTTATTTTCTCCTTTAAAGAATGGCTCACCTGCATCTTTATCTGCCAACACGCCAAACTCTAATAAGTTTTTGTATTGAAATCTATAACGAAGGAGCAGGTGATCAGGGTCACCAATGTAGTGCGTGTTGAGGGTTGTATCATATCCTTTCGAACGTTCGATGATGCGCGATCCCCGCAACATCACATATTGTTCCCCGGAAGAAAGACGTTTCAGAATATTTTCCAATATCTTTTCAGAAGGACCTAAATAAACATAAGGTAGCAGCTTTTTAATAGTAAACAGGTCCATCGCAGGTATGGACTGTAATTCATGCAAATCAATAAACTTTCCGGCGAGCTTTCGATAACTTAAAATGTTACGTACCTGTAAAGGAGAAAGAAAATGTAGTTGCTGTAAATCTTCATCATCTGCTTCATTAAGATTTATGGGATGCTTTTCAAAATATCCAAGCTCCTGCAGGTAATTATCATCTTCTATCAATTCATCTTCTGAGCTTTCGGCAATATTCTCCAACTGTTCTTCAGTCGATGCAGGTATTTCCTGGGCAGGAGCCTGTAAAAACATGTAGAAACAAGCAGATAGAAATAGTAGTCTTTTCATTGCTTTTTGGAATAGATCAATAATA
>JBLNAY010000149.1:0-27414 GCA_050259715.1 Candidatus Dadabacteria bacterium
TGAAAAGGCCTGCTTTAAACATCAATACAATAAAACCAATCAGTCCTACCCACCAGTGTGTACCCCAGGCTGCTTCATTGACAAATGGAATGTCATAGCCGCCAAAGAACAGTGTGGACATGACTACTCCACTGATGAACATGTTGATATATTCAGCAAAAAGATAAAAACCCAACTTCATGGAAGAGTATTCCTGGTGGTAGCCAAAGTTCAGTTCATTCTCTGCTTCCGGCAGGTCGAACGGAGTGCGGTTACACTCTGCCAATGCACATACGAGGAAAATCAAAAAACCTAAAGGTTGATAAATTACATTCCAACCATGCTGGATCTGCTCATTTACGATAACACTCAACCTCAATGATCCTGAAATCATTAATACGGCAATTAGAGCAAGGCCCATGGCTAGTTCATAGGATATCATCTGGGAGGCACCTCTGACCGCCGCCAGTAAAGAAAACTTATTGTTGGAAGCCCATCCCCCTATCATAATACCGTACACACCCAAACTCACTACACCAAATATGTAAAGCATACCAATATTTATATCTGCCACCTGCAAAGGCACTGTATGCCCTGCTATATTGATGGTGCTTCCCCACGGAATTACAGCGCTGGTCATAGTAGCTGTAATCATAGCCAGCATAGGCCCCATGATGAACAGGGTTTTAGAAGAAGCCAAAGGGATGATCTCTTCCTTCATAAACAACTTCAGACCATCAGCCAATGGTTGAAACAACCCGAACGGCCCTGCACGATTCGGACCCCGCCTGTCCTGTAGAAAAGCAGCAATCTTTCTTTCAGCATAAGTGCTGTACATAGCGACCACCAATGCTACAGTAACAATAACGGCAACTAAAATCAGCTTCTCTAAAAAAATCCACCAATCAAATTGTAATAAATACATAGTTCAGTTCAAAGTTCTTGGTTCATTGTTCTTCTACACCTTTAAGGTGTGTTTGCATTTGTCGAATCCGTCCCTGCCAGGTTTCTGCCCACCACTTCTTTCACGTCGGTCACATTTGTACCCACTGATTTGGGATTGCCATTGAATGTTGCCCCCGTAGCAGGACCATTAATCTCGTTGAGATCAACATTGTTCACTCCACTTACCTTGTGAATATCCATCAGCAACTTGGGATCACGCCCATGCATAACTGCAGCAATGGTTTCTTTAGGCTTCACAATATTTGTATAGTGTCCTGCATTTATTACAGAATGCCTGTTTAATTTAGTAGGTCCTTCAATCACCCAATCACTTACTTTTTTCTTCTCAAACCGGCATTCATTACAGATCCAATCTTCTGCTTCGCCCCACTGATCTTTTCGTGCGGTCACCCGTAACACATCATCACCCCGCATCCACAATCTTACCCTTCCATTGCAATGAGGACAATCTCTATGTGCATCCACAGGTTTGGTAAACCAAACCCGGTTCTTGAAACGGAATGTTCTGTCAGTTAAAGCACCTACAGGACATACATCTATCACATTACCAATCATTGGGCTCTCTATAGACTTTTGGATGTAGGTTGCTATCTGTGCATGATCTCCTCTATCCAGCACGCCGTGTTCCCTAAGTCCGGCAATCTGATTAGCCAGGTGAACACAACGGTAGCAAAGAATACAACGCGTCATGTGCAACTGTATGTAAGGTCCTATATCAATCCTTTCAAACGTTCTTTTTTTGAACTCATAACGGGTACCTTCTGTTCCATGTTCGTAGCTAAGGTCCTGGAGATCACATTCACCAGCCTGGTCACAGACCGGGCAGTCAAGTGGGTGATTGATCAGTAGAAATTCAACAACACCTTTTCTTGCCTCCAGTACTGCCGGATTGGTAATGTTCTCTACTACCATTCCATCCATTACAGCGGTACGGCAGCTGGCCACCAGCTTGGGCATCGGCCGCGGATCAGCAATCGATCCCTGTGCGACCCTGACAAGGCAGGTACGGCAATAACCACCGGTGTTCTTCAATTTGCTATAGTAGCACATTGTCGGCGGCACGATATCACCACCGATCTTCCGTGCTGCCATAAGGATAGTAGTCCCCGGCTCCACTTCCACCGTGATGTTATCTATAGTTACTTTAAATAATTTCTTTTCGTCAGCCATCTTAATATTAAGTCAGTACTTAAAAGTTCTTATTCCAAATGTCATTACAAACTTTATCACTTAAGTTCACCTTGAAGGGGAATAGGGAGTTAACCCACTGCCACACTAACCGGATCGGCATAATGCGCTAATCCAAAATTCCTCTTCAATGCTTCTTCAGGGTTGGTAACATGCCACTCAAATTCATCCCTGAAGTGCCTTATAGCTGCTGCAACAGGCCATGCTGCCGCATCACCTAAAGGACAGATTGTATTGCCTTCTATCTTGCTCTGTATATCCCAAAGCAGGTCAATGTCACTCATCTTTCCTTTACCATTCTCTATGTTCGTGAGAATCTTTTCCATCCACCCCGTACCTTCCCTGCATGGAGAACACTGGCCACAGCTTTCATGACGATAGAAACGGGCGAGTGTCATTGTATGACGCACTACGCATTGATCTTCGTCTAATACAATAAAGCCACCAGACCCTAACATGGTGCCAGTTGCAAATCCACCATCAGCAAGGCTCTCGTAGTTCATTATCCGCTTTTCCCCTTTTGCAGTAGTCAGTAAAAGGTTAGCCGGTAAAATGGGAACAGAAGATCCTCCCGGGATACAAGCTTTAAGTCTTTTACCATTTGCAATACCCCCACAATATTCATCACTATAAATAAACTCCTCCACAGAGATGGTCATATCAATTTCGTAAACACCAGGTTTACGAATGTTACCACAGGCTGAAATAAGCTTAGTGCCTGTGCTTCTCCCCACTCCAATTTTCGCATACTCTGCACCACCCATTATTAGAATAGGTACTATTGCAGCTAACGTCTCCACATTATTCACCACAGTGGGGCAATCATATAATCCTTTTACAGCAGGGAATGGAGGCTTTATTCGAGGATTGCCTCTCTTACCTTCCAGTGATTCCAATAAAGCTGTTTCCTCTCCACAGATATAAGCACCTGCTCCTCTTTGTACATAAATATTACAATCGAAGCCGCTGCCAAGGATATTCTTACCAAGGAAGCCGGCGTTGGTAGCCTCTGTAATAGCTTGTTCCAGGATATCAACTATCCAGGCATATTCACCTCTTATATAGATATAGGTTCGATTGGAACCCAAAGCATAAGATGAAATGATTAATCCTTCAATCAACAGGTGAGGAATCAACTCCATTAAGTACCGGTCTTTAAAAGTTCCCGGCTCTGATTCATCGGCATTACACACCAGGTAACGGGCTACACCTTCAGGCTTCGCCAGGAAGCTCCACTTCAACCCGGCAGGAAATCCTGCACCTCCACGACCTCGCAGACCGCTCTTTTTAACTTCTTCAACTATATCAGCAGGAGCCATCTTAAACGCTTTCTCTGCTGCTGCATAACCTCCATTCTTCCGGTACGTTTCATAGTACCTGATGCCTTCAATACCTGTTTTTTCTAATAAAAGTTTTATACTCATATAATCCCACTCCTCAAGGGAGTTTTTATATTCCGGGGCTTATAATATCAACCCTTAACAGCTAAGAGCTACTCGGGTTGATTCTTTTGGTAATTAAACATCCAGTTTACCCCAAACTTGTCTTTCAACATACCAAACTTAGCTCCCCAAAAAGTATCTTCCAGTGGCATCACTACCTGGCCGCCATCTGAGAGTTTTGAAAATACATTCTGTATCTGGCCTTCATCATCAAACTCCACGCTCATTGACACACCAACATGAGCTCTTCCATTCGACTCACCATGACCACCATCTGAAGCCATTAACGTGATGCCATTTGCTTCAAATCGGGCATGCATAATCATGTTTGGATTAGCTGCCATATTCTGAATCGGTGAGCCTTCAAATCTCTTTAATTCTTTAATCTCCCCACCAAATACTCCAACATAGAAATTCAAAGCCTCTTCGCAGTTACCATTAAAAGTCAAATAAGGGGTCAGTTTCATATGTTTAATTGTTTTGGGCTGCTGTCTTCCTGCACTCTTCAATTATCTGGTCCACTTTTTCCCTAGTAAGGTGTTCTTTATAATGATCTCCCAACTGCATCATTGGTGCATAGCCACAGGCACCAAGACACTCAACCGTCTTGAGAGTGAACATACCATCAGAAGTAGTTTCACCAACACCTATTCCCAACTTTTCCTTTATATAATGAATGATGTCATCACTTCCGTTTAACATGCACGGACCAGTCTGGCACACCTCAAAAAGGTATCTCCCAACGGGTTTAAGATTGTACATGCTATAGAAGGTAGCGACTTCATAAACTTCAATAGGTTTTAGGTTCAGCAGCTTGGCTACATAATCCATTGCTTCAACGCTTAACCATCCGTTATTGGCATCCTGTGCCATGTGCAATACCGGGAGTAAAGCACTCTTGTGCTTGCCTTCCGGGTAACGTGCAATTATTTCCTGGACCTTTTGTAAACGGTCTTGTGAAAATTCTATCATACAATATATCAATTCGATAATCCCGCAAGTGCCGGATTATCCTGTTGGGTCTTTATCCATCCATTTCCCCGGCAATAAGATTCAAGGATGACATTACAATAATGGCATCACTTAACATACTGCCTTTTACCAGTTCTTCAAAAGCCTGGTAATAAATAAAACAAGGTCTGCGGAAATGCACCCGGTAGGGGCTTCGTCCTCCATCACTAATCAGGTAAAAGCCTAGTTCTCCATTCGCAGCTTCCACGCAGTTGTACACTTCACCGGGAGGCATTTCAATCTCTCCCATAACAATCTTGAAATGGTAGATGAGTGCTTCCATCTTAGTGTATACATCTTTCTTTTCAGGCAGGTAGTATTCAGGTACGTCAGCATGGAAAAGAGTGGACTCTTCTCCTTTCATATCCTGTACCTTACGGTAAGCCTGTTCTAAAATTTTAAGTGACTGCCACATCTCCTGGTTACGTACAAGGAAGCGGTCATAGCAATCACCTGTTGTTCCGGTAGGAATTTCAAAATCAAAGTCCTGGTAACTACTATAAGGAGTATGTACCCTTACATCATAATCAACACCTGCAGCGCGTAAGTTAGGTCCTGTAAAACCGTAGTTCAATGCTCTTTCAGCACTTATCGGACCTGCTCCTATAGTCCTTTCCATAAATATCCGGTTGCGTGTAAAGAGGTTTTCAAACTCTCTCAGTACGCCAGGATATTCGCGGAGAAACTTCTCCAGTTTAGTAAAAGCAATATCATTAAAGTCTCTTTCAAAGCCCCCAATCCTGCCAATGTTGGTTGTAAGGCGCGATCCACACACTTCTTCCCAGATCTCATATATCAATTCCCTGTACTGCATCACATAAAGGAAACCGGTATAAGCGCCGGCATCCACTCCCACAATGGAGTTACAAATCAGGTGATCCGCAATACGAGCGAGTTCCATGATAATAACCCGCAGGTAATCCACTCTTTTAGGGGTATGGATACCTAAAAGCTTCTCACAGGTGAGGTGCCATCCCATATTATTAATTGGGGCAGAGCAGTAATTGAGACGATCTGTAAGAGGAGTGATCTGGTATAGGGGTTTACGTTCGGCAATCTTTTCAAACGCACGGTGTATATAACCAACCGTTTGTTCTGCTGAGACAATTCTTTCCCCGTCAAGTTCCAGTATGTTCTGAAACACACCATGTGTTGCAGGGTGTGTAGGTCCAAGGTTTAATTTGGTTGTTTCGGTTTCAATACTTCCTTCCGGGAGTTTTATATGTTTTTCTGCTGTTGTCATATTCTAACCTCCAATTGGAGATCTTAGCTGTTACACTCTTTAATTAGTTTCTGTCGCCTGTTATACTGGACCATCTATTAACTCTTCTCGGATTCCGGAATAGTGGCTGGTGATCCATCTGCCTGCCTGTTTCCAAAATCAAAACTGCCACCTCTTCCAAACATCTCATCATCTTTATCTATACGGGTCTGATCTTCCAGCGGGAATTCCTTTCGCATTGGGAAATAATCCATTTCCTCAACGTTCATTATTCGTTTCAGGTTAGGATGCCCGACAAACTGAACACCGAAGAAATCATAAGCTTCCCTTTCCTGCCAGTTTGCGGAAGAATAAAGCTTCGTAGCACTAAATACTGCGGGAGAATTTATATCTGTAAAAACTTTGAACCGAATGCGGCAGTTTTCAACAAGATTATGCAGGTGATATACCACTGCTAATTCCCGTCCCTTCTGATGGGGGTAGTGTACGGCTGTAAGATCTGTGAGAAAGCGGAATCCCAGTTGGTCATCATCAAAAAGAAATTGAAGCACTTTAAGATTCATTTCCTTAGGTGCCTCAAAGGTGAGCATCCCATACGGCTCTTCAAAAGCCGTAACCTGTTCTCCGAATTTTTCTACCAGTCGTTGCTTAATTAAGTCGTTACTTAAAGCCATTTAGTTTTCCGGCAATTTATTCATACAGCAAAGAAAGGCATGCTGCCTAATAAAGCTGTACCATTACTGGATACCGTAACTCTCCAGTAATTTTTTATAATGATCACTGTTACGTCTTCTTATACTTTCCTTACCTACCAGGTCTTGTACTTTCATAAATCCATCCAGTATAGCTTCCGGTCGTGGAGGGCAACCCGGTACATAGACATCCACAGGCACTATCTGGTCGATACCCTGTAAAACACTGTAAGTATCAAAAATTCCTCCACTGCAGGCACAAGCACCTACTGCCATAACCCAACGAGGTTCCGCCATTTGCAAATAAACCTGTTTTACTATCGGTCCCATCTTCTTTGCTATTGTTCCCATAACCATCAACAGGTCGCACTGCCGGGGGGAGAATCCTACCCGTTCTGAACCAAAACGTGCCAGGTCATAGTGTGAAGCCATGGTAGCCATAAATTCGATACCACAACAGGAGGTAGCAAAAGGCAAAGGCCAAATGGAATTCTTCCTTGCTAATCCGACTACATCGCTCAATTTTGACGCAAAAAAACCTTCCCCCTGGTAGCCTTCCGGCATTTCGGCAATACTAATATCACTCTCAAGAGGCTTTTCGTGTATGTTATATGAAACTGGACGAGCCATAATTTTTACAATTTTTGAATCATCTTCCGACAATTCTGATCAATTAATACCTAATCTTCCCATGTTAATGCTCCCTTCTTTAAAATGTAGATAAACCCACATAAAAAGAAGGCTACAAACATTAATACAGCCCAAAAACCGCTCCAACCCAACCACTTGAAATTCACTGCATAAGGATAGAAAAAGATCACCTCTACATCAAACAGCACGAAAAGAATGGCAACAAGAAAGTATTTAATAGCAACCGGCTGCCTTGCATCACCATGACTTTCAATACCACTTGTAAACGTTTGCAATTTATCGGCTGTTTTCCTTTTGGGACCCAGTAAATGGGTCACAACCATTAACAGTCCAATCAATCCACCTGCAAATACAAACTGTAAGGCCACTGGTAACCAACTCCCGGCATCATTTACATCCGTTACCGCCTTTGTGAGATCTGTTTGTAGTAAATAATACATAAGCATCCAAAATCGGAGGCAAAAATACATTCCGTTTGTTAATGCCCGTACATATTTTAAATGATATTAATCAGCAAGAAGGCCTTCCATTTGGAAGGCCTTCTTAATTAATTCTTCGTTTTGACTTTAGTCTTACTGGGTTCTACTTTAGTCTTTGTGGACGCCGAAGAGGAAGGTTGGGATCTCTGTGTCCCCTTAAAGGCATTTTGTATTGCCAATAAATTTGGATTTGTCGGATCCAGTGCTAATCCCCTATCAAGATAAGATGTGGCCGCTGTCCTATCTGCTTTAATATTATTATAGTATATAGCTAAAGTTCTTGCCGCGTTTACTCCCTGGCTCTTTAAACGAGCAGGATCTTTCTCTGCTATTGCCAAAACCTTTTCATAGGCAGGTACTGCCAGTCCTTGCGCCATCGTTGTATCGATAGCAGACAATGCCAATGCACTCCAATAATACCCGTGGATGCTATCAGGTGCTAATTGAGAATATACCCTGGCTACACTGTCGGCTTTTTGATAGGCTCCTCCCAAATAAAGAGGTACAGCTACATAACTGATCAATTCTGCTTTATCTGCTTTAGGAACTCTTAACTGGTAAGACATAAGGCGAAGCTCCCCTTCCAATAGTTTCTGGTTATTAGCCCGTGCTGTTTCAACTGCTTCATTAAGCATATTGACCTGGTTAGAAAGCACACTATCCATCTTTACTGCCCTCATGATGTCGGCCCTTACTTGCTCCGGGTTATTCCGTGCGCAAGCTGTCGCATGAAGAATATAATCCCCTCCTAACAACTCCTCATCGTTAGCCTTAGCAAGGAACTCATTGGAATAGTTGCAGGCTGATGCTGTATCCTTATTGCCCAATGCACTGTAAGCCAGCAGGCGATATACCCTGGCTCTTGGTGTCTTTGCCTGGGCAATAATATTCTTCGCTGTGCTTATTGCCTCATTAAATTTATTTTGTACATAATAAGTCTGCGCCAGCATATAATCGTTTTCCACACTTGGGTCAGTGGAGGCCTTATACTTATTGGCAAATGTTTCGGCTGTGGCGAAGTCCCTCTTCACCCTTAAATAATAATCATATAATTGGTCATAGGCAGGAGCAAACTTTTGATCAGCTGCAACAGCACTATTGAGGTTCTCCAGGACAACATCCCAGTTATTTTGTGTCATATAAAGCATTCCGACCCTATAAAGAGCAGGAGCAAAATTTCCGGCTTTACGATAAGCTTGTACAGCTTCACTGCCATTATGTAACTTCCTATAGGCATTTCCCAGGTTAAGGAATATATCCGCATTCGTGGGCGCTAACGTAGCAGCCTCATTCAATTTAGCAATAGCATATTGCAGGTCACCGGCAGGTCTCTTGTCAGTATGTGCCTGTACATTGGCTCTTCCGATTGCATCTAAAATATTAGGATCATTGCCTTTTCTACCCTTGCTGGCTGTAATGGCAGATTCAAATAATTGCTTGGCTTCTGCGGTTTTACCATCCAGCAGGTTCACATGTCCCATTCCCACCATTATTAAAGGTGCGTTGCCGTTTGTAGCAAGGGCCTTTTGATATAAAGCTCTTGCGGCATTGATATCATTAGAGGCAATATAAGTTTGCCCCAGCCAATAAGTAGCTTCGAGATTATTGGGGTTTGCAGCCACCAGCTTCTCAAACACGGCTTTAGCGCTTTGATAGCGCTCAGCATAGAGATGATTAATTCCTTCCTGTACCGTCTGTGCCAGTGCTGTAATGGAAAGGAAAGCAGCAAAAAAGAATAAAATAGCTGTTTTCTTCATTTTTTGTTTTTCATTTTAAGATTTAAAATTATTCTGTTTCGTTTACTTCTGAGTTGTTAATCTTGATCCAACTGGGCATCCCTGACATAAAAAGACCTTTGAGCCGGGAAAATATATGCTCTTCGAAAAATTAACTGTCCCCGGTCCTGCAACATAAAATTTGCAAATCCATGGCCAAGCCCCAGGTGATTTTCTTTTATGACATATACCAAACTCCGGATCATCGGGTAGCTTTTAGTATAGATAAATAACTGGACCGGCAGAACATAGCCATTTGCGTAATCCGTACTTTCTAATCGTGCCACCCTGATCGATTTTAAATATTTTGATTCCGAAGTGTCTTCACTATTTGAAATCCAGCTCACTCCTACAAAACCAACAGCGTTTGGAGTGTTGGCTACATAATCTAGCACACCCTGGCTGTTTTTAGCTGCTACAACATTTGACCCCAGGTTCTGTCCATGAAGTACAGAATCCAACATATAGCGCACTGTGCTTGTAGCTTTAACTCCATCCATCACCGGGACAAGGTTTTTCTTTGATTTACCGCTCAGCAAATCCCTGATCTCATTCATGCTGAACATCGAATCTTTTGCCTTTGGGTTCACTACCACCGCTATGGCATCATAGGCCAGTGTGCCGTAATTTACCCCAACATGAAGTGAATCAGCCATTAAGGTTTCTTCACTTTTTGTATAAGGTCTCGTAGCAATTACCATGCGAATGGAATCAACAGCAAAATCCCTTAAACAATCCGCCTCGGGTTTATAGTGAACAATTATGTTGGCTTTCGGATAAGAATTACAATAAACCTGCACTTCCTGGTCAATCACCGGCTTAAATGATTCATCACAACTGATGTTAATAGTGCCGGAATCAAAATGGTCGGTCACCTTCTCCACACTATTGTGTGTACGGCAACCATATTGGCAAAGGAATAAAAAACCAGTAACTACAATCAATAGTGCAGTATTCCTCATCTATAGTAATTCTTTTTATACCCCCTGTATATTCTCCAGATGCCATATAATACAAACAACCCGCCAATATAGAGATACCACTCTCTATATTCCAGGCCTTGTATATTGAAGAATTTAAAGAAGATAAAAAACAACCCAAACATGATGAATATCGTACCACGGGTATAATCTACAATTGATCTCATCCTGGAATCTTTCTTCCTTGCTTCATCCTGAAAATCTTCTGACATATATTCTACTTGGGCGGACAATTTAAAACATTTTAGATTTTTGTTTTCCTAAAACTCATCACAGCACCAAAATTATGCTTGCGGCGAATACCTCTAATTGATTTATAATTCTCCATTCTTTCATTGAGATGCACCTGTAAAACTATTCCATAAATCAAAGAACTTTTATTCACGAGACCGGAGGCATTTCACATATTAATAGATGAAAGAAGCGTTAAATAAGTTGCTCATGCTCATAGGAAACTTTGACCGGGATTACGAATAAATCCTTCATCGCCATTACAGTTTATATTCTTAGTGCATTTGTTAACAACTATAAAATAGTTAACAATCTTCTCTATCAACTTTCTTTTTCTCTCTTGCCGGCAATGTAATTTTGTAGTTTCACTATAATAGTGAACGGAAACAGAATATGAAAATATTAATGGTGTGCCTTGGAAATATTTGCAGGAGTCCGCTGGCGGAAGGCATTTTGCGACATAAAGCAGAGAAGGCAGGTCTTCATCAATGGGTAATCGATAGTGCGGGAACTGAAACATTTCATGTTGGAGAACCACCACATCATCTCTCTCAAAAAGTAGCAAGGCTGAATGGAATAGATATTTGTGATCAAAGAGCAAGGCAATTCAGCAGCGAAGACTTCAAAAGGTTTGATAAGATCTATGCCATGAGCGAAGACGTGTTAACAGAGATCAGGCGTATGTCAAACGGAGTTTTCGATGCCTCAAAGATTGACCTGCTTTTAAATGAATTGCATCCCGGAAAAAACAAATCAGTTCCCGATCCGTGGTATGGTACCGAACCAGGATTTCACGAAGTGTATGCACTGATTGAAAAAGCCTGTGACCGCATCATCAGCAAATACAGCCAACCAACCAACGGACACGTATAGAGTTAAACTATTTCCTCTTTCCAAGCTGAACTTTTTACTTTTGAAGCTATGAAACCTTCTCTTCCTCAAGGTACTCGTGATTTTGGACCCGATGTAGTTCGCAAAAGAGCCTACATCTTTTCTACCATAAAGAAGGTATTTGAACTTTATGGCTTCCAGCCTCTGGAAACTCCTGCAATGGAAAACCTCGACACCCTTATGGGTAAGTATGGAGAGGAAGGAGACAAACTCATTTTCAAGATCCTGAACAATGGCCTTGACAATCCTGCCAGGCAGCAACAGGCAAGGGAAGAATTCGAAAAGATTCTCTCCGGTAAATCAACTAAGGGGATCACCGAAAGAGCATTAAAGTATGACCTGACTATTCCTTTCGCCCGTTATGTGGCGATGAATCATGGGCAACTGGCGTTTCCTTTTAAGCGTTACCAGGTGCAACCGGTATGGAGAGCCGACAGGCCACAGCGTGGCAGATACAGGGAATTTTATCAATGTGATGCCGATGTGGTGGGAAGCACTTCTTTGCTCAATGAAGTGGAGTTCGTAAATATTTACAACCAGGTTTTTACAACCCTGGGCATCGAAAACTTTGATCTAAGGATTAATTCCAGGAAGCTCCTGGCGGCTTTGGCTGAAGCCTGTGGTGGCGCCAGCAAAATGATGGATATTACCATAGCTATCGACAAGCTTGATAAAGTCGGCATTGATAAAGTAAAAGAGGAACTCAGGCAAAAGGATCTTTCACAAGAACAGGTCAGTAAGGTGGAGGAATACTTATCTATTAGCGGGAGTAATGATAAAAAACTGCAGCAGGTAAAAGCACTGTTTCAGAATTCTGAACTTGCTGCTAAAGGAATTCACGAACTTTCTTATGTATTGGAAACCGTTAGTGCAAATGATGCATCCGGCTCTGCTAAACTTACTATCGATTTCACACTCGCACGGGGTTTGAATTATTATACAGGAATCATCTTTGAAGCAAAAGCGCCAGCTGAAGTAAAAATCGGCTCTATTGGCGGGGGTGGACGTTATGATGATTTAACCGGTTTGTTCGGAGTTCCTAATATCCCCGGGGTAGGCATCTCCTTCGGAGTAGACAGGATATATGATGTGCTGGAAGAATTAAAATTGTTCCCGGAAACCATTGAAGAAAGTACAAAAGTTCTCTTTTTCAATCTTGGTGCAGTTGAAAGCACAACGGCTTATTCCTTATTGCAACGATTAAGGGCAAAGGGAATTCCTTCAGAGATCTACCATGAACAGGCAAAAATGGACAAACAGTTCAAGTATGCTGAAAAGAAAAACATTCCCTTCATAATAATTATTGGCTCCCGTGAAGTGGCTGACAAAGTGTGTACAATAAAGAATCTTCGATCGGGGGTTCAGTCGAGTGTACCTTTTGATGAATTAACAGCTTTCTCATTTACCGGCGAAACACCTGTTAGTACAGTTGCTGCCAGCTCATAAAGTTAGTGGCTGAATCGAATAGGGGTTCCTGTAAGGAGTTGACGGAACGATAGCCAAACCGAAAATTCTTTCTCCTTATCTCCCGCCAGAATAAATTAGTGGAATCCATGCCTTTGTAGATCAATCCTCCATTAGGCAAAACCTTTGGAATGTTGATTGATTTATCGATAGCCTGTATGAGTATAGTGGTATCCGACAGGTGGGAAGCATACAAGGTGGCTCCGCCAGGATAATGGAACAATTCCACCTGGTTGCCTAACGAGTCATTCTTTGTTTCCACACTTAAGTAACCTTTTGGAACTACTAAAGTAATGACATGGTTGGTGCCATCCTGCCGGTATTGAAAATTACTATGCCGGTATTGAGGAAATAAAACACAGGAACAAACAACCATTGAAAGGAATAAAAGAATATATATAGGCCTCATTCCTGCATACCTTCAAAAATTATACTTGCTCCCTGCCCCACACCAACACACATGGTGGCGAGGCCGTATTTACTTTTCCTTCTTTTCATTTCATATAGCAAGGTGGTTGCTATTCTTACACCACTGCACCCCAAAGGATGACCTAAAGCTATAGCCCCCCCATTGACATTCACTTTTGCAGGGTCCAGCTGCAGGTCATGTATGCACGCCAGTGACTGTGAAGCAAAAGCCTCATTCAATTCAACCAGGTCCATATTAGCGATGGACAAGCTGGCTCTTTTTAATGCTTTTTGAGTGGCAGGTACAGGCCCTATACCCATAATAGCAGGATCTACACCCGCTACCGCCATAGAGATCACCTTAGCCAACGGTTTCAAATCATACTTCTTTATCATCTCCTCACTTGCCAATAAAAGCGCCCCTGAACCATCATTAATACCTGACGAGTTACCTGCTGTCACCGTTCCTTCACCGGCAAATGCAGGTTTTAAACTCGCCAATTTGTCTAAAGACGTTTTTCGCGGGTGTTCATCCGTATCCACTACAATTGCCTCACCTTTAACCGTTCCAATTCCCACGGGAATAATCTCCTCCTTCCATTTGCCTTCATCAAGAGCTTTAAAATACTTTTCCTGTGACTCAAAAGCAAACCTGTCCTGGGCTTCTCGTGATATATTCCATTTACGGGCAACATTTTCTGCTGTTTCACCCATACTGTAGGGATAATGCATGTCTTTCAGTTTGCCATTTACAAACCTCCAGCCCAAGGTGGTGTCGAATACTTCTGCTGTACGTTGAAAAGGAGCACTGGCCTTTGACATGACAAAGGGTGCACGGCTCATACTTTCCACCCCACACGCAATCACCAGTTCTGCATCTTCGCACATGATCTGCCGTGAGGCATCCATTATGGCCTGCAGGCCGGAAGCACACAGGCGGTTGACCGTGCTGCCGGGGATCGTCACCGGTAAACCAGCCAGTAAAGCGGCCATCCTGGCTACATTCCGGTTGTCCTCCCCTGCCTGGTTGGCATCTCCTGCGATCACATCTTCGATGTCTTCAACATTGATGCTGCTGTTACGTTTCAGCAATGCTCTTATTACATGTGCCAGTAAATCATCCGGCCGAACAGAACTTAAGGCTCCTCCGTATTTCCCTATGGGTGTTCGAATAGCATCTATAACATAAACATCTCTCATTGTATCGACTGGATTAAGGAAATGCAAAATAGCAAAACAATCCAAGAAGCCATTATGACACAAAGCCACAGAAACGAAATTCACCCTTGTGTCTTGCTATGTTGGTGGCCAACGTTGGTTGCTAAAATGCGAAAACGAAAACCTCTTTTAACTCTTCTTCCTTCACCCCTCTTGCTGACTTTCGTACCTTTGCGCGATGTCCCGAACTGTTAAAGCCTCTAAAGAGATTAAGAATATCAGGCAGCTTAGTTTGCACGACCTGGAAGATTTTTTCATTAATATGGGAGAAAAGAAATTCCGGGCGAAGCAGGTTTGGGAGTGGCTCTGGCAGAAGCATGCGGCTTCATTTGCCGACATGACCAACCTGAGTAAAGATCTGCGGCAGAAACTCGGTGAGAGCTTTAGTTTACCTGCTTTGACTGTTGATACAATACAAAATAGTGCTGATGGTACCGTTAAATCCCGCTTTATTACACATGAAGGACATCTGTGTGAAGGTGTTTTGATCCCAACTGAAAGCAGGTACACAGCTTGTGTGTCATCACAGATCGGTTGCTCGCTGAGTTGTAAATTTTGTGCTACCGGTTATATAGAAAGAAAAAGAAATCTTGAATTCGATGAGATCTATGATGAGGTGGTACTTCTAAATCAGCAGTCGGAAAAGACCTATGGCAAGAAGCTTTCCAACATTGTATTTATGGGTATGGGTGAGCCCCTGTTGAATTACAGGAATGTTATGAAGGCAGTGGAAAGAATTACAGCGGAAGATGGGTTGGCCATGAGCCCGAGAAGAATCACCGTTTCAACTGCGGGGGTAGCTAAAGGCATCAGACAACTGGGTGACGACAAGGTGCGATTCAAGCTGGCTCTTTCTCTTCATGCGGCTAATGATGCCAAGCGGAACGAGATCATGCCCATTAATGAAACGAATAACCTTAAGGCATTGATCGATGCACTCAACCACTTCTATAAAGAAACCAAAAACGAGATCACTCTGGAGTACATTCTCTTTAACAACTTCAATGACAGCACGAAAGATGCCGATGATCTCATCAAGGTGTACAGGCAGGTACCGGCTGACCTGGTAAATATCATTGAATACAATCCAATTGACTTCGCCAAATTCGAAAAGCCATCTGATGAAAAAATGGAATCTTTCCTTGCTTACCTCACAAAGCACAAGGTAAATGCCCGCCTGCGACGCAGCCGGGGTAAAGACATAGATGCAGCCTGTGGCCAGTTGGCTAATAAAGCCACTACGGCAACTGCTGTATCCTGAATCACATTTCACTAACTTGTTTCTATCTATTTCGATCCTGTTTTCTAAAGAATCCATGAGTTCTGCTATGGCTCTCCTATAGCCCTGTTACTCTGTTGATACGGAATTGATACGGAGTTGATACGCAGTTGATACGCTGTTAATTCCGTATCAATTCCGTATCAACAGCGTATCAACTCCGTATCAACAGTGTATGAGAGTGCTGAACCACCTTTAAGAGCCGCTTCCAATAACAAGTGCTTTCTATAGGTTAAATATTGAGCACTTTCTTATAACAGACATTCATAACTGTTAATTGTTTTAACATTTATTAACGTAGAATGTTAAACTACGTGATGAACTTTCAGTCTAATACCTAAACTTTTTAAAAACGACCGTATATGAAAAAACTTCTGGCTTCCTTACTGGCAATCTCAATATTAATGGGAGCTGCACAGGCACAGGTTGGGCCTAAAAAACCTCAGGCTAAGCAAAAACAGCAAATGGCATTAAATCAAATTAACCTTACTCCTGCTCAAAAAGGACAGGT
Organism: Candidatus Dadabacteria bacterium; assembly: GCA_050259715.1. Lineage (GTDB taxonomy): Bacteria > Bacteroidota > Bacteroidia > Chitinophagales > Chitinophagaceae > Flavisolibacter. The sequence goes on from JBLNAY010000149.1 coordinate 16,388, forward strand.
TCAGACCATTCGCCAACAAGAAAAACAGGAACTGAAACAGCTAACCCAAAACGACAAAATGACTCTTGGCGAGTTCAAAGCAAAAAGAAAAGAAATACGCCATAAGTACCAGGCTCAGTTCAAATCAGTTCTAACGCCTCAGCAAAATGCAAAACTGGGTAAATTAAGATCTGTTCAACATAATAACCTTTTAGCCAACCGCTATAGGGAAAGACTAAACAAAAGATTCGATCAAAGGCAAAAGCTTGCTAAAGAATTAAACCTCACTGAAGATCAAAAAGAAAGAATGGCTTCCATGAGAGAAAGCTTCAGAACAAAAGTACAGGCAGTGCGCACAGATAAAAATCTGACGCAGGAACAAAAAAGAGCAAAGGTCCAGGACTTGACAAAACAACAAAAAGAGCAGATGAAAACTGTTCTCACCCAGGATCAAATTCAAAAAATGGAATCTCATTTAAAGCAGCAAAAAAAGAACGCTATTAAATAACAAGACATCCACCATTTTCAAAAAAGGTCGTGCACAACACGGCCTTTTCTATTTTTGCTGAATGAAGAAGAAAACCGGCTTTGAAAAATTCATGTCCAAAGAGAAGAAAGGAGGAGCCAAAAAAGAACAGATCAGGAAGGAAAAAAGAGAATTCAAAAAGGAACTTACCGAGAAAAGACAGGCAAGAATAAGGGCTAAGTCCCCCTACCCGGTGAAGCCGGGAGCACCTGTTGGCAGCCATCCTGCTGTAAAGGGACCAGGTTTTTCACCAGAAGTTACTCCCTCGGTAATGCCGCTGAACAAGTACATTGCTCATAGTGGCATCTGTTCAAGAAGAGATGCAGTAGAACTGATTAAAGGTGGAAAAGTAACAGTAGATGGGCAGGTAATCACAGAACCCGGGCATAAAATTACAGGGAAGGAAAAAGTAAAAGTGAAAGGAAAAGCTATTCAGCCTGTAAGAAACCTGGTGTACATTCTCCTGAATAAACCAAAGGATTACCTCACCACTACAGAAGACCCTCAACAGCGAAAGACCGTACTGGACCTGGTAAAACAGGCAACAACCGAACGGGTATACCCGGTGGGAAGATTGGACCGGAATACATCGGGTGTGTTGTTGCTTACAAACGATGGTGACCTTTCACAAAAGTTGACTCACCCCAGTAACGAGATTAAGAAGATATATGCAGTGACCCTGGATAAGCCTTTAACAAAAAAGGACTTTGAATCGATCTTAAAAGGTGTGCCGCTTGAGGATGGCATGGCAAATGTTGATTCCATCGCCTTCACTGACCAGGGAGACCTCAGGCAGGTGGGTGTTGAAATACATAGTGGGAGAAACAGGATAGTTAGAAGGATCTTTGAACATTTTGGTTATGACGTGAAGAACCTTGACCGGGTAACGTTTGCAGGGTTAACCAAAAAAAATGTTCAAAGAGGCAAATGGCGATTCCTCACTGAGAAAGAGGTAAGAGACCTGAAATATTTCAAAAAAGGGAAGTGATAAAGAACGTAACCAGGAGTTACCTTCTTATTATAAATGTCTTTCGCAATTGAACCGGAGAAGTGGATATGAAAATAGACGACAGCATCATACAGGAGACCAAAGATTTCGTTGCCATAAATAAATCCCCGCGCCTGTTAAGTATTCCTGACAGGGAAGGAAAAGAGATCTCGTTAAAGCAAATGCTAAAAGAGAAGTATGGTGAAATCTTTACAGTGCACCGGTTGGACAAAGAGACCAGTGGCTTGATCGTATTTGCCTTAAATGAACAGATGCACAAGCACCTCTCGCAACAATTTGAGAGCAGGGAAACAAAGAAGATTTACAATGGATTTGTTTTAGGCAACCCGGCCCAATCAGAAGGCACCATCAATGAACCGATCTCTGAACATCCGCATAAAAGAGGGGTAATGACGGTGTATAAAAAAGGAAAGGAGTCCATTACCGAATACAAGGTGCTGGATAGCTATCGTTTGTACTCGTGGATGGAATTCCGGATATTAACCGGTCGTACCCACCAGATCAGGGTTCATATGAAACACATCGGTCACCCGATCGTGTGTGATGAAGTATATGGAGATGGGAAGCCCGTGTACATATCTTCTTTTAAAAGCAGGTATAAGATCTCCAAATCTGACGAAGAAGAAAGACCTATACTGCATCGTCTGGCGTTACATTCTTCGGAACTCAGTTTTAGCGATTTGGAGGGAAAGACAATTCATTTACAGGCCCCTATACCAAAAGATCTTAGTGCCACGCTGAATCAAATGAATAAGTATCTAAAAAAGTAAAGACCAAAAAAAAGTCCCATGCAGCATGGGACATAAATTGTTCTTCAGAATGAGAAAAGTTTAATTCTTCGATTCTTCCGGCACAGGGGTATACCTTAAGTAAGGTTTTACTTCACGCACTCCTTTAGGGAATTTCTTTTTTGCTTCTTCGGTTGTTATAGAGGTACCCACGATAACATCCTCACCGGGTTGCCAATCGGCAGGAGTAGAAACAGTATGTTTCGAAGTCAGTTGCAAAGAATCAACAACTCTCAACACTTCAAAGAAGTTTCTGCCGGTGGAAGCTGGGTAAGTGATCATCAGTTTAATGGTCTTATCAGGACCGATAACAAATAAAGAACGTACCGTTGCTGTAGCAGAAGCATTTGGATGAATCATGTCATAAAGGGTGGCAACTTCCCTGTTTTCATCAGCGATGATAGGGAAATCCACATGACAATTCTGTGTTTCATTGATGTCATTTCTCCAGCCAAGATGTTTATCCAGGGGGTCAACACTCACAGCAAGAACCTTCACGTTTCTTTTTGCAAATTCTTCCTTTAATAAGGCTGTTCTTCCAAGTTCTGTCGTACATACCGGCGTGTAATCGGCCGGGTGAGAAAAGAGAATGCCCCAGCTATCACCGAGGAATTCATAAAAATCAATTTCTCCTTCTGTAGTTTTCGCTTTAAAATTTGGCGCTTTGTCGCCCAGATGTAAACCCATAATAATAAAGGTTTTTAGGGGGTTAAAAAATCATTGTGTAATTATTATCTCGTATTCAATAGGCGAATTTTTCTTCAACATAGCAGCAACCCCGCAATATTTTTCCAGTGACAAATCTATGGCCTTCCTGACTTTCTCCCGCATTTCTTCTTCAGTTTTCAACCGGTAGGTCAGGTGAATGGTTTTATAAACCTTCGGATAATCATCGGTTTGATCAGCTTCTGCCTCTATGATGAGATCCGCAAACGGAACTCTCATTTTCTCTAAAATATCCACTACATCAATGCCGCTGCAGCCGGCTAATCCTGTAAGCAATAAAGCTTTTGGACCAAATCCATTTTCAGCATCCAGTTCAATCTTTCCGTTGCGCATGAAAGACTCATACTTCTTGCCTGTCTTCCACACTGTTGTAGTTTTAGTACTCATTCGTATTTATTATTCAATTTAAAGTAAATCCTTTCACAGGCATCTCGCTAATGTGTTCACTTGATTATTGGACCAGCACCTGCTCCTTTAAGTCAGGAAGACTGTGCTTTTCATTCTGCAAAGTATTGTCCCTGGTCCATTCAATAAGACTTTTAAACTCATGCTGTCTTACAGGACAATCATGTTTCCTGCAAATGGAGCACTGGAAATAGAGGCATCCATCACAATGGGCAAATAATTCCAATGATTCTCCGAATTCACCCCGGATAAGCCTGGCCAGTTCATCAATTTCAGCATGCGCCTGGTGAACATTCAAATACCATGGAACGGACAGGTGACAATCCAGGTGAAGTACATTCCCATACTTAATTACTCTCAGGTTGTGTAGATCAATCCAGTTCTCCTTACGGTTTTTATTAATAAAGCCGATGATCTCTTCAAGGAGCTCCATATCTGCTTCGTCCATAATTCCGGCTAGTGAACTGCGCATGATCTTATAGCCTGTGTAGATTATAAAAGCCCCAAAACCTATTGCCACAGCACTGTCTATCCATAAAATCTTCGTAAAGGCAATTAAAATTAATCCGGCAATGATACCTATAGTGGAGTACGTATCTGTCTGGAGGTGTTTTCCGCTCGCTATGAGCGCAAGAGAAGCATGCCTCCTCCCCTGGCGTAAGGCTACAGCACCGAGCAGCCAGTTAATTATAGCTGTTGACGCAATAAGGTAGATACCTACATCTAACTGGTGAAGAGGAGACGGATACAACAGGTGCTTTACAGCACTATAAATGATCAGCACTCCAGCCGTGAGTATCAATGTGCCTTCAACAGCTGCAGAAATAAATTCCGCTTTTCCATGACCGTAAGGATGATCCTTATCCCGCGGTTTGGCGGAGACATACAGGCTGTATAATCCTATGAATCCAGCTACTACATTCACTATACTTTCAAGAGCATCCGTGAGGATGGCTACAGATCCTGTAATGTAGTAAGCAGTAAACTTTGCTACTAATAATACCGATGAAGCTATTGCTACGACACGCTGCAATCTCAGGTTGCTCTTCTTGTCTTCAGTTACACCTTCCACTAATATTTTCTATATTAAATGACAGAAGAGAGTCTATCCTGGACATAGTTCCAATTGACTACTTTCCACCAGTTGTTGATATAATCAGGCCTCTTATTCTGGTACCTAAGGTAATAAGCATGTTCCCATACATCTAACCCAAGGATAGGAAAACCTTTAAACTCAGAGGCATCCATAATAGGATTGTCCTGGTTAGGAGTAGATCCGATTCTGAGTTGCTTATCATTATCAACTACCAGCCACGCCCAGCCACTTCCAAAACGGTTTTTCCCGGCATCTGAAAATTGTGTTTTAAAAGCATCAAAGGAACCAAAGCTGCGGTCTATTTCAGAAGCGAGTTTACCGGACGGGCGATTACCCCCATTAGGTGACATACACTTCCAGAACATCTCGTGATTGTAATGCCCACCTGCGTTATTACGCATCTTCATAGAATACTTTGAAATCGTACGCAATACGTTTTCAACAGGCTTGCCGGTGTCGACACCTTCTGCCCTGGCAGCATCCTGCAGATTAGTGGCGTAGCCGGCTGCATGTTTGGTATAGTGGATCTCCATTGTGGTTCCATCAATGGCTTCCGTCAGCGCATTGTAGCTATAGGGTAATGGTTGTTGTTGAAAACCGGTTTTTAGTTTCCCGGTGAGTACATTTGATCCTTTGGATACAGAACATGAAGAGAGAAAAGACGAAGTTAGATAAAGACCTAATCCGGCCTTTAATGAACCGGATAAGAAGTCTCTTCGATTGGTAAGGGGAGCCATAATTTTTTTTCTAAAGTTAATTACCTAATCATTGCCGTTGCTTCAGAAAGGGTAACTTCTTCAACAAACGATAATAAAACTCTTTATTAAACAAGTGAGAATCATGCATTGCTTTATACGTGAGAAAAATCCCAACAGGTAGTAATACCATTGTTGAAAACCACATACCTGTAATCACATCCCATGTTCCTTCTCTTGCAAACTTTTCACCCGTTGTGCTGGTAAAATAAAAGATCATGAAGAATGCAATTGCAAACAGCAGCGGATTACCCAGCCCCCCCCTCCTGATTATTGAACCAAGGGGAGCACCAATGAGGAACAATATAAAGCAAGCTATTGCCAGGGAGAGTTTCCTGTGCCATTCTATCTCGTGGTTATACAAGTTCTTTTGCTGATCGGTGTATTGAAGCAGCAAGGCATCATTTGACGCCTTCATAGAGGCAATCTTGTTTATTAACCTTGTCTTCACTGCACTTTTCATACTGTCGGGAATGTAAGCATCAAAAGATTTCTTCTTCACGGGCACTACCCTTGACTTCCAGTTACTATCAAGGAATCTTACAGAGGTAATGGAAGAAGTTACTTCAGCCCGCACTCTTTGACTGAACTTTTTATTATTTTTTTCAAGAGAGTCAATTGCATAGGATAGCTGTCTCATACTCAGCATCCGTGCATTTGATTTATTCAAACTATCAGCAGTACGTTGTTGAAATCCAAATGAGCTCAAATCAAAACTTTTTTTGTATTCTTTAAATCCCAGGCGGATGAACTGCGAACCTTGTCCTGTATTGCTAGCTCTTTCTTCATACCTCCAACCGTTCTTGAGATGAAATTCAAGGTATCTTTTGTTAGGTGAAACCCGCATCACTCCATCTGTTGCCACAATAAAATTGTCCTGTACTCCATTGCTCTGCTCATAGATGATCACATTTCTTATAATGCTGTCATTCTTTTCTTTCTTCCCGACTTTGATGGCAAAACCATTAATCCTGTCGTAAAACACTCCCTCTTTTAAATCGAAAGAAGGCTTCGCAAACACGATATCAGTTAAAAGTGTGCGTGCTTTCAGATTGGCAACCGGGATGATATAATTCGAAAACAGGAACGCAACTCCCGAGATGAGTAGGGTAACCACAACCAGTGGCCTCATAAACCTCAACAGCGATATGCCTGCAGATTTAACGGCAATCAATTCATAAGTTTCGCCAAGATTACCAAATGTCATTAATGAGGAAAGCAATACGGCTAATGGTAAAGCTAAGGGCACCAGTGTGGCACTCTGGTACCATATAAATTCAAAAATCAACCCGGTGCTTAAACCTTTGCCTACGAAGTCATCTATGTACAGCCAAAAAAATTGCATTACCAACACCAGTACAGTAATAAAGAAAGTTGCAGCAAATGGCCCAATAAATGATTTTACGAGAAGTATATCAAGTTTTTTAAACACCTGGTTTGATAACTTTAGATATGGAAGTTTCAAATGTACATCTTTCACCCACTGAGATGGACCTGTTTTCAAATGCACAGATCATCTTAACAAAAAATACGATTATAAGTAAAACGATACTGCTATTGGAGGAATTACAGTTGCAGATGTTGGCGCAAAACAAGTCTAACTCTGAAATCTTCGATATACCACCAAAGATTACACGAGGTGAAAATTATCTTGGACTTCCTTATGTTATCCTGGATTATCCACGGAAATACCAGGGTAAAGATCTTTTCTTTATCAGAAGCATGTTTTGGTGGGGTAATTTTTACAGCAGTACCCTGCACCTTGCCGGCAGTTATAAGCAAAAGAGCTATGATAATTTAAAACAGGAATACCACAAGTTAGCAGCTCACAACTATTATATCGGAATAAATAGTGACCCATGGCTCCACCAGTTTGAAGAGTCAAATTTCCAGTTGATTAATAGTCTTAAAGAAGAGACGTATAATGACTACCTCGGTAGGCATGATCACATAAAAATAGCTACACACTGGCCACTTAAAGACTGGTCAAAAGCACCTATCCGTTTACTGAAAAGCTGGAAATTCTTACTGGACTTAGTTGCCTAATCGGTGGAAGAGATCCTTCACCTGGTGATCCCAAAGCCTGCTTTGGTCTTTAATCTCTCTTTTGTCGGCAAAATCTTTAATAACAAGGATTGTCTGATTGGTGACCTCTGATTTTTCTATGGCAAATTCAAAATATTCATCCTTTGGGGCGTGTGACCAATGAAAACGTATAAAGCGATCTTCTTCCTTGTCAAGAATTTCAGCTGTATCTTCTGAACCATTCCAGGAAAAGCTGTATATCCCGTCCCTTTCATCCACTTTATCAGCAAACCACTCCTGCAGTGCAGAAGGATTTGAGAGAAATTCATATAGAATAGTAGGAGAACATCTGACAGGGTACTCCAAGGTATACAGTTGTTTTTTGCTCATCTTAGTTTATTATCGTGCTCAAGGTGTGCAATAATAGAAAAATAATGGTTATAGCAAAATTTTTTTAAAGTATTTACCAGTATATTTCAAAAAAGAGCTTGACAATTAGAGAAAAAAACATTAAAAAATTTTTTTCATATTGACCATTTCGTTAATTTGGTGAACTGTAACTGTAAGTTTACAGTACCGTGTCCCGACTAGTGATGGATATTTTGGAATTCAACAACCAAAACAAACTTTAAAAACCGACATTCTAAAAATAACCATTTAAAATTCAACCTATGAGTATGCGTCAGCTGAAGATCACGAAGTCTATTACGAATCGTGAATCTCAAAGCCTGGAAAAGTATCTCCAGGAAATTGGCAAAGTTGAGCTGATTTCTCCCGAAGAAGAAGTAAGATTAGCAACATTAATTAAGCAAGGCGACCAAAGAGCCTTGGAAAGGCTCACTAAGGCAAACCTGCGCTTTGTAGTATCTGTCGCTAAACAGTACCAAAACCAGGGCTTATCACTACCTGATCTTATCAACGAAGGAAATCTCGGATTAATTAAAGCCGCACAAAGATTTGATGAAACCAAAGGATTTAAGTTCATCTCTTATGCTGTATGGTGGATTCGCCAGTCTATTCTCCAGGCGATTGCAGAACAGGCCAGGATCGTTCGACTACCTTTGAATAAGGTAGGTTTGACCAATCGCATTCACAAAGCATTTAGCCAGTTGGAACAAGAGTTTGAAAGAGAGCCCTCTTCAGAAGAATTAGCTGAATTATTGAACATGGAGCTCGATGAAGTGGAATCAAGCCTCGGTATTAACGCCCGTCACATTAGCATGGACACTCCATTAGCGGAAGGTGAAGAAGGTACTTTACTGGACATTCTTGAGAACCCCAATGCGGATAAAACTGACGGAGAATTAGCCCACAGGCAATCACTAAAAACCGAGATTGACCGGTCGCTTCAAACTCTTACCGAAAGGCAAAAAGACGTGATTTGCTATTTCTTTGGTATTGGTGTAGACCATCCACTAAGCCTTGAAGACATTGGAGAAAAGTTCAATCTTACCCGGGAAAGAGTAAGGCAGATCAAGGATAAGGCGATATTGAAGCTGAGATCGCACCAGAAATGTAATCTTTTACGAAGTTATTTAGGCGCATAAGGAAATTTATACTCATTACTCATCCTCTTGCTATAAACTAACTAAATGAACAACCGATGGTTGTTCATTTTTTTTCCTCTTGAAATTCTCAAACCTTTTACAGGGGCATCGGCCTTGTTTTGTATACAGGGTAATATATTTGCATCCCAATTTTAAAAGTTATGTTCGATTCATTACAGGACCGGCTGGAAGGTGCGTTTAAAAATCTGAAGGGTGAAGGCCGTATTACAGAACTCAATGTGGCTGCAACTGTTAAGGAGATCCGAAGAGCCTTAGTGGACGCAGATGTCAACTATAAAATAGCCAAAGAATTCACAGATAAAGTAAAGGAGGAGGCATTAGGAGAAAAGGTAATAAATGCCATCAGTCCGAGCCAGTTGATGGTGAAGGTGGTAAAAGATGAATTGGTTCACCTGATGGGCGATGAAGCAGCAGACTTTAATGCTAAGGGTTCTCCTGCCGTGATCCTCATTGCAGGTCTGCAAGGAAGTGGAAAAACAACGTTCAGTGCTAAACTGGCAAACTTCCTGAAAAAGCAAAGGAAATTATCTCCCATGCTTGTAGCCGCCGACGTTTACAGGCCGGCAGCCATGGAACAATTAAGAGTTCTTGGGGAACAGATAGGTGTGGATGTACATATTGAACCGGAGAACAAGAACCCGGTTGAAATAGCCGGAAATGCTATTAAAGAAGCTAGAAGTAAAAACAAGAATGTCGTAATCATAGATACAGCCGGGCGTTTGGCTATAGATGAAGCTATGATGACAGAAGTGGCAAATCTAAAAGCCGCTGTAAATCCACAGGAAATCCTTTTTGTTGTGGATAGCATGACAGGCCAGGACGCAGTTAATACTGCCAAAGCGTTTAATGATCGGTTGGATTTTTCAGGTGTTGTTCTTACGAAATTAGATGGTGATACACGAGGTGGTGCTGCCTTGTCAATCAAATACACAGTTAATAAGCCAATTAAGTTTATTAGTAGTGGAGAAAAGATGGATACCCTGGATGTTTTCTATCCCGAACGAATGGCGCAACGTATCCTTGGGATGGGAGACATTACCACCCTTGTAGAAAAGGCACAGGAGCAGTTTGATGAAGAACAGGCCCGTAAACTGGAGAAGAAAATCAGGAAGAACCTATTTGATTTTGCTGATTTCAAACAACAATTGGAACAGATTAAAAAGATGGGCAACCTGAAGGATTTGATGGCAATGATTCCTGGTGTGGGAAAGGCAATAAAGGATATAGACATCAGCGATGATGCATTTAAAGGGGTTGAAGCGATTATTAATTCTATGACTCCTGAAGAAAGAGCGAATCCCGATCTAATAGATGGTAGTCGAAGAAAACGAATCTCCAAAGGTTCTGGAAAAGATATCTCAGAAGTAAATGCATTTATGAAACAGTTCGACCAAATGCGTGAGATGATGAAGACCATGAATAAGATGCCTATGGGACGAATGATGCCCGGGGTGGGAAGGAAATAAACTCCCTCTTGTGTTCTGAAAAGGTCTTAATAAATACATAAATGATTAAAATCAGGGAAGATAGAGGCAGCACCTGCTTGATTTTTAATCCTTAGATTGTATTTTTGCTTCCTTAACAATTTTTATTCACCGCATTTAAATTTCTATTTAAGATGCCAGTTAAAATCCGTTTACAAAGGCATGGGTCTAAGAAAAGACCATTTTACTTCATTGTAGTTGCAGATGCTCGCAGCCCTCGCGATGGTAAATTCATTCAGAAATTAGGTACTTACAATCCTCAGACTACTCCATCTACTATTCAGCTGGATCGTCAAAGGGCATTGGACTGGTTGCAAAAAGGTGCGCAACCTACTGATACCGTTCGGAAGCTTTTATCGTACAAGGGTGTTCTATACCTGAAGCATTTATTGCGTGGTGTACAACTAGGGCTGTTCGACGAAGCAACAGCAATGACAAAATTCCAGTCGTGGCATTCTGAGCATGAAGCTCAGCTTCGCAAACGCCAGGAAGAAGCACAAAGGGAAAGAAGATTCAGAAGAAATCCTCCTTATCAGCGTAGGGAAAGAAGACCAGCTGGTAATGAAGGAACTGAAGGATAATTCTTTACTGCTGTAAAGCAGCACTCCAAGACCGCTTCAAAAGATTAAATCCCGTTTTACTAGTAAAACGGGATTTTTTATTGTA
>JBLNAY010000150.1:0-2934 GCA_050259715.1 Candidatus Dadabacteria bacterium
TTGAAACAATGCGTCGCGTAAAAATGATTACAAAAGAAATTGCTGCAGCATTGGAAATTACGGGTCCATTCAATATGCAGTTCATAGCAAAAGATAATGAAGTAAAAGTAATTGAATGTAACTTAAGAGCATCAAGAAGTTTTCCATTTGTATCTAAGACATTGAAGATAAACTTCATTGACATAGCTACTCGTTTAATGATGGGAGAAAGAGTCACAAAAATAGATAAATCCTCATTCGACCTTGATTATGTAGGAGTTAAAGCATCTCAATTTTCATTCACACGATTAAAAGGTTCAGACCCTGTACTTGGAGTGGAAATGTCTTCAACAGGAGAAGTAGCTTGTCTTGGAGATGATTTCAACGAAGCATTTTTGAAAAGCTGCATCTCAACAGGATTCAAAGTTCCCAAAAAAGGAGTAATGCTGTCAACAGGTACAACATTGCATAAAGCAGAATTCATAGAAGAATTAAAAATGCTCAACAAGATGGGATTAACATTCTACGGAACAAAAGGAACAGCAGATTTCTACAAAAAGATGGCAGATATAAATGTAGAAGTGTTATGGAGACCATTTGATAACAAGGAACCATCAATACTCACCTACTTATCAGAAGGCAAAATAGACTTAGTAATAAACATTCCTAAGACAGCAGAAAAAACAGAACTCGATAGTGATTACATCATCCGCAGAAAAGCAGTAGATATGAATGTTCCATTGATAACAAACATTCAATTTGCAAAGCGGTTTGTAAAAGCACTAAGCCAAGGAAACAAACCCCCAATCAAAAGCTGGGATGAGTATCAGTAACTCTCAGCCAACGGAATGAATGTTTTATTGTAAGCCTTTTAAAAAAAAATCTGCTGCATACATCTTCATTACATAAATGGATGAGCAGAATTTACATTGAGCTAACTACAACAAAAAAATTTTATTTTCTTTCTTCTAATTCTTCTTCAGCTAAGTTTTCCTTTGTAGTTGTACTTGGGAATTCCTGACCAACGATATCAGCTTCTCTAAGAACTGAATGTCCTGTTTTTAATCCAAGAATAAACCATCCCAGTGAGAGAATACCTGCGGCAAAGATAGTGTCACCAATTACTCTCAACCATCTTAAATTGTGTATAAGAGGAGTATTGTTAAATTCATATGAACGTGCATACCACATTCCGTGCTCAACACTTGCCCAGGTTTGTAATAGACCTACTGGGAGAATACTTATAAATATCATTAAAGCTAAACCAATGTTAATTGCCCAGAAAGCAAATTTAATTGCCCCTGTCTTCCAAACATAATTATTGGTTAATCCTTTTAAGCAGAATAACATTAATCCTATTCCGAGCATTCCATATACACCAAACAAAGCTGCATGTCCGTGGACGGGAGTTGTTTCTAATCCTTGCATATAGTATAAAGCTATAGGTGGATTTATTAAGAAGCCGAATAAGCCTGCTCCTACTAAATTCCAGAAAGCTACTGCTACGAAGAAATAAATTGGCCACTTATATGCACTAACCCACTTTTTGGCACGGCTTAATGTTAAGTTCTCATATCCTTCAAATCCTATGAGCACCAATGGAACAACTTCCATTGCACTGAATGTTGCACCTAAAGCCATTATGGCTGTTGGTGTTCCTGAAAAATATAGGTGATGGAAAGTTCCTAATATTCCTCCGGATAAGAAAATCACTGTTGAAAATAAAACTGCTGCTGTTGCTGAGGCAACTCTTAACAATCCCATTCTAGTGAACAGGAATGCTATGACTACGGTAGCAAAAACTTCAAAGAAACCTTCTACCCAGAGATGAACAACCCACCATCTCCAATATTCAGCAATAGCTAAGTTTGTTTGTCTTCCCCACATCAAACCTGCTGCGTAGAATGCTGCAATAGCTGTACTTGCAATTAAAAACAATGCAAGCAGATGTCTATTTTCATCTCTCTTCTTAAATGCAGGCCACATTGCACGCGCCATTAAACCCAGCCAAAGCACTAAACCAATAAATAAAAATATCTGCCAGAATCTGCCTAAGTCAACGTATTCATATCCTTGATGACCAAACCAGAAGTTAGCATCATAACCTAATCTCTGCTGAACGCCAAACCATTGACCTGCCATTGAACCAGCAACAATAATCAGCAAGCATACAAATAAAAAGTTTACACCTGCTCTTTGAAATTTTGGTTCATGTCCTGATACTGCGGGAGCAATAAATAATCCTGTTGCTAACCAAGCAGTTGCAATCCAAAATATTCCAAGCTGAGTATGCCAGGTTCTTGTTACTTGATAAGGCAGCCATTTTTGAATTGGTATACCATAGAAGCCTCCCCCTTCAACTCCATAGTGAGCAGTAACTGCGCCTAATAGTACCTGAACAACAATCAATATTGCAACTATCCAAAAATATTTTAATGTTGCTTTCATTGAGGGAGTAGCTTTAACAGCTAATAAAGGATCCCAATCAGGTAGTTCGTGCAGTTCTTCTTTTCTTTTTTTGCTGGCTGCATAATACCAGGCTAAAGCACCAATACCTGCAAGTAAAAGAACAAAACTTATAACGGACCAAACCACAACTTGCCCTGATGGTTTATTACCTATAAGGTCTTCACCTGGCCAATTGTTTGTGTAAGTAATATCTTGTCCTGGTCTTTGAGTTTCGCAAGCCCAGGAGGCCCACATAAAGAAAGCATTCATCTTTCTTTGACGTTCAGGGTCCTTAATGGTGTTCTTTGCAATTGCATAACCTTCACGATACTGATCTGCTTTTGGATCATCACCAAATAATGATGCATAATATTTACTATTATCATCAAATGCCTGAGCTCTGACATCTGAAACAGTAATTGTGTTTGATTCTGCACTATAAGTATTTTTTCTAATTTCGTCTTGTAGTTTTCTCTGTAGATATGCCTGGTCTTCAGGATTCAATTG
>JBLNAY010000151.1:0-3197 GCA_050259715.1 Candidatus Dadabacteria bacterium
CCAATGCAGAATCTTCCTAATGTGTTGCTGACTCCACATATCGGAGGTTCAACTGAGGAAGCCCAGCAAAATATTGGTGAAGATGTGAGCAATAAACTCCTGAACTACCTTGAAAAAGGTATAACCTTTGGTTCCCATACTGTTCCGGCTCTCTCTTTACCCCCAATGACAGGGGCTCATCGCATTCTTCATATTCATAAGAATGTACCTGGGGTACTTTCTCATATTAACACTGAATTGTCCCGGCATAAGATCAATATTCTTGGGCAGTACCTCACAACAAATGAGACTATCGGCTACGTAGTGGTGGATGTTGATAAGCAACTTTCAAGACATGCAGCCAGCGTATTGAAAGAGGTTCCAAATACGATAAAGGTTCGATTATTGTATTAAAAGTTTAGGATTTACTCATATCTGAATTAGTTTGACGCTGTAGGAATGAACTAATCTGCTAATTTCATTAAGCGTTATAAATGTACTGATAATGAGATCCTTAATTAATAATACGAAATATGCCTTACAAAGTAGTTATTGTGGGAGCCGGTTTTGCTGGGTTACGTCTTGCCCGTAAATTAAATAATAAACCAGGCTTCGAAGTATTACTGATTGATAGGTTCAATTACCACCAGTTTCAACCTCTCTTTTACCAGGTGGCTACTGCTGCACTCGACGCGAGTAATATATCTTTTCCTTTAAGAAAAGCCTTTCATAATAGTAAGAATGTCCGCATCCGTGTAGAAGAAGTAAAGCAAATTTTAGTAGAACAGAATAAAATAGATACAGATAGTGAGCAGATTCACTATGATGTACTGGTTCTCGCAATGGGGGCAGATACAAACTTCTTCGGCAACCAGAACATGATCTCGAAAGCATTTCCAATGAAGTCTACGGTGGAAGCTCTCCAGATAAGACATCAGCTTATTCAGAATTTTGAAGATGCATTACTTACTAAAAGTGAAGAAGATATACAGAAATTGATGAATATTGTGGTCGTAGGTGGGGGACCAACCGGTGTTGAACTTTGCGGAGCACTTGCCGAGATGAAGCGATATGTGCTTCCAAAGGATTACCCGGAACTCGACTTCCGGAAGATGAATATTTTCTTGTTGGAGGGAAGTGACAGAACGCTGGGAGCAATGAGTGAAAAGTCTTCAGAAGATTCCTGCGTTTACCTTCAGAACCTGGGAGTTACCATAAGAAAGAAAACAGTAGTAAAAGATTTTGATGGTCAACAGGTACTGCTGGCAGATGGGAATACCATTCCCACACGAACGGTTTTGTGGGCAGCTGGAGTTAAAGGAAATGTTCCGGAAGGTATAGATAAAGCCTTAGTAGTCAGGGGAAACAGAATAAAAGTAAACCGTTACAATTTAATGGAAGGCTCTCATAACATTTATATTCTGGGGGATCTGGCTTATATGGAAACACCTAATTGGCCGAAGGGTCACCCGCAGCTGGCTTCAGTTGCTATTCAGCAGGCAGACAATCTTGCAGAGAATCTCCAACGTATAGAACGCAAGGCCAATGATTTATATGAATATGAATACCATGACAAAGGATCGATGGCCACAGTTGGACGTAATAAAGCTGTAGTTGATGTTCCCAAACCGAAAATGCATCTTAAGGGTTTCTTTGCATGGATGATTTGGATGGGACTGCACCTTTTCCTGATATTGGGAGTAAAAAATAAATTAATGGTCTTTATTAACTGGTTTGTGAATTATCTAACTTATGACCAAAGTTTAAGGTTGATATTCAAGGAGTTCTATAGACCCAGGGCCGCCGTTGGAGCTAAAAATCAGATGCAGGCAGTTGCTGCACCAGCACCAAATGCTTCCCAGGTACCACAACTAAAGCCTCAGGATAATCCAGATCCTTTAAAGCAGGCAGCAACATATAAAAGGCCATAGAAGTCCTTTATTGTTTTTGCGGTGTAGTTCCTAATTGTTGTTTAGCCGCATTAGCCCAATCTACAATGACCTGTCGCTGAGCATCTGAGAGCCTGGCATCTTTATGGATCCAGAGATAAGAAGAAATTGGCATTTCATGTTCTTTAGTCTCTTTTGCAATTCCATCCATTTTTTTTGACTTTCTTTTCGCGTTGTAGGTAGCATATTGCGAGAAATTCAACTCTTTTTTACCTTCAGATACATGGTCCCATAGCCACCAGTTTACCGGTGTGATGTTATTATACCAAGGATACCGGGTATGATCAGAATGACAATCATAACAAGCTACTTTTAAGAGGCTCATAACCGTATCCGGTACAGTAACTACATGAGTGATATCAGTGGCAGAAGAAGCAGAACCTGAATTTTTTTCAGGCTGAATAAATTGAATAACTATCAGTAGAATAACAATTCCAATCAAAATTTTCCATATCATACAATCATCTTTATTATAAAATTAAACACTCCATATGGATTCTTCATAGCGTAAGTGTATGTCTTTTTGGAGAATGCGCTAATCAATTACAAAGCTCACCGGTGAACTGTCGAGAAGTTATATTACTCATAATTTATATTATGTTAAATAGGCGCTCCGCACTTAGCTCCCCTTGTTTTGTATTTTTTGCTGAGGCTTCCAGAGAGGTATAAGTTATAATAACGCTATGCTATTCATTTTCAGTCCTTTCCGCCCTCTCCAGATAATTGTAAATAAAAGAGCCGGGATTTCTCCCAGCCCTTTTAAAGCTTCGTCTAGTATTGTTATTGGTTAAAGTGTTTTTAGCTGCGCTTGTAAAGGAGCCACTTTATCCATTTGTTTCTTTCTTGTATAATATTCAATTAATTGATTAATCACCTTACGGTAATTAGCCTTATCCTGGATCTTTAAGTTTGTTTCTTTTGAAAAAACATCATAAGCTTTTTGTGAAGCCAATCCGAGGTCTTCATATTTAGCATTGATTTTGGCTATCACTGCTTTCCTCTTTGCTGCATCAGCCGGTGTGGTTCCCCTGATATTCCGGGAAGCTTCTTCCAGGTCCGCCAGTTGAATATAATAATGCTCTGACAAGAGGTACCATCCTAATGCTGTATTAGGATCCAATTGTGTTGCTTTCTTCAGGGCATCTTCCAATTTTTGTTGGCGATCTTCATAGTCTGCAGGTTTCGTGTCATATATATAAGTGTAATTCCTTAATTCAATAGCATAATCTAAAGCTAATGAAGCATTGTCCGGATATTTTGCAGATAATT
>JBLNAY010000152.1:0-9781 GCA_050259715.1 Candidatus Dadabacteria bacterium
TCTTCAATAAAGACATTGAAATGGAGTGGGCTACCTCCGGTGGAAAAAGAAATAAAATGCCGCGAATAAGCCGGTACATGGAACGAAGATATAATCAGCGAAGTTTTCTCACACTGATTATAATTTGTTCAACTACTGATCAATTTCCCTGCGGTAGAACCATTCAATATATCAGCTATCTTTAAGTACGCGATATTTCTAATCATAAATGAACAATTATGCAGGAAGCATATATAGTAGCAGGATACAGAACAGCAGTAGCAAAAGCTAAAAAAGGAGGCTTTCGCTTTTATAGACCCGACGACCTGGCAATCAACGTAATCCAGGGGCTGCTGAATTCTGTTCCCGAACTGGATAAATCGCTGGTTGATGACGTCATTGTTGGAAATGCGGTGCCAGAAGCGGAACAAGGGTTACAGGTGGGCCGTATCATAGCTGCAAGGGCGATTGGTTACGACACCCCCGGCATGACAGTAAACCGCTATTGTGCTTCCGGCCTGGAAACCATAGCTATTGCAACTGCCAAGATCCGCATGGGAATGGCCGAATGCATAATAGCAGGCGGAACAGAAAGTATGAGTCTTGTTCCTACAGCAGGATGGAAAACAGTACCTGCTTATTCCATTGCAAAAGATGACCCCGATTACTATTTAAGTATGGGCCTGACAGCAGAAGCAGTAGCCAAAGAATATCATGTTACCCGGGAGCAGCAAGACGAATTTTCTTACCATTCACATCAGAAAGCATTAAACGCTATCAATAACGGTTACTTCAAAGAAGGAATACTTCCTGTTGAAGTAGAACAGGTATACCTGGATGAACAAGGAAAAAAAAAGAAAAAAACTTATACTGTAGACACAGACGAAGGCCCAAGAGCAGATACTTCGTTGGAAGTGCTGGCTAAACTAAAACCGGCGTTTGCGGCCCATGGCATGGTGACAGCAGGAAACTCCTCGCAAACCAGCGATGGCGCAGCCTTTGTCATTGTTATGAGCGAACGTTTAGTCAATGAATTAGGACTCCAGCCAATAGGCAGGATTGTAGCTTGTGCTTCAGCAGGTGTTCACCCCCGCATAATGGGTATAGGTCCTGTTGCGGCTATTCCCAGGGTCTTAAAGCAGGCGGGGATGAACTTAAACCAAATTGATCTTATTGAATTGAATGAAGCTTTCGCTTCTCAATCCATAGCTGTTATTAATGAAGCCGGACTTGATCCTCAACGAGTTAACATTAATGGAGGGGCCATTGCCCTGGGTCATCCTCTTGGTTGCACCGGTTGTAAGCTAACTATCCAAAACCTCCACGATTTAAAAAGATTAAACAAAAAGTATGGAATGGTAACGGCCTGCGTAGGTGGTGGACAAGGAATAGCCGGTATAATAGAACGGTTGTAATTCGAAGTACACCGAACTACAGCATAAGAAAATTTTCTACTCATCAATATTGAGTTGCATTAAACGTATTCATATATTTACTGTCCGGCCAAAACCATAACAAAGTGACAAGCACCACCACCTCCACCATTCTATATGTTGATGATGACAGGGACGATTGTATGTTTTTTTCCCAATCTTTTTCCGAAGTTAATAATACGGCATCCGTCATTTGTGCAAACGATGGCGATGAAGCAGTTCAATATCTGTCAACTGTTGTAAATTCAACCTCCACCCTATTACCATCACTGATTGTCATGGACCTGAATATGCCCCGGTGGGATGGTAAAAAAACATTGAAGTATCTAAAGTCAGATCCGGTTCTTGCTTCAATCCCGGTAGTGATTCTTTCCACTTCAAATAATAAATCAGAACAGGATACCTGTGAAAAGTTAGGCGCCGCTCGTTATTATGTAAAACCTTTTCACTTTAGTGAATTAAAAAATATTGTGCAGCAGTTCCAGGTGTACCTGCAAGCTTCATAATATCAAACTTCGGGTTACGACTTGTGCTTACAGATACAAAAAATTTACAGATACATTCTTGTGGAGCTCTCCTTTAGTAAGTGTAGTTAACACCAAAGGATAATCCGGAGGTTCAGCTCCTATTCCTTACCGGATCCATATTTCAAAGAACAGTAATTATTTTATTTCGATTTACACATGGTAAACCTGGAACTTAATTACAGTTCAAAACTACTATGGTTTATAGGCCAGCTTTCCCGATTTGGATCGATCTGGATCACTTTGGCTCACTTTAACTCTCTTTGGCACAATTTGGCCTCCAAAGGTTCAGAATTGCACAAGGGATATAAAAGTTTGGCAAAGCAGCCTTTTCACTGTATAAATTGTAAATGCCCCGACAGCCGGGGCATTTACAAAGGAAATTGATTTAACTAAATTGTCTCAACTTCTTCCTGGTAGTAATCCAAACCTAAGTGAGTAATCAGTTCTTCATCCATCAGGTGCCTGAGAGTATTTTGCAATTTGATCAATTGTTTGAAGATGTCATGCTCTGGCCTAAGACCAGGAGCCGTTTGAGGTGATTTAAAATAAAAGGATAGCCACTCCTGTATGCCTGACATTCCCGCTCTTTTTGCCAGGTCAGCAAATAATGCAAGATCAAGAACAATCGGAGCTGCTAAAATAGAATCTCGGCAAAGGAAATTGATCTTAATCTGCATCTGGTAGCCCAACCATCCAAAAATGTCGATATTATCCCAGCTTTCTTTATTATCCCCATGAGGAGGATAATAATTGATCCTCACTTTATGGTAAATATCACCATACAATTCAGGGTTATTATCCGGCTGAAGGATATCTTCAAGAACACTCAGTTTAGACACCTCTTTTGTTTTAAAGTTATCCGGGTTGTCGAGTACGAGACCATCACGGTTACCCAGGATATTAGATGAAAACCAACCCCTGATGCCCAGGGCTCTTGCTGCCAGACCGGGAGCAACAATAGTTTTCATTAAGGTCTGCCCTGTTTTAAAATCTTTTCCGCCTATAGGGGTGCCTGTTTGCTTTGCTAATTCAATGAGGGCAGGAATATCGCAGGTTAGGTTTGGTGCACCATTCATGAAAGGTACTCCAAGCTTAATGGCTGCATAAGCATAGATCATGGAAGGTGATATACGCGGATCATTGTTCAATAGTCCTTCTTCAAAGCTTTCAATGCTCTCATGAACTTCGGAATGCTCTATGTATTTTTCAGTAGAAGCACACCATACAATAACAATTCTTGAGCAATCATTCGCTTCTTTGAAGTTCTCAATATCATCCATCAACATTTTGGCGAGATCAGCTTTTGTCGCTGCCTGCTTTATATTAGTGCCATCCAGATTAGAAACATAAGAACGATCAAAAACTGCTTTCATAGGTTTGATCGTTTCGAGTTCTGCTCTCACCGCGTGCAGCATCATTGGTTCGATGACCTTTGCATTCAAAGCAGATTCGAATACATTATCAGTGTAAACATCCCATCCCCCAAATACAATATCATTTAGTTCAGCAAGAGGAACGAAGTCCTTTATCTTGGGATAGCGGTTTTCTGTTCTTTTGCCCAGTCGAATACTACCCATCTGGGTTAAGGAACCCACAGGCTGTGCAAGATTCTTCTTAACTGCTTCAACTCCGGCAATAAAAGTGGTGGCAACGGCGCCTAACCCCGGAAGTAAGATCCCTAATTTACCTTGTGGTTTATCAATGGCTTTATGCATGTGACTTGTTTTACGATTAAAGGAACATGAAAATAAATACGAAAGTTGACAAAATCTACTATTTATATCATAGATGAATATGTCTGCAATTCAGGTGCCACGGGGCTTTTGAAAACTAGCTACTGAATCTCATTGAAAACTATGTCTCCTGTATGATTGAGTAATTGAATCCTTGACGTTTCGTCAAACAACTCAAGGATACTTACAGAAGCAGGATTGACCTGGATGCGGTTAAATAAATCCAGGTGAATACCTGTATAATACGCAATGGCTGCTTTGATCATATCTGCGTGGCTTACTATGATGATTGTTTGTTTTGGATGAACACGTGCAAGTCTTTGTATACCATTGGCAATTCTTAACTGTGCTTCCAACATAAGTTCTCCACCCGGAATGCGAGTACAACTTCTAAAGCTGTTAAACAACCTGAACTCTTCCGTTTGTTTTATTTCTTCATAAAACATATTGGTCCAGTGCCCAAAATCTATTTCTATAAAATCTGCTGATACAGAAGTTTGAAGATTCAATTGCCGGGCGATAGGTTCCGCAGTTTCCAGGGCCCTTTCCAATGGACTACTATAAATACCAGCAATGGGTAAACCCTTTAAATTTTCTGATAACTTCTTTACCTGCTTTTCTCCTTCAGCATTCAAGTGGAGACCAGGGGAACGACCTGTTAATTGATTACCAACAGCATCTGTTAAACCGTGACGAATCAATAAAAATCTTGTCATTACTTCTTTGATCTAAGGGTGAATAACGGTAGCAAATAAACGTGTTTTTTTCCATTGACTTTTCCGGGACATGTGCTGCAACATAGATGGCACCCGAATTTCAGGTGATACCAGGATAACGCCCCTGTCTATAGATGAACTTGAAATCAAAAAGATCAATAGGTTGTATATAGAAGCAAGGTGAAAGGCATGATATATGGATTCTTAAACGTTCGAAAAAAGCAAGGATGTAAGATGGGAGGATTAAAAGTAGGAGTGTTGACGTTTCACAGGTGTATAAATTATGGAAGTTACTGGCAGGCACGCTCATTAATAGAAGCTCTCCAGGCTCGAGGACACAACGCCAGCCTTTTGAATCATCACTCTGCAAGAGTAAACATAGCCGAATGGAAGTGCGCTTTTAAGCCTGTTTTACCTATGGAAGTACCCCGATCCGATCTTCCATTGTACAGGCAGAAAATCGAAAATTTTTTATCCTGTTTTAAAACTCTGCCACTGTCAGCTCCATTTGACCTGGACAGTCCTTCGCAAATGGAAGATTATGATATTGTGGTGGTGGGAAGTGATGAAGTGTGGAATTTATTTCATCCATGGTATGGGAAATATCCCGTTTTTTATGGAGAGAATATCAAAGCGAAACGAATTGTTTCTTACGCAGCGAGCTTTGGTAATTACCCGGCCATGTGGGGATTGGATCAAACCTGGAGTGAAAAGCTACAAAACTTCGAAATGATCTCAGTCCGGGATGAAAATTCCTGGTACCTCGTGAAGAATGCAACAGCACTGGAACCCGAAGTGGTATTAGATCCGTGTCTCCAGTTTTCCATCAAAACTGAGAAGAGAAACCTTGATCAATTGGACATTCCCTATTTAGCTGTGTATGGCCATAACTTTTCGGATCACTTTGCGGAACTGGTAAAAATTTATGGTAAAAAGAACAATCTAAAATTGGTAAGTATAGGCTATAGAAACGACTGGGCGGATGAACAATGGTTAACTGCCGACCCTCACGACTTTGCGAATTTTATCAGCGCCTCTGAAGCTGTAGCTACTAACTTTTTTCATGGTTGTGTATTTTCTCTCCGGAATCACAAACCTTTTGTTTGTGAAACATCTGACTACAGGAGCAACAAAGTGCGCGGATTGCTCACCCAGGTTGGTGGTGAAAAACACATGGTCAACGAAGAAACTCCTTACCGGGTGTTCGATATGCTTTTAACAGAAGCTATTGACCATTCTATTTATAAAATCATCAAGGCATTGCGCCAGTCTTCCAATGCTTTCCTGGACCAGGCTTTGTCCGGATTAAAACAGGTTGCCGCATGACAAGACTTTTCAGCCCGGCAGATATTATAAAATCAGGCTTATGCATTGGATGTGGAAGTTGCGTAGCTCAATCATCAAGGGAAGGTGCCCGGATGAGTTTTGATCAACATGGCTTCTTAAGGGCATTAGGTGATAAACAATGGCTTGGAACACCTTCAGAACAATTCACAAGTACCTGCCCGTTCTCCCCTGCCGCAGCTAAAGAAGATACTATTGCAGCTGTACTATATCCAGATGCGCCACATATGGATAACCAACTGGGACGATATCAATCAGCTTATGTGGGTTATGCTGCAGAAGAAGATTTTCGGATGCAGGGTAGTTCAGGAGGTATGGTGACCTGGGTAGCTACAGAGCTACTAAGGAAAAGACTTGTAGATGGAGTAGCACATGTAGTTGCTGCAGATCCGCAGTCTGAAGGACGATTTTTTAAGTACCGGATTTCCTCAACGGAAGATGAGGTCAGGCAGGGTGCCAAATCAAGATACTATCCTATTGAATTATCAGGCGTACTGGATATGATACGTTCCCGACCCGGACGGTATGCAGTGGTGGGGATTCCCTGTTTTATAAAAGCAATTAACCTGCTGAGGCGAAATGATCCATTGTTTAGTGAAAGGATTGTTTTCACCTTAGGTCTTTTCTGTGGCCACATGAAAAGTGCGCGGTTTATTGAAAGTTTTGCCTGGCAGATGAATGTACCGTTTGAAGAAATCAAATCTGTAGAGTTCCGGCAAAAGGATCCCAACCGGCCTGCCAACTGGTATAATGCTAAACTTACCTTAAGCAATGGACAGCAGGTGAACAGGGATTGGTGGCATTTGGCTGATGGGGACTGGGGAGCAGGCTTCTTTATGAATTCAGCCTGTAACTTTTGTGATGATGTTGTTGCTGAAACAGCAGATGTATCTTTCGGTGACGCCTGGGTAGAACCCTATTCATCTGATGGCAAAGGGACTAATGTTGTGGTGGTACGCTCCCTAGTTGTTGATGATCTTGTAAAAAACGCTATTATAGAAGGAAGGCTCAGGCTGGATGTTGTAAATAGTGAATTTGTTGAACAAACACAGGCGGCAGGTTTTCGACAGCGTAGAGAAGGACTGGCTTTCCGCCTCACCTGGAAGAGAAATGGAATACAGCCGGACAAAAGAGTACAGCCTTCTTCTGACTTGCCTCGCAACAGGAAGCATATTTACAGGATGCGTTATTATATATCGTCCTGGAGCCATAAAATGTCTTTGCTTGCCAAACAATTCAATATGCCTCAACTCTATATCAAATGGGCGCGGGCTGCAAGTGCAGTTTATCATGGCTTAGCCTATCAACGTGGAAGAATAGGTGCTATTATGAAGAAATTACACCTGGCATAGATGGAGCTTTTGCCTTTACCGCTGATGATAATTCATCTTTGATTTTTAAGATCACTGGCTCCCAGTCACCCTGGTTTTGTTGCCTGAATAAGCGCATGGATGGATACCAGGGACTATCCTCACGATCTTTCATCCATCTCCAATCAGCATCTGCATGAAGGATATTCCAAACCGGAACGTTCATAGCAGCTGCTAAATGCGCTGGCATTGAATCAATGGATATTAAAAGGTCCAGTCCTTTTATAATACGTGCATATTCATACAAAGGAAAATCACCCGGATAATAGCCATAGCCTAGTTGCCATCCTGCTTCGGGGGCCCGTTCCTGCAAAATAATAAATTGTACATAGCTCGTGGAGAATAGAGTCATAAGAGATTTAAACGGTATACTGCGCCTGACATCCCAATTACCTGGTTTCCAAACAAGTCCCACCTTCAGCTTGTGTACATCAATGGGAAGAAATGCAGGGGTAACATGCAGGTAAGGTATATCACAAGGTATTGTGGTGAGTGTAGTTCTGAATATATGAGGTAATTCCATGCTTTCTACATCCACGTCATACTTCACTTCAGGAGTACCATCATGAAGAGGTATTAAGCTATTGATTGATGGCATCGATTGCAAAAGAGGGATCAAAGGTGATTGTGCCCAAACAATCACTTCCCGGGCTATTGTCTTTAATAGTGAAGTATACCTGATAAACTGTATGGTGTCACCCAATCCATGGTAACAACGAATCAAAACCTTTTTATTCTGCAAAGAACTGCCATCCCACACATATTGAAAATGACGGGGAAGCTCCCAGCAAGGTTTGCCGCCACGTTCCTGCAATACATGATCACTGATTTTCCACGCCTCTTCAAATTCACCCCGGCGCATATGATACATCCATGTATCTTCTGTAGCCTTGATCTTACCAGTTGTCATACCCTATACTTCAGTCAATAATATCTTAATAGTAGAAAAATATTATCCCGTAATCTGCTGAACAGATTACTTGAAGTCAAGCATACTTCCTCATCATTTCACCACAGAAATCTGCAAATTCATCTACATTCTGTGGAGGACTGGTGTGATGTGGAAGTATTCCTTTATGTTCAGGCGTAAAGCAGAACGTAATAGTTAAATCAAATTCCTCCAGGGAAGTCATCATCCTGTCGAACCATTTATCAGCATCAGGTCTGTAAAAATCCGCCCAACTCAAACCGGTACGAAGTTTCTTCACACCTAAACGTCTTAACCAGTCTACTGCAGGATCCAGCCGGTGGTCTTCAAAATGAAACCATTGACAAATGCCCATTTCCGGAGTATATTCACTGAAGTACTTAGCAGCCAGCTTCGGTGTTCCATCTTCTTTCAATATCCCCATATAGAAGTGCCGGTAATAGGAAGAGCCTTCGGCTTCACGGTGCCTGGTAGTCGCCTCCCACGCTTTAGGAAGATCGTATAAACTATACCAATGAATTCTCTCCACCCGACCTAGTAACAATTCAGCCGTTCTTTTCAGGCCAAATTCCTGAACTTCTTCAGCACCAAATGTGGATATACCTACTTCAGTAACCCACACTGGCAACTCGGTAATTGCTTCTATTTCAGCAATCTTGTTTGGCCATTCATTTAGTTGCCAATGGTTCCAGTCAAGTGGAAAGCCATGAACTGCCACCGCATCAAGGTCCTGTAATGTGCCATAATTCTTCATGCGTTCAATGAAGAATGGGTCAATAGGTGAAATACCTCCCAGGACTCGTTTTATTTCTGGCTTTTCGGCTTTCACTGCCTGTACGGCCTTCTTCACCATATCAGAATATATCAGCCATTCAGTATCTACCTGGAAATCCCAATGTGATTTATTGTTAGCCTCATTCCAAAACTTTACTGCTTCAATCATAAATTGTTCTTTAGTGTTCGTTTCTCCGGGTAAATAGCCCTTGATTGGTCATCCGGTAAATTTCCTTTTCTACACACATAAACTTCGTTCTCAGGATTAGCCAGTATTTCAAAACCTGAACTTCTTAACATGGCTTCCATACAAGCTTTATTAGGTATCCACCAGTTGGTTGGATCATTAGAATACCTGTGCTCAATAAAATGCATGTGAGGAAAATGGGGGCTGTCAAAGATGTCCATCTCCCAGAAGTCATAGTCGGGTTGCACTGGTGCCACCAGGCTGCTACCCCTTTGCATAGATTGAAATATCAGCAGATCGTTTACGACGTTATCATATAACAGGTCCAATGCTAATAAGGGATGACGTAAATGATACAATACTCCCATGAAAATGACTATGTCGAATTTTTCTCCCAATGTGCCTACATCATATACAGACATTTGCCTGAATTCAATGTCTGCTTCCAGAAGCTCTGCAGCAAATCCTGCCTGTGCAAGGTAACGTTCATCCGAATCGATACCCAGTACTCTTTTTGCACCCCTTTTCTTCATTTCAATGGAATAGAAGCCTGCATTACAGCCGATGTCCAATACTGTTTTCCCTTTAAGGTTAGTGGGTAGAGCATGAGCAAAAGACTGGAATTTCACATTGGGGTAATCACCCAGGAAATGATCAGGTGCTGTTTTGACTCCATTCAGATCAATGTTATGAAACCATTGACCGTATTTTTTAATGTTCTCACTAATCTTTTCTTTTGTCCACCCTTTTTCTAAGGCAATTTTGTTCATCTTTTAATTTGTATTTTATT
>JBLNAY010000153.1:0-14702 GCA_050259715.1 Candidatus Dadabacteria bacterium
GATTGATAAAGATGGTAAACCCTACATGGTCTATTGCTATGAATGGCTGCAGAACTGGAATGGGACAATAGAAAAGATTGAATTAAAACCTGATTTAAGCGGCACCATTGGAGAGGGCAAAATACTGTTCCGCGCCAGTGATTCTCCCTGGAGTCGCGAAAAAGATGTAAACGGAAAAGACCGTCCAAACAAAGTAACGGATGGACCATATCTCTTCCGCATGGCAACCGGGCGCTTAGGAATGATCTGGACTAGCTGGGTATACGATGTTTATACGCAAGGTGTTGCTTACTCCGAAAGTGGAACATTGGATGGGCCATGGGTACAGGAGAAAGAGCCCATAACCCCTCCTAATTTTGGTCACGGCATGTTGTTTCATTCATTGGATGGGAAGCTGTTGATGTCAGTACACAGCCATACGAATAACAATGGCCGTTACCTGAGAGTACCCCATTTGTTTGAAGTTGATTTATCAGGCAATAAGTTGGTGGTAGGTAAACCTTATATCCCTTAGAGATATTTTAGAAGGTGAATTGGAAGGATTATTAATCTACAGCAAATGTGAATACAATTTAGTTACGAGTCTGTTTAGGGCGGAGTTCAATAGGTTTTCCAAAAGCTTACTATAGGGTTTGTATGGAGTTGGCATGGAGTTAGAACGGCTTTACCCCATGCAAAGTCCATACAATGTCCATACACGAGCCATGCAAACCATGTGGTGAATTGGTGTGGAAACAATGCTGCCACATCCTTTTACTAATTTAAAATGTAAGGTCAGATGACGAGTAGATCTTTGACGAACTGGTTAATTTCTTTTATCCTTTTGTAATTAACAGAATAATGCATGTAATGACCATCCCTGGAGCAAACGACTAAACCGGAATGTCTTAGAATGGCCAGGTGAGTGGAGGTAACAGATTGTTCTTCTTTTATCTTACGATAAATGGTAGTTACTGTCATCGTTCCATTTGCGTGTATTAGCCTGATAATTTTCTGCCGCAAATCATGATTGAGTGCCCTGACAACCATGGCAGCTTTCTTCATTGCGGTATTATCTATCTGGAGTGGTGATATCTCCTTTTTTGGGGTTGCAGTAGTCTTCATTGCATTTTATTGTTGATGCAAACTAATGCAATGTTAAGCAATTTCACTTATCTTCTTTGATGAAAATCGAATATTATATTCTTTAATAAATGATAGAAAAGAGTTTTATCACACCATCATTTTTTGAACGGCTTCGAGGAAATCTTTACGTTTTCGTTGGGAGACTTCCAGCTTTACACCATTTTCCATTATCACATAACCTCCGTCATTTCTTTGAAACTCCTTTACCCAATTGAGGTTTATTAAGGAAGAATGATGAATGCGTAAAAAGTTATGAACTGCAAGCTGCAACTCAAAATCTCCCAATGACCTGGAAGCAATCATCTTTCTTCCATCCTGCAGGTAAACCTTAGTATAAGAGCCACTCGCTTCGCAATACATAATATCACTAATATTTACAAACACAATGCGGTCCGACATGCCTATACCAATTCTTAATTCTGAAGAATTGTTTTGCATTAATAGTTCTTCCAGGTGAACAAGACGTGAAGCCAAATTACCCTGCTCCTTTTCCATATCCTTCCTGATCTTGTTAATAACCCTAACGATTTCATCTCCTTCTACAGGCTTCAATAAATAATCTATAGCACTGAGATGAAAAGCCTCCACTGCGTAAGTATCATATGCAGTTACAAATACAACGCGGAATGAGGGATTTGGAAATGAACGCAGCAGATCAATTCCGGTCATGCCGGGCATATTAATATCGAGGAATACCAGGTCGGGAGAAAGTGTTTGTATTAAATTCTTTCCTTCAAATACTGAAGTTGATGTAGCAATAACTTCAACAAGTTCCTTGCATCTCTTTTCTAACAACATCTTTAATACGTTAACGGCAGAAGCTTCATCATCAATTATAATGGTGCGAATCATGTAAGTCAATTTTAAAATTATAATTCAGTGTGTCAGGTACTATAATGGAAACTTTGGTCCCTCCCATCTTCCCATCATTTATTACATCAGTGATTTCGGTTTTAATAGCGGACCCAAATTCATCGCTTAATAATTGAAACCGTTTCGTAAGCAACTCCATTCCTTTCGATTTATGTTTATTTCGATAAAATGTTTGTATTTGAGCTGACATTTTTCTACCGATACCATTGTCCTTCACTTCATAGATTATTTGTCCGTTTTCCTTATAAATATGAATTTCCAATTTCTTTTCACCTTCCTTATTCGATAGGCCATGCCATAGAGCATTTTCAATGTATGGCTGCAGGATCATGTTGGGTATAAGGGTTTGTTCTTTATCTATGCATGCATCAGTTGTAATTGAGTATTGCAGGTCAGGAAGCCTGAGTTTTTCTAACGATAGATAAAGTTCAAGGAAGTCATTCTCTTTCTGAAGAGAGGTAAATGGATTTTCTGTATTCTCCAATAGCATTCTTAATAGCCTCCCAAATCTTGCGAGGTATGCATGAGAGTTTTCAAAATCTTCTTTCAGTATCAGTTCCTGTATGGAATTAAGAGAATTGAACATAAAGTGTGGGTTCAATTGAGCGCGCAAACTTTGCAGCTCCAGTTCTGCCATCTGTCTTTGTGATGCTTTGATCAGTAACTCTTCAGATTTTTCTCTTTCCAGTTCCAATTCCCTTGTGCGTTCTTCTACCTTCTTTGCCAGGAGAATGTTTTGTTGCCTGATAAGTTCTTCTTTGTCAAGCTGCTCTCTTTTTCTTTTTGTCCTTAATGCAATTACATAAGTAACCATGCCGTAGAAAAGTAATAATATAAATAGGGTACTGCCTATAGGCGCAAGGATTCTGAATTCGTAAGGAATGATTGTTAGTTGTGAAAGCGCAAGTGCTAAGTAGCCAATTAAACAAGGTAAATAAACAAAAAAGGAAAAGCGTGCAGTTAATACATTTTTAAACAGCCATGAATAAACAAATAAAAATAGCACTCCTGTTATACCCAGGAAAGAAAGCAAGAAGGTAATAGTCAGAGCTATTTGCCAACTGAATATTAATGGAGACAGAACCTGGAAAACAACTATACAAATAGTAAGTGCATAGAATCCGGAATAGAAGGAAAAGGGGAGATTCTT
Organism: Candidatus Dadabacteria bacterium; assembly: GCA_050259715.1. Taxonomy (GTDB): domain Bacteria; phylum Bacteroidota; class Bacteroidia; order Chitinophagales; family Chitinophagaceae; genus Flavisolibacter. The sequence continues at coordinate 3,149 of JBLNAY010000153.1, forward strand.
TTTAAAACCGTTCAACTCCGAAGCAAGCACCATAAATGCAAAACAAACTAACGGTAAAAGAATAGCATCTGCTTTTCTGAAATGGAGAATTACCTGGAATGTATTAAGTTGATAAAGAGCCATTACAGCCGTTGTAATCGCCAAAACAAGATAATTACGTCTCCTGGAATATATAAAGACAATTAACCAGTAAAACATTGCCAGGAAAGAAATTCCTGCATAAAACAATAAAAGTTGATATACGGGTATGCTTTGCATAATTAAAATGAAAGCAGTTGTTCTTAATACTTCTAAGCTTAACTATTGGCAGCTAACAAGGGGAACAGAGAAGAGTGGCATTTGAAAGGATGGATAACATATCAAAGCTAGGGCTCATCATGCATAATTGTGCTGATCGGCATCAGTAGTTACAAAAAGCAGATATAGCTACTTTGCTTCACTTACAAGTAACTCTATAGCAATTGTGTATAAGGTATTGATAACAGCCATACCCTGAAATATTTTTGATATGTTGGTCTGGTCGAACCAATTAGGATAAGTTAGTATTTAAAATTTCAAAGAGTTAAAACAAGGAGGTTAATGTTTATGTACAGGTTAGCCAAGGGTCAGGATTCATTTTCATTTAGTGAATGAACCGGGGGTTTTACTGCTGCCCCTGATAGAAAAGCAAACGCTATCAATGAATGCATATTTTATTACACTAATTATTCAAACATGAAAATAATTACATCATACATGGCAGCTTTTATATTAGCAGGAACAATATTCACCTTCGTTTCCTGCCAAAAAGAATTACCTCTTGGTAACAGTGACCAGGCAACTGCCTCAGAACCCCAGGTACTTTTATCTAAAGAGCCAGTTACCCGTGCTTATAGAGATAGCTTCGATATTGCTATGACATTTGTTCCCGATGCAGGGTGGGTATATCCCAATAGCTGGCCCGCATGGTTTTATGGAACCGGTGATGGTAACGCCACCCACATGGGTAATGTTAATTCGTACTTCAATTCACACACAACAAAAAGTTCTACCGGTGTTACCATGGTTTATGGGAGGCCAGTTACACAATATTATGCAACAGAAGTAGCCCGGTTCAACATACCGGCAAGCTTAGTGCAACATGTCCATGCGGTTATTTATGATGATAAAGAAAACTCTATCTGGGTTGAAATTGCACCCGAAGGCATGCCTTCCTGGCACCCGGATGCAATACATGTCGGCATGGCCGGAAGAGCCCTGATTGTTGGAGGTACAGGAAAGTTTGCAGGAGCAACCGGTGAAACTACTTTGAATTGCTACTTCAGTAAAATCAACCTTAAGGGGTCAATGTGGCAAAATGGCCGGATAACATATTGATAATTTCTGCTGTTGAATCTCCCATGAAGAATTTACTTGCAACATCATTCTAACTGGTTTACAAGTATCCCTCAATTTTGTGTAAATGTGCATTCACGGGAGATGCATCAATTAAACAAGAGCTTTCCAAACCAGGAGAGCTCTTGTTGTTCATACGGTGGCACCTGTACCCGGTGCATGTTTCTTCATCATTGTTCTTTGTTCACCGTTTCGTTAAATTTAGTGGCTGTAAAACGATATGGTAAGAGATTGATTAATGAAAAAAAGATCACCATGGAAACAATCTTATTAACGGAGCCTACTGCTACTCTAACCAGCAAACAAATAAAAGCAGCTCTCGGCATAAACTTTCTTGTTTATCAACGGTTAATGAATACAATAACTGGAGAAAAATACCATCTTCAACCGCAATGGCATTATTACAGGGATGGGAAAGCATGGCTGTGCAAGGTTCAACACAAAAAGAAAACGGTATTCTGGCTTTCTCTTTGGGAACATTACTTTAAAGTAACTTTTTATTTCACGGCGAAGGCCTATAGAGGAGTTGCAGAACTTGACATTAATGAAAAGTTGAAAAAGAACTTTGCAGAGCACCAGCCAGATGCTAAATTGTCTCCCTTTGTTTTCAAGATAGACAACATGGTGCAGTTAAAAGATGTATTCACTTTGATTGATTATAAAATTGCCTTAAAGTAAGTACCTCTTCTGGCATCCAGTTAACTACTTACTTTGGATTCAAGTGGGAAATTTAAGTCTTCAAAAGGCCTATATCGTCAATGTTGTAACCAGGTGCTGCAAGTCATTTCTCCAGCCTGTAAGATTAAGTAAATTTGATTGCTTCCACCATAAAAAAGCAAGTCATGAAGAAATCTAATTATGTTCTTTTATTTATCCTGGTACTTACTACTTCATTCCTCCAACAACATAAACCGCCAATAATCGTTGACCAGGCGGTAAAAACAAGAATAGATTCTACTTTAAAAAGCTTTGTTGACGCGGGAAGTGTTGCCGGTGTATCTGCTTTGATCTTTGAAAAGAACAAAGAAGTCTATTATAATGCGTTTGGTTATGCCGACATGGAAGCGAAGGTGCCGATGGACCGCAACACCATTGTTCGCATTTATTCTATGACTAAACCGATAACAGGAGTTGCATTGATGACTCTTTATGAAAAGAAGGCTTTTCAACTCGATGATCCGCTTTCGAAATATGCTCCGGAGTTTGCCAACATGAAAGTGTATAAAGGTGTTGATGCTACCGGAAGTTTGATACTTGAACCTGCAAGACGTCCCATCACCATACGGGACCTCACGCGCCATACAACAGGATTTGCCATCGGCACTGATCTTCCCGGTCTGAAGGAACTGGTGCAAAAAGTGGATCCGATGAATCAGAATAATACACTAACTGAAATGGCTAAGAAATTAGCATCACTGCCACTGGCCTTTCAACCGGGAGAACAATGGGCCTATGGAAGTTCAGTTGATGTGCAGGCTTACCTGGTAGAACGACTTTCCGGTATTCCTTTCGATCAATACATCAAAGAGAAAATCTTTGATCCATTGGGAATGAACCATACACGCTATGTAGTGCCGGAAAATGAGCGAAAGAATTTTGCAGCCCTATACCAGGTGAGTAATAATAAACTTAACCGGGCCATCTTCGAAAACTTTAATCTGAAAAGCTGGGCTCTTAAACCAGGTGGTTTTGGACTTACTTCCACATTGGATGATTATATGAAGTTTGCCCGCATGCTTGTAAATAAAGGCAGACTTGGTAAAGCAACCATCTTAAAGCCGGAGACAGTGAAACTTATGAGCACCAGCCACCTTTCTGACACTATCAGCAAGCGTATGTGGCTGCCCAGCAAAGGACAGGTGGGATTCGGAATTGATTTCGCAGTTCGTGTTCGTCCACCTGCTTCAAAGGATGAGAACAATGGTGCTATGGGAGAGTTCTTCTGGGATGGCGCCGCGAGTACTTTGTTTTGGGTAGACCCTGTTAATGACATTACGGCTGTATTGTTTGTACAGGTCATGCCATTTTATGGCAAGTTGCATAAGGCATTCAGGGATGCTGTGTATGGTGAGGTAAAAGGATAGTAACAAGATACTTTCTGTTTTGTTAAGCAACGTTTAGTGATACCTGATTGTCAAATGAACATAGACGAGAGAGTATGAGAAGGGTATTAATTTATGTTCTATTAATCGTTTTGCTAGATGGGTGCAAAAAAGAACCTGTATTCTATGGCTCCAGGGTTGATATTTACCTGTTGAAATCCTTTACATATTCTATAGACAGGACTACATCACCGGCAACTAACGTTATCACTGGCGCAGTATTGGAAGACGCCCCTCTTGTTGCTAACCAGTCTATAACGTCTTATACACAATCAACAGCAACTTTCACCCTAAGAAATGACGTTTGGCCAATTATCAGGAATTTTGGAACTGATAAGGCCTTTGCTGTTACCGTTGATGATCAGCCAATCTACTATGGTGTGTTTCACCCGGCTTACCTGAGCTCTATTACTTTCGGCCTCGCTATCATTATTCCAGAATTAGCTATCGGCAGGGAATTACAAATCGATTTTCCTTCAATTGATGGTAATTCTTTTTTGCAGCAACTTGATAAAAGGAATGATAGCCGTATTATTAATGCACTGAGAGCTACCTCCCGGCTGCATTACTAACTGTTTGACTGATGAAGAATGCAATACCATAATAGAAAAGATTAAAGCAGTTAAATGGAATACGTATGGAATTATTGAAGGATAACATTTTTGCCCTCTCTGCTGGCATTAGGTATGTAGCAATATATGCTGATGAAAAATTGGTTTCTTCTGAACGTCCCGGAATTGGAAATACCAGCAGTTCAGAGTCTGATAAATACGAGGAACTGATTGTTAATCCTACTTTATTAAAGTTGGTCACTCAACGGGGGAATATTGATTGTGGTGGGGCTCAGTACGTGTTAATCAGGTATGGATCCTTTTATGAGTTTGTGAAACCCATACAGAACGGACATCTCTCTGTGGGAATTGAATTAAAAGCAGACCTGTTGAATATTATCAATGCAATACAGGAACTGGTCAATTAATTAACCGTACTAAAATATTCGGCGTATGCTTCCAAGAAGAGTTTTCAGAATTACTATTCTTCTTATTTGTTCCGTTTTCTGCAAAGAGCTATCGGCACAATCTTCACCAGCCAACGATTCAGGAGACATCTACCTGGCAGATCCAACCATTTTCGCCGACAAGGGGCAGCATTACTTATACGGCACCGGCAGTGGAGCCATGGGGAATGGATTTTTAGCATATACGTCTTCCAACTTAAAGAACTGGAAACTCATAGAAAATAATAATGGGTATTGTTTAAGAAAAGGTGATGCATTTGGTAGTTCGGGTTTCTGGGCACCCCAGGTTTTTAAGTATGAGAGTAAATACTTCTTTGCTTATGTAGCCAATGAAAATATTGCTATTGCCGAAGGTCATAATCCGGCAGGACCTTTTATACAGAAGGTGAAGCAACCATTAGCTGCTCCGGTGAAGCAAATCGATCCGTTTATATTTATTGATGATGATGGCAGGAAGTATTTATACCATGTGCGGTTGACGAATGGAAACAAAATATTTGTTGCAGAACTGAATGATGACTTCTCTACCATTAAGGAAGAGACATTACGCGAATGCATCACAGCAACAGAAAAATGGGAGAATATATCCAATGCTAAATGGCCTGTAACTGAGGGGCCGTCCATTTTAAAACACAAGGGAATTTATTACCTGTTCTATAGCGCTAACGACTACCGCAACAAAGGCTATGCAGTTGGCTATGCCACAAGTACTAATCCAATGGGACCCTGGACAAAATATCCGGGCAATCCGATATTGTACAGCAGCATGATTCAGCAGGCAGGACCGGGCCATGGAGATTTTATCAAAAAAAAGAATCAATATTATTATGTCTTTCACACCCACCATTCTCTTAGTGTGGTGCATCCAAGGAAGACAGCGATAATAAAAGGTGCGTTTTATAAAAAAAAGAACACAATAGATAGATTTGGATTTAAAAGCAAGAGCTTTTACTACCTGAAAAGAGCTACGACGTAATTCTTGTTGATAGTTTAATAAGTAGTAGTTGATTGGGTGTTCGCCTAATTAAACTACCCCGAAAGAAATACGAAAAGTGTAACGCGGACTTAAATCATTAAGGCAGGTGTTGAAACCTGCCTTAACTTAATAACTAACCCGTATTATTTCACCGGGTTAGAACTCCTGACATTGTTGTCAAAAGAAAACTTTAGCTTAACGACTGCCTTTCTAATTTAAAATACAACCACTTAAAGAAACCTAAATGTAAAAGGCAGCTTTTCCTTTTTTCAATGATCGTGATCAGCGTATTTGCTGTTTGTCGTCACAGTTTCAAATACTGCATTTTGTGCGTCACCTATGGGCGATGAATACCGGCAATCTATGTTCTTTAATGATGTTGGCCACAAAGCTTTTTTTGAAAGCCTGTGACAGCACCGACCTGCTGAACGCCCCACTTACAAGAATGGAATCTTTGCGATCTGCAATCCATGTAGCAAAATGTTTTTTCGGGTCCACCTCAAGCTTATACATGTTAAGATCTGTAAAGTGTTGCGTCACCAATTCGGTCACGTATTCCTTGGCCGGGAAGTCCCTGCTCTTTTCATCTTCGGCATACACCAGCAGCGTTGGCTTGCAGGTAAACTGAGGAAACAGGTAAGCAAACTGCTTAATGGCATAAACTGATCCTTCTGTGCCGTCGTAAGAAAGAACATTACTATTTGGGAATTCGTAATGCTCGGGAACAATCAATACAGGACATTCAGAAACGCGGAGAACATCTTTGAGATAATCGAACTGTGAGCCTTCTGACATGCCTTTGTAAAAGAGTTCACCACTCAGGATTACCAGGTCGGAGAAACGGCTTTCTTTTTTCAGTTCATTCAACACGAAATGCGAGAAGTCTTCATGGATCCTGAAGTTGATGCCATTAATTTCACACAGGTGTTCAAAACGTTCAATGGTTTTTTCTAACACAGCTTCATCCTCCTCACCTGCGAAGGGCATATATGCAGGACCTGCGCCAACACCTACCGCGGCAGAATAGCTCCATAAGCTAGCATAATCTACCTGCGGAATAAATACACCGGTAAGCAGAACGGGTTCAACATCATTGAGTTGCCGGGCAAATTCAAAAGCACCTTCCGAGAAGTTGCTTCCATCAAAAGCCAGGACTATCTTTTTCATAAACGTGTGGTTTAGATGTGATTTGAATTTATATATTGGCGGCTTTATGGCATTTTGCCCTAAGTAAATCTATCCACATCTTATTGCTCGTTCAATGATGCCCGTCAGCGCAATTATTGAATGGCGTCAGTAGTTTAAAACAGGTTGATTTATAGACGAATAGGTAGGAGTCTATTACACTCGATATTTTATACTGTGGCAATAGCATATTCACACAAAGTCTAGAGCCAGCACAGGACTTAATCCAATGTTGTCTCTATGGAGGATATATCCCGTGCTACTGTAATTAGAGAATTAGATAAGTTATGATATGCTCCGGGTACCAGGATTCTCAAATTCATCTCTCATCTTCTTTAAGGCATCATGCACATCATCAATGCTACTCCCTTTAGCTAACAGGTGTTGCGCTAAGCCAAACATCTTACGATAGCGTTTAACGCTTTTGTTTGCCGGGGAAAGTGATTGGTAATAGCCCGATGCTATTGGTGAGGCGAACTTCATTTTATCATTCAGTGCACGTGTAGGTGCAAAGCTCTCCCCCGTCCTGATCTTACTCCTATTTAGACTACTTTTCTTTCTTGAAAATGTTTTTCCGTTTCGCCGATAATAGGTAACCTCGTTTATCGTACCGCTCAACTGAATGATTCCTGTTTGCCTGGCCATAAATAATACCTTTTTTCCATTATTTTTTTAAAGTACTAAGATACGATAAATCTAAAATAGTTAGCTGAGAGGTAATAATAGTTTTACCACAGCTTTCCTATTCAGTTACATAATAGTTGCCATATGGCTGGTATTTAGTTAGAACGGCTTTAGAAAGCTATAAAGCCGTTATAAAGCCGTTCTAACTCCATACAAACCCTATGGGAACTCCATAGCATCTTAATAGTAAGTCGCTTGATGCCTTAAGGGTCCAGGAATTTAAGAGTTTAGGCAAATGCTGTTTCCGTTTAACTTCTCACCATTCTACCATTGCCTATTGCCGGCCATTTGCTCATGGTATCGCTGCAGCTGGCTTTCTATATCAGCAATTACCATTTCGGTAGCCTTCTGGGACGTTTCAGCCATTTCTTTAGCAAACAGCACTTCACCCGGAAGATCCACTTTAGCAGCTACCAGCCAGCTCCTGGTTGGTCCATTCCTGATCTTCTTGATGGTGATATCACAATTGCTGATTCCGGGGAAAAGGCATTGCATTCTGCCGAACTGGTGACGGATGGTTTTCTGCAAGCCGGGCGCACCGGCTTGCAGGGGCTTTGTTGTTAGTAACATGGCAAGCTATCGTTATTCAAATTTACTCGAAGTTGGCGCTGCAAGCTAGGTCTAACCTGTATGTTGGAAAATGACAGTTGTCAGAAAAACGGGTGATGCAAAACAGCTTTAATGGCAGAGAAATTGAACTGGATACATTGATGGTTGTTAATGATTGAAATTAGTTTATTACCTGACGGGAGTCAGGAATTGAGATACTTGCCCTTTCTAATTTTGACAGCGTTATAGTATAGCAGTTTTGGTTAAAAAGAATATAGATGTAGCTGTTTCTACAGCAACTCTATCCGAATCACAAGCTAAAACGGGCTAATCCGCTTTGAAGGTGGCGGACTAGAAACGAATGGTAGAAAACACATGAAAGGAATTACTACCATTTTACCGGGTAAGGCAGGTTTCCCAAAAACCTGCCTTACTTTTTTATCTACTTGACCATTCCCTGATTAGTATCATTGAAGATGAGTATTCCTTAATGCATCTTTAAGCATTAATGAACAGCTGGGATGGTTTCAGAATGGATTAATAAACTTTTAAAACTTTTGGTATCGACTCTCTGACTCATATTGTTCTTGGCGCCTGCATTGGAGAAGGTCTTGCGGGCCGCCAGCTGGGTAAAAGAGCGCTGCTCTTCGGGGCGCTTGCCCAGAGTATACCCGATATAGATTTTATTTCTGCCTTATGGAATGATACAGCCAGCAACCTGCTTGCCCATCGTGGGTTTACTCATTCGTTGTTGTTTGGTGTGCTGGCCACCATTGCTTTTGCACTATTATCAGAACATTCTCACAAAAAGCACAGGCTGGGGTACACTCAGTGGTTGGTGTTTTTTGGATTGGAGATAGGCACTCACTTGTTCATTGATTTGTTTAATTCCTATGGGATGGGTTTACTGGAACCCTTCAGTCACCAGAGGTTTTCCTTTAATGCCTTGTTTGTTGCTGACCCGTTTTTCTCCCTTTGGCCGGGCATAGCTTTCGTTGTGTTACTATTGCTGCTAAGGGGAGATAGAAGGCGCAGATGGTGGTGGCGTTTTGGGGTTTTAGGAAGTTCGGTTTACCTGCTCTATTGTACCCTGAACAAAATGGAAGTGAGCAGGGATGTGGAGGTGTCGCTGCATAAACAACAAGTTCCGTATAAAGGGTATTTTACAACACCTACTCCGCTGAACAACTGGCTATGGTATGTGGTGGCAAAAGATACAGCAGGTTATTATATTGGTTTCCATTCCATGTTCGACCCAAAGGAAAAGCAACTGGAGCTTCATTATTTCGCCCGGAATGATTCTCTGTTATCAGGAGTAAAAGATCATGAAGAGCTTCAGCACCTGCTGCGTTTTTCACAAGGATACTACACAGTGGAAAAATGGCACGACACTCTTGTATTCAATGATCTTCGTTTCGGGCAGATTATTGGGTGGTATGATCCGAAAGAGAAATTCGTTTTTCATTACTACCTGGATCTTTCTGACAAGGATAACCGGTTGGTAGTGCAGAGAGGAAGGTTTGCCAAATGGAACTGGCAAACTACAGAATCCCTGGTAAAGAGAATTGGAAGTAATTAATTTCTACTCGTGTTTGAAGTAAAAGGTGGAAAGGTTCAGCACACCCCTGATGATCTCGTAACTGCTCTTCTGGATAAAGCGCTTGAAGAAAGTTGCATTTGAAATAAAGTTCTTCTCTGTAACGCGGATACAATCTTTTTCTATTATCGAATCAAGAGTTTGTCTCACCGAGCAGGCAAAAGGTTTATTACGAATGTCCAGGTTTAATTCAACACTGGCATAGGCACTTACATTGTTCACGTTGAAGGAACCGATGGTAAACAACCGGTCGTCCACTACCATCATCTTGGCGTGCAGGACAGTCGGTTGATATTCATAAATCTCAATTCCATTTTTGAGCATATACGAATACAGGTACCGCTCTGCATGCTTTGCAAGCATTACATCAGAAGGGCCTGCAAGTATAATGCGGACTTTAGCCCCTCTTGCTGCAGCCATAGCCAGGCGTTTCCTTAATACCCGGCCCGGAAGGAAGTAGCTACACATTATGGTAATACTTTCATCAGCAAAGTTGAACCAGTTAAAGTATGTTCGCCACACCTGGTGCTTGCCCTTCACCCAATCGTTACGGCTCACCCTCACAGAACACTGGTGTAATGGAAGGTCATCGGGTAGAGATGGATCCAATTCGGCCGACCAGTCGGAAGCGCAATATTTATACAGATGAAAAGCTGCTTCGCCTTTTACATATATGCTATAATCCAGCCAGGCGGGGATGGCGTCAATGTCATTGTACCGGTCTGCCATGTTAATACCACCTACAAGAGCATGCAGGCGGTCCACAACAACAATCTTTTCATGCAACCGGCGCCCAAAATAGAAATGAGTGCTTCTTAATAAGGGTTCAAAATAGCGGAAGTGAATTCCATTACTCAACAACCTGCTACGGAATGCATGGGAAAGACCCTGCGAGGCATAACCATCCGCCAGTATGTAAACCTGCACGTTTCGACGGGCAGCAGAAACCAACTTCTCTGCAATGACACTCCCCGTATGATCGTCATCAAGGATGTAGATGCGTATATAGATCGATTCTTTGGCATTGTCAATGAGCCGGTATAGCAGGTCAAAATGATCTGCACCGCCCCTGACTAACTCAACTTCGTTATGTACAGTATAGAAAGATGTTTTTTTACCAAAGGACATGGTTGTACTGTGAAATAAATGTAGAAGATAGCTTCGGAATGCCCGCTGATGGCAGTCAACAGCTTTAGTGACTGCGCTCATTGATTTGCAGGAAAAAGAAAGTTAACTTAATAGTGATTTTTTAAAAGCATTTTTATGATCTCCACTTCACCTCCTTTAATTACGGAATACAGGGAGTATGTAATGTTGTTGATTGCTATTGTACTGGTAGCTGTGGGGTTTAAATATGCAAAGGATGTAATTGCCTTCGTGCTGGATAAGCTTTACCAGTTCTTTATTCAAAACAACCACACATTATGATCCTGAATATCAAATCCTCAACCACCTTCAAAGACCTTCAAGATCAATTCAGAAAAGAATACCCTTTTTTGAAGATCTGCTTTTCAGACATCTCACATGAATTCGGCGAAGCTGTACGTCGTGGTCACTGGTATGATCCGTCAATGCACTTGTCTGCCGTTGTAAAAGGCAGTTTACCTCATGTGATTGAAATCCAGCCGTGGCTTAAAACAGGAGATGTGGAGCAGGCATTCAGGGAGATTAAACTATATGCACAGGTGTTCAGGTGGGAAGATGACAGATGGATTGAAACAGCAGGTACAGATGTTCTTTCATTGGATGAACAGAACCAGATCGGTTTGAAATCTGCGGAAAGAAGATCCGGCAATTTATGGATTGAAAGGGAGATCGTGCTATAGATATTCAATATTTACATAGGATCTATTTCTGTAAGCTTAACTTCCAGCCGTGGCATTAATAAGGTATATTGAGACTTAATAGAATAATGATACAATGATAGCAACCCTGACCCTTAACCCCGCCATTGACAAAAGCATTGAAGTTGAAAGACTCATACCTGAAAAAAAGATGCGTTGTGACAAGCCAAGAACAGAAGCAGGTGGAGGAGGGATTAACATTAGCAAAGGAATCAGGGAATTGGA
>JBLNAY010000154.1:0-22410 GCA_050259715.1 Candidatus Dadabacteria bacterium
CGGATTGCCCTGAAATACACAGTATCTGTATTTCTTAACCATTTAAAACGTTGATGAATGAACACATCATGAATAAGAAAGTACGCAAAGCCATACAATGTAATTCCAAGTCCAATCCAGAACAAGGTATTGAATCCATTTAGTGATCCAAGCAAGAGCCCCAGCATTCCGGGGATAGCGAATATCAGGAAGAAGAAGTCATTCTTCTCGAAGAAAGAAGTGGTTTCCTTTTTATGATGATCATGGTGCAAGGACCAGAGTAAACCATGCATAATGTGCTTATGTGTAAACCACGCAACCCCTTCCATCACTATAAATGTGATTATCACTATTAATATCTTCAATACCATACCACTTTAATTTTTAAACAGCTTATTAATCACTTCTTTGCGATAGTCGAATATCTGATCCAGCTTCTTTTCTACTATCCACTTGTTAATTAAACCACTCACCGCATCAAAAGGTATTGCATACAACACCCTGTCTTTCATCAATACACAATCGTTGATAGGAATGAATGTATGCTGATGTTCCCACTTACGGTACGGACCCTTAATCTGTACATCAGTGAAACTTTGCAGTGGTTTTACTGCCCTGATCTCCGTTGTCCAGCTAAAGGGCAACCTAAGTAATGGCCGTACAGTGTACCGAATTAACATACCCGGGTAGATCTCCTGTACATCGGGACACTCAACAATCTTCAGGTCAAGGTCTTTTGGAGTAATAACATCGAGGTTGTCAGGTAAAGAAAAAAACTGCCACACTTCTTTTAAAGGTGCCTTTATCAATTGCTCTCTTTCCAGTACAAATGTTTTCATCAGAGTAGAATAGTTTGATCCATTAATTCCTTTGTACCGTTCACCGAAGAGAATTTAGTTTTGAAATTTCTTTGGCTTATCACCTGCCTTACACATTTCTGAAACCAGACAGTGTAATGAGTTGGGTTCAGTTGGATATCTTTAAAGATGATATCTGTATCAACATATTTCCAGTCCTCCGCTTCGGCATAATTAACTCGCGGGGTATTATCCGAATGTCCAATAAACACATGATCAATTTCATGCTCTGTCATTTGTTCATCAATAACTGCATGATATAAAAATTTGAATGTATACTGCAAATCTGATTTCAATCCCATCTCCTCTTCCAACCTTCTATGCGCTGCCTTAAGAGTTTCTTCCCCGGGAAGAGGATGACTACAACAGGTATTAGACCAAAGTCCGCCGGAGTGATACTTATTAACGGACCTTTTCTGCAACAGAAGTTCTCCTTTGTTATTAAAGATAAAAACAGAAAAAGCTCTATGCAACTTGCCTGTACGATGCGCCTGTTCCTTTTCCATCACGCCTATCTGCGTGTCGAGAGTATTAACCAGGATAACTTTTTCTTCCATTACTAAATTGTATTTACAAAAGATTAAATTGATGTCTCAGGTAAGAGTTCAACATGAAAAACAATTTATTCACATTATTGATCCTTATCCTACCTGATAACACAGTTTCCGCTGTTGTTCTTTTGATCTTTTTGAATAACCGGGTATAATAAAAATAGGCAAGGTAAACACCCCCTCTTGCTCCTGCCGGAAGTTTCCTGATGCCTGTAAGTGCTTCCCTGAAATCAGCTTCAATATCCTGCTCTATTTCATTTTTAATGCGGGAAGTAAATACTCCTCCCTGGAACTGCGGAAAATAATTACGATCGAGGTCCTTAAAATCTGCCTGTGCGTCTCGTAAGAAATTAACCTTTTGGAAGGCACTTCCTAATTTCATCGCTGCCGGTTTCAATTCATCATATAATTTACTATTTCCTTTTGTAAAAACCTTCAGGCACATCAAACCGACTACTTCAGCTGAACCAAGAATATAGTCCTTTATGGATTCTTTCGAATGCGTTTTCGTATGCAGGTCTGTTCGCATGCTTTGCAGGAAACAATCAATTAACTCCAAATCAATATTGAAGTCGTGGACCACTTTCTGAAAAGAGTTCAGTATCGGGTTTAAACTTATACGTTGACTTATAGCATCATAAGTGTCTTTCTCAAATGTATCCAGCAGAAGTTCTTTATTGTAATCGTGAAAGCTGTCAACAATTTCATCAGCAAAACGCACAAATCCATAAATACTGTAAATGGGTTTATGAAATTCAACATCCAGGAACCGGATGCCCAATGAAAAACTGGTGCTGTAAGCAAGTGTCGTCTTCTTACTGCATGCAATACTCAAATCGTCGAATTTCCGTTTCATTATGGTTTACTTTAAAATTTTAATCATTTGCTCTGCTGCAATCTGCCCGGAGATGAGTGCAGGGGGCACCCCAGGTCCGGGAACAGTTAACTGACCTGCATACACCAGGTTCTTCACTGTTTTGTTTCGCATAGATGGACGGAGGAACGCCGTTTGTAAATAGGTATTAGCAAGACCATAGGCATTTCCTTTATAAGCATTGTAATCTGACTTGAATTCATTGATACAATAACTTTTCTTATAATCAATGGAAGTAGAAATAGACTCACCTGTTATAGCTTCCATTCTTTTCATAACCATATCGAAATACTTTTCCCGTACCGCATTTGTATCTTCAAGACCAGCAGCAAGGGGAACCAATATGAACAGGTTTTCATGACCTTCCGGAGCCACACTGTCATCTGTTTTAGAAGGACAACACACATAAAACAATGGTTCCGACGGCCACTGCGGATCATTGTATATCTCATGGGAGTGCCGATCCAGGTCCTTATCAAAAAATAAATTATGATGATTCAGGCCCACAAGTTTTTTATTCACTCCCAAATAGAAGATCAGCGCAGAAGGAGAAAATGTCCTTTTTTCCCAATAACGCTGGCTATAATTCCGGTTAACAGGAGGGAGCAGTTGATCCGTATGAGCATAATCCGAAGCTCCTATTATACCCTGTGAAGAATAGGAACTTTTTGATGTCCTTAAACTATTGATCCTGCCATCTTTAACCTGTATTCCTTCAACTGCTTCTCCTGTTTGAATCTTAACACCTAATTCACCCGCCAGCTTGCTCATGGCTCCTGTAATCTTAGAAAAACCTCCGACAGGGTACCAGGTGGAAAGTGTCAACGATGCATAATTCATCAGGCTATATAGCGAAGGTGTCCTGGCAGAACTAGCACCCAAAAACAAAACAGGAAACTCCATGAGCTGAATGAGCTGGGGGTGTTTAAAATATTTTCTTACATGCTTGTCAAATCTTGTAAACAGCGAAAGTTTCGGAATGTTTTTTAAAATAGCAGGCTTCAGAAATTCCCTGAGAGATAAAGAAGGCAGATAGATCAGTTCATCAACCGCCAGGCGATACTTCACTCCTGCTTCATCAAGAAAAGATTTCAACTTTTCGGCAGCGCCTTTCTCTTTTTGTTCAAACAAGGTGAATAGGTCCTGCATTGAAGTCGGCACATCCATTCGCTCTCCTCCGGCAAAAAAGATGGTAAATGCAGGATTTAATTTGATGAGTTCATAATAATCCGAAGGTTTACGATCGAAGAGACTGAAATACTTTTCAAAAATGTCCGGCATCCAATACCAGCTCGGACCCATGTCAAACACATAACCGTTCTCCTTCAGCACACGAGCTCTTCCTCCCGCTTGTTCATTTTTTTCTAAAACGGTTACCTGGTATCCCTCTTTCCCCAGGACTGTAGCTGCTGCTAACCCCGCGAACCCTGATCCTATAACATGCACTTGTTTAGACATTCGACATAAATGTTAAACAAACTTACAGAATATTTGTTTAACTTATTTATTGTTTTGTTAAACAAGTAAAAAGCACATCATATCGGATGAGCTACACTAAATCTCAAAGTATAGGAAGCGTGCAGATTATTTTTTAATTATGATTTTTAAATCGTCGGGGTTTTGCAGGTAGGTAATCTCACCCGGGATTTGCAAGCTGGAAATAAAGGCAGTATTACCTGCAAGATAGATTTGTTTGTTCCGGAATTGAACAGCTATTTGCATTAAATAATTATTAGCCTGCCTGGTAGATAAGGTGGAGGTCATAAAGAAAACCAGGTGAGTGGGATTCACTGTTTCCGCTGCCATTTTCAAGCTCTCAAACGGGACCCTTTGCCCCAGGTAAAGTGTCTTTATCCCTGCATTCGATAAAAGAAAATAAGTGTACAAAAGTCCTATCTCATGGTCTTCAAATTCAGGTAAAAACAACAAGTAATTTTCAGAAATGTTTGTAGGAGCAGGAATGCCGTCTATAGCGGTGAAAAGCTTTTGTTTTGCTATGTTAGAGACAAAATGTTCCTGGGCAGGATTTATCTCTTCGCGTTGCCAGAGCACCCCTATCTTTTTCAGCACAGGATAAAGTACCTTTTCTATAGTAGTAGTAAAACCAAATTTGAGGTTGCAGCTGTTAAATGTCTTTTCAAATACAGGGTAATCAAATTCGAGCGCAGCGCCGATCAGATTAGCGATGTATAAGTTATAAAGCTCTTCCTGTGAGGATGGTTTATCAGTGATCTCCTGCAAAGCATTTAGAAACTCCTGGTCACTCATTTTGCTGATGGCAGATATTTTATAACCTGCATCGAGGAGGCACCTGATATTGATGATCTTCTTTAATTCATCGTTATTATAGAAGCGAATATTAGTGTCGGTTCTGTCGGGTTTCAGAAGTCCATAACGCTTCTCCCAAATCCGTATGGTATGTGCTTTAATGCCGGAAAGCCGCTCAAGATATTTAATGGAATAGTTGATCGTTTGTTTAATTTTTTCACTGCAAAGTTAATCAATCTCAACTATTCATTCAAAATTATCCCAAGACTTTTAAACAAATCGCTGGCTATTTGAAACTCCTTCAATCCTTTCCTGCATAAAATGAGATAAGCAATATAGAAGGTATTGCAGCCTTCTCCTATGGCTCTCATACGCAGTTGATATACTGTTGATACGCAGTTGATACGGAATTGACACGCAGTTAACAGTGTGTCAACTGCATATCAACAGCGTGTCAACAGCGTGTCAATAGCATGTTCGATCTTAAGTTGAATTTACTGAGGAGAATACCCAGGCTGATGTACAACAAATCGGAGTAACTTAACTACATGCAACAAAGCAGTATTATAAGATCTTTTCACTTTGAAGACTTCATACGTATGTTCTTGTAGATTTTAATTGCACTCATTAACACTACGATTAATCCTATCATAGCTACAATACCCCACACAAAACTCATAGAAGATTTTACTGTGGCGAGCATAACGATTGCTACGAGAAAGATGGTTGCTACTTCATTCCAAATACGCAATTGCTGTGAAGTATAATTGAATACACCCCTTGCCTGTTCCTGCATCATATTGTGCAAGGTGAAATGATAGGCATATAGCAGGATCACTAATATTAATTTGATCAATAACCATTGACCGGACAGATCAAATAAAGTTTTTTCATATCCCACATTGAACATTACCCATGGTCCGAGAATTAATGTGAGAATAGCTGAAGGCCATGTAATACCGAACCATAATCTCTTTGCCATTAAGGTAAGTTGCTTTTGCAGAATGCTTCTTTCCGGCTCCGGCTTTTCATTTGCTTCCGTGTTGTAGATAAATAAACGAACAATATAAAACAGCCCCGCGAACCAGGTTACGACGAAGATGATGTGGATAGCTTTGAGATAGAGATACATGTAGATGAGTGATGAGTAATGAGTGATGAGTTGCCTAACGATTTAGAATGGAATAAGTAAACATATACATTACTTAAACACTTATTCCTTTACCTATTAAACCAGATAATTGTTTAAAACTATTGACAATTAAATCTCCAAGAGATTGTAGTTGATCTAAGGATTTGTAGTTTAAATCATGAGCTATACCAATTGCAGTATCAACTTCTATAACTGAACCTCTTGAAACCTCAAAGTATCTTTTACGTTCTGCTTCTGACTTCCTTGAGCAGCCCTCTGCAATATTCAAATGAACTGGGATAGCAGCACGTCTTATCTGTTGCACAAGTGCAAACTTCTCTTCATTAGGAAAGTCTCTTGTAACTATATATACTTCTAATACTAGCTTCTTTGAACTCTGGTAAACATCAGTTTTGGTATGGGCTAACTGTAAAAACATATATATGTATTAATATCGGTGAAGTTATTATTTAACCTTTTTAAATTACTGATCTCTCATCACTCTTCACTCATCCTAACCATCTTCCCCAGCACCGCCACCCATAACGGATGCACATTCAAACAGGGGATCATCTCAAAACTTTCGCCACCATTATGGATAAATATCTCTTTGCCTTCGACAGCAATTTCTTCCAGTGTTTCCAAACAATCACTTACAAATGCAGGACAGGCCACTACCACCTTCTTCACTCCTTCTTTTGGAAGTTCCGCCAGGCGTTGTGCCGTGTAAGGTTGCAACCAGGGATCACGACCAAGCCGGGATTGAAATGAAAAGCCCCATTTCTCTTTAGGTATGCCGAGTCGTTCTGCAACCAGTTTAGTTGTCGTCCAGCATTGATGACGATAACAATAATCATGTGCAGGCGAAGAAACCTCGCAGCAATTTGCCACCTTAAGACAGTGATGGCCCGTAATGTCTCCTTTGTAAATATGCCTTTCAGGAACACCATGATAGGAAAACAAAACCTGGTCGTAATTTCCTTCAATGTGAGGCCTTACGCTTTCAGCTAGAGCATGTATATAATCCGGGTTATTATAATAAGGCTTTATGGTGGTGAGTTTAAACTGGTAACCTCCCTGTTTATAAATCTCTTCTGCATATACTACAGCTGTTTCATAGCTGCTCATTGCATAATGAGGATACATTGGAACAGCTACAACTTCTTCAACATCGGGATACTTGTTAATTATTTCATCAAAGGCAGCCTTCGGACTTGGGTTACCGTATCTCATTGCAATGAATACCGGATCATCAACAACTTTTGAAAGAGCATCACGCAACTGTTCACTGATGACGATCAAAGGAGATCCTTTATCGGTCCAAATGGATTTATATGCCTGTGCGGATTTAGGAGCCCTGAAGGGAACAATAATTCCTTTCACCAGCAATGCCCTGAACAACCAGGGTTTATCGATCACCCGTTCATCCATCAGGAATTCATCAAGGTAGCGTTTTACATCTTTGACATCCGTGGAATCGGGAGACCCGAGATTCATAAGAACAATAGCTCTCTTCATAATGTATGGGCAAAAGTAGGTACAACTCTGTCATGCAGTTGTCACCTGCACGAAAAGCAATCGGAAAAGCATGAGAAACATCATGGTATTAAATGACAGACGAATGACACACTTTTTGGGATAGGCAGAATTGCCAAATTACTTTTGTGACACAGGTCCTTGACTACATCAGAATGCAAACAGAGTACTTAAAAGACATATCGAATTTCTTTGTAGCAGGCATTAACTACAAAAAGTCGGATGCATCCGTCAGAGGAAAGTTTGCCATTAATACAGAGCAGTACAAAAACGTCCTGGAGCTAGCAAAAGAAGAAGGGCTAAATGAAGTTTTCATTCTCTCCACTTGTAATCGCACGGAGATCTATGGATTTGCATTTTGTAGTTACCAGTTGATTGAACTTCTTTGTACACAAACCTTAGGTGATTCAGAAACATTCCGCAATTCGGCCTATGTTAAAACCGGTATAGATGCAATTGAACATGTGTTCAACGTAGGTGCCGGTCTTGACTCACAGATACTCGGAGACTATGAAATTGTGGGCCAGCTTAAGACAGCTATAAGGTTATCGAAGGAATGCGGCTTTGTGGGTGCCTTCACTGAAAGAATGATCAACTGTGTTTTACAATCTTCCAAACTGATAAAGAATAATACAGAATTAAGCGGAGGAACCGTTTCAGTTTCTTTTGCCGCTGTTCAGTATATCCGCAATAAAGTTGTTGATCCTTCCACTAAAAATATTCTCTTATTAGGTGTAGGTAAAATTGGAAGGAATACTTGCAAAAACCTGGTGGATTATTTAGATACACGAAACATAACTCTGATTAACCGCTCTCCGGAAAAAGCAGAAGAACTTGCCAGTGAACTCGGATTAAGATCTGCTCCTATTGAAAATTTAGATGAAGAAATTAAAAAAGCAGACATCATACTGGTAGCTACCAACTCCCCGGAACCTACCATCCTTAAAGAGCATGTGGATGATAAAAAGCACAAGTTAATCATAGATCTTTCGATTCCTTATAATGTGGAAGATGCAGCTCAAACATTGCCCAATGTTCAACTGGTGAATGTTGACGAACTTTCACGCATGAAGGATGAAACATTAAGAAAGAGACTTGCCGAGGTACCCAAAGCAAAAAGAATTATTGCTGAATTGATGTCGGAATTTGATGAATGGTACCAGATGAGAAAGCATGTACCAATGCTGAAGGATCTTAAAATAAAGCTGAAAGCTTTATATGCCCACTCACGTTATATCCAGACCTCTACCAACTCCAAATCTATTGATATACAGATTCAAAGAGTTCTGAACGACACAGCTGGTAAGATCAAGATTCAAAACCAGCGCGGCTGCCAGTATATTGCAGCTATGAACGAATTCATAAGCGTAAGAAATTAATGTCTAAAGTTTTGCGTATTGGCACACGGGACAGCCAGTTGGCTGTATGGCAGGCTACATTAGTGCAGGACCTGCTCAGGCAAGCATATGTACATTCAGAACTGGTGTACATGAAAAGTGAGGGTGATGTCGATACCGTTACACCTTTATACGCTTTGGGTGTGCAGGGAGTATTTACTAAAACATTAGATGCCGCTCTTCTCAATAACCGCATTGATATTGCGGTACACTCTATGAAGGATGTGCCTACACAATTGGCGCAGGGAATCAGGCAAGCAGCTGTATTGAAGAGAGCATCGCATAAAGATATTTTTGTTTATAAGGAAAAAGCAGCACTGGAAAATTTGGGGATAGTTAATGGTGAATGGTCAATGGTGAATAGTGAAGGATCCGCAGTGAAAAGTGAATTATTGACGAATGGTTCTTTCACCATTGCTACAGGTTCTGTACGCAGGATTGCACAATGGTTGAATCGCTATCCCACACACCATGTTGAGAATCTTCGTGGTAATGTGAACACAAGACTTCGCAAGCTTTCTGAAAGCAATTGGCAGGGAGCAATATTTGCCGCTGCGGGATTGGAGAGAATTCATTTACGGCCGCAGAAGTCTGTTGACCTGGATTGGATGCTGCCGGCACCGGCACAGGGAGCTATAATGATTGTGTGTCGCGAAGAGGATAAAGGTGTTTTTGACAGCTGTGCCTCGTTAAACGATGAAGAAACAGCTGCATGTACAAGGGTTGAAAGAGACTTCCTGAAAACACTCCTCGGAGGGTGCTCTACTCCTATATCTTCATTGGCAGAAGTAAACAATGGTTCCGTTCATTTCAAAGGAAATATTGTGACTCCTGACGGCAAAAGGAAAGTGGAAGTAGAAAAGAAAGTTGCTTTCTCATCGGTCGATAACCTCGGTAAAATTGCAGCAGAGGAACTGCTAAACAAAGGTGGACAGGAGATAGTAAATATGATTCGTAAAAAAGGACTGGAGTCAAATGGTGAGATCTAAAGTTTTAAGCACCAAAGAACTTAAAGCTTCGCTCGTTGAACAGGTGAAAGAAAAAGGAATTGAACTTGTTCAAAAAGACTTCATATCTATAAAGCCATTAAGCGGTTTAGACGAAAAGATCAAATTATTACTGGAGGAGGAAACCCTTGTTTTTACAAGTGCCAATGCTGTAAATTATATCGGTAAGTTCTTAACTAATTCCCAGCACCGGAAGAAAGCATACCAGGTATTCTGCCTTGGAGGCAAGACAAAACAAGCTGTCCTTCAGAATGGATTTGATGAAGTACAAATAAAAGCAGAAGGCGAAAATGCCTCTGCACTTGCAGAAAAGATCATTGATAGTGGAGTAAAAGAAGTGGTTTTTTTTTGTGGCAGCAAAAGAAGAGAGGAATTACCGTCAGTTCTGGCAAATGCTGGGATTAAAGTAGATGAACTTGCAGTATACGAAACAATAGAAAGACCTTTTAAATATGACGAAGATTTTGATGGAGTACTTTTTTTTAGTCCCAGTGCAGTAAGCAGCTTTTTTAGTAACAACCACCTTAAGGAAACATCTGTTTGTTTCACTGTAGGCGAAACAACTGCCGATGCAGTTAAACAACATACTTCCAATAAGATAATAATAAGCAAAGAACCATCACAGGAAGAGATCATAAATGAAGTAATTACTTACTTTCAGAATATTAATCAATACAATGACTGAATTAAAGAATGATTTATTATTAAGAGCATTAAGAAAGGACACGGTGGAACGTCCTCCTGTATGGATGATGCGACAGGCAGGAAGGTATTTACCGGATTATATAAAACTGAGAGATAAGTACGACTTCTTTACCCGTGTGCAGACTCCTGAACTCGCAACGGAGATCACACTGCAACCGGTAAACCAGGTAGGTGTAGATGCAGCGATCATATTCTCGGATATCCTGGTTATACCGCAGGCTATGGGTTCAGAAGTTTTAATGGAAGAAGGAAAAGGACCATCATTACCAAAGGTTATCAGGACACAAGAGGATATCGATCAGCTGAATACTTCAGATGTTGAACATCATCTTAAGTATGTGTTGGATGCTTTGGCACTTACAAAAAAGGAATTAAATGGACGTGTGCCACTGATCGGATTTGCGGGTGCTCCATGGACCATCCTTTGTTATATGATTGAAGGCAAAGGAAGCAAAACCTGGGATAAGGCTAAGCAGTTTGCCTATACTCAACCGAAGTTAGTTCACGAGTTATTACAGAAGATCACAACTATTACAACCAGCTATTTGCAGGCACAGGTAAAATCAGGTGCTGATACAGTGCAGGTATTTGATAGTTGGGCAGGTGCCTTATCACCAGCGGACTTCAAAGAATATTCGCAACCTTATTTGTTACAAATTGCAGATGCTTTAAAGGGACATGCACCAGTGATATTGTTTCCAAAAGGTAGTTGGTATGCCCTACAAGATTTGAGTAATAGCAGTGCAAGTGGCATTGGTTTGGACTGGACCATAACACCTCAGTTTGCAAGAAAATTAACGAGCAATAAAATTACCTTACAAGGGAACTTTGATCCGGCAAAGTTGCTTGCACCCATTCCACAGATAAAAAAATGGGTGAAGGAAATGATAGAGGCATTTGGAGTACAGAACTACATTGCCAACCTTGGACATGGCATTACACCAAACGTCCCTGTTGATCATGCTAAAGCATTTGTAGACGCGGTGAAAGAGTATCAGGGATGAGTGACGATTGATCAGGGATGAGTAGTGTAACAAAAGAAAAGGACGTTAAAAATTGACAATTAACTATCACAGGTTGATCAAGGAAGATTGGATATCATACATACACGATCTGCAGGACAGGATTTGCCAGTCATTGGAGGTGGTGGATGGCAAAGCAAAGTTTTTCGAAGATAAGTGGGAAAGACCTGAAGGCGGGGGAGGAAAAACAAGAGTGATTGCCAATGGAAATGTGTTCGAGAAGGGTGGTGTAAATACTTCTGTTGTATATGGACCTGTTACAGAACCGATGCGGAAGTCTCTGAACATTGAAGGAGCCGAGTGGTTTGCTTGCGGGCTGTCTTTGGTTATTCATCCGCTGAATCCTTTTGTTCCAACAGTTCATTGCAATTATAGAATGTTTGAAGTGTATGATGAACAGGGAGCAGTCTGTGATCGTTGGTTCGGTGGAGGTACTGATCTTACCCCTTATTATTTATTTGAAGAGGATGCCAAATATTTCCACCAGGTGTACAAAGATGTATGTGATTCATTTGATTCAACTTTTTACCCAGCGATGAAGGAGACCTGTGATAATTACTTTGTTAACTTTCATCGCAATAACGAAAGAAGAGGAATAGGTGGTATCTTTTATGATCAAAAGCGGCCGGATGATTATAAAGATGCACAGTTCTGGATGAACTTTGGAAAGGCCTGCGGAGATGCATTTATAACGGCATATGTGCCGATAGTTGAAAAAAGAAAGAATACAAGTTTTACGGGAGAACACAAGCATTGGCAGGAGGTTAGGCGTGGAAGGTATGTGGAGTTTAATTTAATTCATGATCGTGGTACTTTATTCGGTCTGAAGACAAATGGGAGAACGGAAAGTATTTTAATGAGTCTTCCGCCTACAGTAAGATTTGAGTACAACTATCTACCGGAAGAAGGTAGCGAGGAAGCTAAATTGGTGGATGTTTGCTTACATCCAAAAGAGTGGATTTAGATCTGGGATTATTCAGTCAACAATTATTAAAAAAGATTACAGATAACTTATGTATTTACAACGTAGAAATAGAATATTAAGAACCAGCCCGGCAATCAGAAGTATGGTCGCCGAAACAATATTAACGCCCAATGACTTTATTGTTCCTCTCTTTATAGATGAAGGGGAAGGTGTAGAAACAGAAATTGCATCAATGCCTGATTACTACAGAAGAAGCATTGATCTGACTATTAAAGAAGTTAAAGAATTATGGAGTCTTGGAATCAAGTCAGTGTTGTTATTCATCAAGTGCAAAGATGAATTGAAGGACAACACAGGAAAAGAAGCATGGAATAAAGATGGCTTAATGCAAAGAAGCATTAAGGCTATTAAAGATGCTGTTCCGGAAATGTATGTAATGACAGATGTGGCATTGGATCCTTACTCTTCTTACGGTCATGATGGCATAGTTGAGAATGGAGAGATAGTTAATGACAGAACAGTAGAAGCATTAGTGAAGATGAGTGTAAGTCACGCAGAAGCGGGCGTAGATATGGTGGCCCCAAGTGATATGATGGACGGTCGCATATTCGCCATCCGGGAAGGGTTGGAGAATGCAGGTTTTACTAAAACAGGTATAATGGCTTATAGCGCTAAATATGCATCGTGCTTCTATGGACCATTCAGAGATGCATTGGATAGTGCACCCGGATTTGGTGATAAGAAGACTTACCAAATGGATTATGCGAATCGGATCGAAGCAGTGAAAGAGGCCCTTATGGATGTAGAAGAAGGTGCTGACATCGTGATGGTGAAACCCGGTCTTCCATATCTGGATATTGTGAGGGAAGTAAAGAATGCTGTTGAAGTACCTGTTAGTGTATACAACATTAGCGGTGAATATGCCATGATAAAGGCAGCAGCTAAGATGGGTTGGATTAATGAAGAAAAGGCAATCATTGAAACACTGACTTCTATAAAACGTGCTGGCGCTGACCTGATCGCTACCTATTTTGGCAAGGATGCATCCAAATTGTTATCTTAATTTTTCATTCACCATTCACACAACGATGAACATCAGTAAAAGCGAGGAGTTATTCAAAAGAGCACAGAACAGTATTCCGGGAGGTGTGAATTCACCTGTAAGGGCATTTAAGAGTGTAGGTGGAACTCCAATCTTTTTAAAAAATGCTAAGGGTGCTTATCTCTATGATGTTGATGGAAACAAGTACATAGATTATATAAATTCCTGGGGACCCATGATCATGGGTCATGCGTTTGAGCCTGTAATCGAAGCAATACAAAGAAAGGCCGTGGATTCTACATCTTTTGGAGCACCCACTGAGTTGGAAGTAAAGGTTGCGGAATTAATTAAAAGCATGGTGCCAAATGTTGACCTGGTCCGAATGGTTAGCAGCGGCACGGAAGCATGTATGAGTGCCATTCGACTGGCACGTGGTTATACCGGCAAAAACAAGATTATTAAGTTTGAAGGTTGTTATCATGGTCATGCTGACAGTTTTCTCGTAAAAGCAGGTAGTGGTGTAGCTACATTCAATATACAAACGGTTCCTGGAGTTACACCAGGTGTTGCTGCTGATACACTGACAGCACCATACAACAACCTGGAAGCAGTTCAACAACTTATTGCTGAATACAAGGGTCAAATAGCTGCTCTGATCATCGAACCTGTAGCAGGCAACATGGGATGCATTTTGCCGAAAGAAGGTTTTCTTCAAAGCCTAAGAAGAATATGCACAGAAGAAGGAATCGTCTTCATTCTCGATGAAGTGATGACTGGTTTCCGGCTGGCAAAAGGAGGCGCACAGGAACGACTGAAGATAGATGCGGACCTTGTTACATATGGTAAAGTCATTGGTGCAGGTATGCCGGTAGGGGCTTTCGGAGGCAAGTTGCAGATCATGAAGCACATTGCTCCAATAGGCCATGTTTACCAGGCAGGAACGCTTAGTGGTAATCCATTGGCGATGATTGCCGGGTATACATTATTAACCTACCTCAATGATAATCCGCAGGTATACAAACAACTCGAAGAAAAGACAAATTTCCTCCGAAACGGATTGGAAAAAGTATTGCGGTCATCAAACACTCCCCACGTTATCAACCAGTTGGGAAGCATGATATCTGTACACTTTTCATCTTCTCCTGTAATAGATTTTGCTTCTGCTGCCGCAGCAAATAATAGCCTGTTTAATAAGTTTTTCCATGCCATGCTAGACAGGGGAATTCATTTGCCACCATCCGCATTTGAAAGCTGGTTCCTCAGTAATGCGCTCTCTTTTGAAGACCTGGAATATACAATAAAGGCAACGGCAGAAAGTCTCTCTGAAATACAGGAAGTTTAGTATTTCAGCGAATAGTTATGAAACTGAAGGAGAGAGCTGCTCTGGAACAATAGCATTTAGTGAAGGTAGAATGTAACTATTCCTACCAGGATCAATACGATACCGCTAATGCGTTTCTCATTATGTTCAATGAATTCTGCAGGCAGCAGGTTCACTCCCCTGTAACCAAGTGACACAAGGAGCATGATTCCAAGGATACTAATAATAGCATAAGTAATTGCCATTAACGTCACCATCCACATTCCAAATGCTCCTGCTGACAGGAAAAGGCTTTCTACTTCAAGGCAGGGAGATAGGAACATCATTATTATGAAGATGACAATCCACCTTCTTCTTGATCGTTTAAACTCTGCTACATCCTTTTGTGCACTATGGTGGTGATGTGGAAGATTAACAGTAAAATAGATAAGACCAAAGGCAATCAGGAGCACTGCTGTTCCAATTTGTATAATGCGCCCATATTCTTCCTTTAACTCCTTACCTATTACTCCAAGTATGATCCCCAATATTACAGTTCCTGTGACATGTGCCAGCGCCGCCAGGAAAGTTATTCCACTCAGATCTTTCTGTTTCCAGTGCTCAGCCTTTGCGACAGCTACCAGTGGGAGCCAGTGATTTGGAATCAAAGCATGAACTAAACCCAATAACACGGTGCCAAAGAAAATACTATACATCAGTAACTAAGTAGTAAATGAAACAAAGGTAAGTTGATGGTTGTTTATGCAATCAATTAGCCAAGTAATAACTCGCAAGGTTTTAACCCGGTATGTTTCTTAAAAGCAGTGGAGAAGTGTGAAATGGAAGAGTAACCCAGTGTTGAGGAAACTTCAGTCACCGTTAATCCTTTCTCATAAAGCAGGTATTTGGCATGTTCCATTCTCTGGCTTTGGTAAAATTCAAAGATGGTAGTGCCGAACATTTCCTTGAAGCCTTTCTTTAAGTAACATTCATTCATTGCTACCTTCCGGCTCAATTGCTTAATTGTAATAGGTTCTCCAATATGTTGAATTAATAACTCCCTCGCTTTGAGGATCTTCTCCTTATCATCATCATTATTAAGAAACTTGCAGCTAATTACATCCAGTTGCTTATCACCCAGGCAATCCAGGCTATATAATAATAGCATCTGTGTCTGTGCATTGATATAAATGTTTTGCAAGCTGCCGGTATATTGTTGATTCACAATACCTTCAATCACGGAACGGGTGCGTCCACAAAGAGTCATGGAACGGCTGAAGGAGGAGGAATAGGTAAAGGAAAGAACATCCTCATTGATGGTGGATTCTTCAATACGGGAGCGGACAAACTGTTCCAATAACGTAGATGAAAATACAAAGCTTACAACATCTACACTTTCAATCTTCTGGTCACAATTAAAAGACTGGTGTGCTTTGCATTGATTACAATCACTTTGCAGCTTCCTGCAGTAGATGTTTCCTAATACGCAATAGTGAAGCTCCAGGTAGTTATGCTTTGTTTCTGACTGTTGAACATGATATTTGAAAACCGCCAGTTCATCAGCCATCCAGTCTTTTGGTTTTTCATATCTTTTTATTGAATAATAGACTGAACCGGGTATGTAGTTACTAGATTCACTTAATAATGTGCTAAGAGAATCAGGTACTTCATTGGAAAACCATATGGAAGGTACATTTTGCACGAAATACAAATGTATTACCTGCATTTCAGAACAGGAAAAACCTACATCATACAAGTGTCATTTTAACGAATACTAAATAACGTGTTGTTGTAGTGCGGCTTATTAAAAATGAGTGATTCTTTCATACTTTCGCCAAATGCGTTTGAATAGTAATACAGAATTCCAGCATACACTAGCTTCTGAAATAAGCATTAGTGGTGTTGGTATTCATTCCGGTCAAACTGTTGAGATATTGCTCAAACCTGCCGAACCTAATTCCGGTATAGTCTTTAAACGTGTGGACTTACCCGGATCTCCCTCAGTAAAGGCAGATGTTGATAATGTGGTTGAAACTAATAGGAGTACAACCATTGAATCCAATGGAGCACGGGTAGGCACTATTGAACATTTATTGGCTGCTTTGGTAGGTAACCTTGTTGATAATGTTATCATTGAAATAAATGCCCCGGAAGTGCCGATACTTGATGGTAGCTCAGAACCTTTTATAGAAGCTATTGTTAAAGCAGGAGTAAAGCAACAGGATGCCGCAAGGATTTATTACACATTACAACATAATATCACTTTCGTTGATGAAAAGAAAAAGGTAGAAATGGTAGCACTCCCCTACTATGAATACCGAGTCAATACGTTAATTGATTTTAATTCACCGGTTCTTGGTACCCAACATGCTGCTTTAAAGCATATTAATAATTTCAATGAGGAAATAGCACCTTGCCGCACATTCTGCTTCTTTCATGAACTGGAATACCTGCTGGATCATAATCTTATAAAAGGTGGTGATATAAATAATGCAATTGTTGTTGTGGATAAACCGGTTACAGATGACCAGGTGCAGCGGATAGCAAGGGTATTTAAAAAAGATGATGTGCGGGTGAATGAGGGAGGTATCCTGAATAACCTTGACTTACGTTTTCCTAATGAACCTGCACGACATAAATTACTGGATGTGATAGGTGATCTTGCTCTTGTAGGCGTCCCTATAAAAGCACACATCATTGCGAATCGCCCCGGCCATTCATCTAATATTGAATTTGCCAGGAAGATCAAAGAACATATAAAGAAAAATAAATTCAAGCAGGCTGTCCCGGTATATAACCCGGCAGAGCCACCCGTCTTCGATATACATGCTATTGAAAAAAAGTTACCCCACCGTTATCCATTTTTGTTAATAGATAAGGTGATCGAACTTACCGACAAGCATGTAGTCGCTATTAAAAATGTCACTTATAACGAACCCTACTTCCAGGGACATTTCCCCGGTAACTGTGTGATGCCAGGAGTCTTACAGGTAGAGGCTTTAGCTCAGACAGGTGGTATACTCACCATACCGGATGATGCGGACCACGATTATGACACTTACTTTTTAAAAATAGATCATTGTAAGTTTAAAAATAAAGTAGTTCCCGGTGATACTTTAATACTGAAAATGGAACTACTCTATCCGGTGCGCAGGGGAATATGTGAAATGAAAGGGACTATTTTTGTTGGTGACAAAGTTGTTGCTGAAGCAGAAATGGTGGCCCAAATAGTTAAGAAACCCAAAGTAAGATTATGATTTCTCCGTTGGCGTCGATACATCCTAATGCACAACTCGGCAACAATGTTACAATTGATCCATTCGCCGTCATCCAGGACAATGTGGTGATTGGAGATGATACCCATATAATGTCTCATGCTGTAGTAATGCCCTTTAGCCGCATTGGTAAAAACTGCAAAGTTTTTCCGGGGGCTGTCATTGGAGCCATCCCGCAGGACCTTAAATATATGGGGGAAGAAACAACGGCAGAAATCGGCGATTACACTACCATAAGAGAATGTGTGACAGTGAACCGGGGAACTAAGGATAAATGGAAAACTGTAGTTGGAAATCATTGCCTGCTGATGGCTTATGCACATGTAGCACATGATTGTGTTATCGGAGATCATGTGATACTCGCCAATTCCGTTCAATTGGCAGGTCATGTAGAGGTGGGAGAATATGCCATTATCGGGGGGCTTTCCGGCGCCCACCAGTTTACTCGTATAGGAGCACATACTTATATCGCCGGCCATACTGTTATCCGGAAGGATGTACCTCCTTATGTAAAAGCAGCCCGTGAACCTATGTCCTATATGGGATTGAATATCGTTGGTCTGCAAAGGAGGCATTTCGCCCAGGATAAGATTGACACCATTTCACAGATATACCACTTGTTGTTTGTTGGTAACCACAGTATCAGCACTTCTGTGCAGATGATTAAGGAAAATGTCAAAGACGGCGAAACAAAATCCTATATACTTGATTTTATTGAAAGGTCAAAAGCAGGAATCATCAGACGCTACACGAAAAATGGTGTAGATGAGGATTAATCTTTTCAAAGCAGGTAAGCGGTTCAATCGTGAATGGATCTTTAGAAATGCTACATTAGAATTCTGCACAGGAAATACCTATGCGATCACAGGACCTAACGGTTCCGGTAAATCCACCCTATTACAATGCCTGGGTGGTATGCTGCAATTGAGTGAAGGCAGTATACAGTATTTCGAAGATGAAGAACTGCCTGCAGAAAAGGTATATGAACAAGTTTCTTTTTGTGCTCCCTATCTCGACTTAGTTGAAGAAATGACGCTTACAGAGTTTCTCTATTTCCATAATCAATTCAAGGACTTTGTAACCGGTGTCACCATTAAAAGCATCATTTCAGCCATTGGCCTCCAGGCTGCTGCAGATAAGCAAATACGTTTCTATTCTTCGGGTATGAAACAGCGGGTTAAACTAGCTCAATCTATTTTATCCAATACGGGTCTCGTCTTGCTGGATGAACCATGCAGCAATCTTGATACAAAAGGAATTGAACTATACCATACGTTGATTAGAGATTATTGTTCCCGGAAACTTGTTATTGTCTGCTCGAATGATGAAGTAGAATATAGTTTCTGCAATGAACGGATTTCGATAACCAACTTCAAACAACAGCAACAAACAGTTGTTCAATAAGGGCAGTCGCTGATGATTTCTGACTCCCATTTCAGGGATTATACCTGCTTTTAAAGCTAAAATGAACGAGCACATCAATAGGTTTGGCCTTTGTTTTGCCTTTAGATGTGAAAATCGGGAACACTAACCATAAAATATAATGATATGTCAGATGTAATGCTTACCGCCTATAATGTAAAGACTAAGGAAAAGAATGTACCCATCCAGGATGCAGTAGTTACCAAAACTGCAAAGGGTGCTTATATGGTACAGGGACATGATGGAAAAGGCAATAAATTGACAACATTGTGCAATGAGGCAAAAGCTATGGCAGCTATAAAGGCGGGCGTGGCTAAACAAGGTTGGTAGTCAAGATTAAATGATATTTCTTCGATAGCTGTCCGCATATGTGGACAGCTTTTCATGCATATAAGGCCTCCACAATAATCATTAATTTTCCTATTGGCATAATTGTTTTTTACTGCCGGGATTTGTAGAACATCTAAATAGTGCTGCGGCAATAGTTCAGCAAAGAAAACATCTCACCTTTTTATAAGAACAAATGAGAGTCATCCTATTCTCCAAAGGTTTTGGTAACCTTTTGGTAACCTTTTGGTAAGCTTTTGGTAAGCTTTTGCATGGTGAAAAGCTATGCAAAAGCTTACCAAAAGCTTACATAAAGTAATAGATTCATTATCTTTTTAGTGACGATTTGAGGAGTTGGAGCTATTCAGAACCCGGGATTAAATTCAGGAGCTGATAGCTGAATTAACCAGATCAGCTTTCTGTTCTACCACCTGCTGGTGCATTCTCTTAAGGAAATCATGTGTATCCTGCATATCATGGATTGGCTCCGTGACCAGCATAAATAATTTTCCCACCTGGCGAAGCTTACTTTTATTCGTTCCTGTTTGCAGGTATTGAAGAATTTTATTGAAAGTTTGAGATTCAAAATAAGGCGAATCAGGCCTATTGATAAAGTAACACTTTAACGTATCACTCCTGAGGAGCATCCGTTCAAATCCAAGGTCTACTGCAAAGCGTCTGCATTTTACCGTAAGGAAAAGCTCCTGCACCTGTGTAGGTAATGGACCAAACCTGTCTATTAACTCCTGCTCCATTGCATTGAGTTCTTCATCTGTGTCACAATTATCCAGGCGTGAATAAAGGGATAACCTTTCTGTTATGTTCTCCACATATTCATCAGGAATCAGTATCTCGAGATCAGTGTCAATAGTACAATCCTGAACAAAATCATCTTGTTTAGAGATCTCTTCTTTAAACAAATCCTTGAATTCTGTTCGCTTCAGTTCTTTAATGGCCTCATTCAATATCTTCTGGTACATTTCAAAGCCTATTTCAGCCATGAAGCCACTCTGTTCCCCACCCAACAGATTACCTGCACCGCGGATGTCCAGGTCACGCATTGCTATCTGGAAACCACTACCTAAATCACTATGTTGCTCGAGTGTTTGTAATCTTTTACGTGAATCACTCGGCAAAGTACTCATAGGTGGTGCAAGTAAATAACAGAACGCTTTCTTATTGCTCCTTCCTACTCTTCCCCTCAGCTGGTGAAGGTCACTTAATCCAAACTGGTGGGCATTGTGGACAATAATGGTATTCACATTTGGTATATCCACTCCACTTTCAACAATGTTGGTACATACCAGCACATCATACTTCTGATCAATAAAATCAAGAATATGCTTCTCCAGTTCATGACCTTCCATCTGTCCGTGAGCATAACCAATACTGAGGTCAGGACAAAGGCCCTGGATCATTGATGCCATCTCTGCAAGGCCTTGTATACGATTATGTATAAAGAAAACCTGTCCCCCACGTTCTGCTTCAAAGTAAATTGCTTCTCGTACAAAATCTTCATTATATACACGAACTTCCGTTTGTATCGGTTGCCGGTTTGGAGGTGGAGTATTGATAATTGAAAGATCTCTTGCACCCATTAAACTGAATTGTAGTGTTCGCGGGATGGGTGTAGCCGTTAAGGTGAGCGCATCAACATTGGTGCGTAAAGTCTTGATCTTTTCTTTATGTGCCACACCAAATTTTTGTTCTTCATCAATGACCAGTAAGCCTAATTCTTTGAACTTAACTTCTTTGCCTAAAAGTGCATGAGTACCGATGATTATATCTATTTTACCTTCTTCCAGTCTCTTTAGTGTTTCTTTTTTATCCTTTGAAGATTTAAAACGGTTCACGTAATCTACAGTAACGGGAAAATCCTTCAAGCGGTCACTAAATGTTTTATAATGTTGGAAAGCGAGGATGGTTGTAGGTACCAGCACTGCAGCCTGTTTTCCATCCAGCACCGTTTTGAACGCAGCACGCACGGCAATTTCTGTTTTACCAAATCCAACATCTCCACATACTAAACGGTCCATTGGTGAAGGTGATTCCATATCCTTTTTTACATCGCCGGTTGCTTTGCTCTGGTCAGGGGTATCTTCATAAATGAAAGAGGCCTCTAACTCCGTTTGCATGTAATTGTCAGGTGTATGCTGGAATCCCTGCTGCGCTCTTCTTTTTGCATATAACTTAATAAGGTCAAAGGCAATTTCTTTGACCTTTGTCTTAGTCTTTTCTTTCAGTCGGTTCCATACATCACTTCCCAACTTGTTCACCTTAGGCACTGTTCCTTCTTTCCCGGTGTACTTGGCTATTTTATGAAGGGAGTTAATATTGACATAAAGAATATCACTGTCCCTATAAATTATTCTCACTGCCTCCTGCACTTTACCATTTGCTTCTATCTTCTGCAAGCCGCTGTATACTCCTACTCCATGATCAATGTGCGTAACATAATCACCGGGTTGTAGTTCTCTTAAAGCACGAAGGGTTAGTGCTTTATTTTTATTGTACGCTTGCTTAACCTTGTATTTATGATAACGCTGGAAGATCTCATGATCTGTATAGCAGATGATCTTCAAATCTTCATCAATAAAGCCACAATGTATAGAAGTAGCAATAGGTTTAAAATGTAACTCCTGGTGTAAATCCTTAAATATTGAATACAGCCGCTCTAACTGCTTCGGGTTTTCAGCAAAAATGTAAAGGTCAAAGTGCTTGCTTTCCCATTGTTTAAGGTCCTTCATCAGGAGGTCAAACTGCCTGTTAAACGCCGGTTGCTCTTTTGTAT
>JBLNAY010000155.1:0-29765 GCA_050259715.1 Candidatus Dadabacteria bacterium
AGTATTGGCTATTTTCGAACTTGAACAACTGTTTAAAACCAAAGCAATGATGATTGCTAACACGAAATGACTCTTTAGCATACTAAAATTATTTTAAGTGAAGGAATATTATAATTTCACATCATTGGTTTGCTTCATCGAACGCTCTTTGAATACCTAATTCCAGACCTCTCAATTCTGCCAATCCCCTGAGCCTGCCAATGCAGCTATAGCCAGGGTAAGTTTTCTTTTTCAAATCATCAAGCATCTGGTGACCATGATCGGGGCGCATGGGAATGGATACTTTGCGTCTTCTCATTACCTGCACGACTTCCTTTACCACGGCATACATATCTGTATCTCCAGCAAGATGGTCTGCCTCATAGAAGTTACCTTCTTCATCTCTCTTGGTATTACGTAGATGAAGAAAATGAATTTGATCACCAAATTGCTTTACCATAGCTACCAGGTCGTTGTCAGCCCGCGAACCAAAGGAGCCGGTGCAAAAGCACAAGCCATTCGCTGGTGAAGGTGCAGCATCAATAAGCTCCTGTGCATCCTGTGCTGTACTCACGACGCGTGGTAAGCCAAGAATAGGATACGGTGGATCATCAGGATGGATAGCCATCTTCAGCCCTTCTTCCTCTGCCACAGGTACTACCTGCTGCAGGAAGTAGAACAAGTGTTTTTTTAATTTAGCAGCATCAATACCTTCATACGTCCTCAATGCCTTAAGGATCTGTTCTTCTGTAAACCTTTCTTCACTTCCAGGCAATCCAAGCAAGGCATTGCGGTAAAGAGTTTCTTTCTGTTCATCAGTCATTGTTGAAAAGCGATTCCTTGCCTTTTCAATCAGCCCTGGTGTATAATCTTTTTCTGCTCCCGGTCGTTTTAAAATGAACAGATCAAAAGCTATAAAAGCTGCCTTCTCAAAGTAAAGAGCTTTGCTACCATCCGGCATAACATAGTTCACCTCTGTACGCATCCAATCGAGTATAGGCATGAAATTATAGGTGACTACTTTTAATCCACACAAGGCAACATTACGGAGGCTTTGTTTATAATTTTCAATGTACAGGAGGTAACTACCGGTTTGTTTTTTAATGTCTTCATGTACGGGAAGGCTTTCAATCACCGTCCATGTTAAACCTGCTTTTTCAACTTCTTCTTTTCTTTTATTAATCTCCTGTATTGTCCAAATCTCTCCAACAGGAATATGGTGCAAGGCTGTTACCACGCCGGTACATCCGGCTTGCCTGATATCCGAGAGGCTTACCGGGTCATTGGGCCCAAACCACCTCATTGTCTGTTCCATCTCCATAAACGAGTATTTACATTTAAAATAAAAAACCCACCCGAACGAGCGGGTTTTTTAATTGAGTATTATGATTTCATTCTATCATAAAGCATTACCAGTTGATTTGTATCATACAATTACCCTGTGAAATAGGTATATATAGCTATAATGATCAGTACCAATAAAACCGAAAGGATAACATCCTTTTTATTCCAGGTAGCACGCGTGGCCCTTCTGTCTTCGTCAGAAAGAGTGGAGAACGTGAGACCGTTTATCTTAGCATACTCCGGAGGCCTGGTTGCATAACTAACCACAATAAACACAATGATACAAACGATCGTTATGAGCAAACTATAATACTGGAAGAAGATGTTATTAACCACCCAAAGAAAACTTCCCTTCGTGTAAGTTGTTCCCATCAACTTCACCGGTGTATCTACTGCCAGGCGGAACAACCCCATCCCAAAACCTGCAAGAAGGGTTGCGAGCGCTCCGGGACCATTAAGACGCTTCATGAGTATTCCTAAGAAAAATACAACGAAAATTGGTGGTGCCAGGTAAGCCTGTACACCTTGCAGGTAATCATATAATCCGCGTCCTCCCTGGATAACCGGTATCCACAAAAGACCTATTATCACCATAACTACAGTAGCCGCTCGACCTACCCAAACCAATTGCTTCTGGCTTGCTTTGGGCCGCATCCGTGAATAGAAGTCCATTGTAAACAAGGATGAAGAGGCATTAAATACACCTGCGAGTGCACTCATAAGTGCGGCGAGTAAACCTGCTACAACTATTCCCCTTACACCAACTGGCAGAACGTGCATCACCAACAGTGGGAATGCTGCCTGCGCCCTATCCCTGATAAGATGACCATTAACATCAAAAAGTTGATTGTGAATATCGGCGTTTAATCCACTCTTTGCCAATGCAAAACAGATCATTCCCGGGATAATAAACAGGAACACGGGGGTAAGTTTCAAAAAGCCTGCAAAGATGGAACCACGCCTTGCTTCTTTTTGGTTTGGCGCACCCAGGACCCGTTGAACTATATATTGATCAGTACACCAATACCATAAACCAATAATGGGGGCACAAAGTAACATACCCGGCCAGGGATATTTATCATTAAAATACCATGCTTGCCTTGTAGCTTCCTGCACGGGTGCCCAGGTGCCATCCACACCTTTAGGAACTATAGGTTTCCAAAGGTTAAACATTTCACTACCGCATATCTGGTATAACTTTTCCCAGCCACCTAATGCTTTCAAGCCGAAATATGTGACCATAATAGCTCCTATGATCTTTACGAAAGCCTGTAGTGTCTCAGTATACACTACCGCTCTCAATCCACCCACAATCGTGTAAATACCGGTGAGGACTATCAAAAGGATGGAACCGATCCAGAATGTGTCCATACCCAAGAAATGTATTTCGGGTAATAAAGCCCTGAACACAACACCACCGGCATAAATACCTACAGCTATTTTGGTAAGTACGTAAGCAATCAGTGAGATAATAGACAACACAGTTCTGGCCTTAGGAGTAAATCGTCTTTCCAGGAATTCAGGCATTGTAAATACTCTGGACCGCATGTAAAAAGGCACCATCATCCAGCCAAGTACCAATAAACACCAGGCGTGGAGTTCATAGTGGGCAAGTGCCACACCATCAGTGGCTCCAGATCCTGCTAAACCTACCAGGTGTTCTGATCCTATATTAGAAGCAAAGATGGAAGCACCTATTATAAACCACCCGAGGTGGCGGCCTGCAAGAAAATAATCCTCTGCAGAGGTTTTACTTTTCTTCTTTACAGCCCAATACGAGATGCCGGCAATAATGGCAAAATAAAACAGGATGATTGCCCAATCCAATCCTGTCAGGTAAGTCTTCATAAGCAATTAGTTTTGATTGGTTTAAAATTACTATTAAATATATCGGTTAATGATATTTTCCAGCCATTCCTGACGACCACTTATAGTTTCAGGTTCGCCATTTTGTACCGCATAATCTCTCAGTTCTTCAAGAGATAATTTGCCGGCTTCATACTCTTTACCCTTCCCGGAATCAAATGAACTATAACGTTCCTGCCTAAACTTTTTATATTCTGATTTTTGAAGAATGGCATCAGCTGTAATTAAAGCTCTCGCAAATGCATCCATACCTCCAATGTGAGCATAAAACAAGTCAGTAGGATCGGTGGAATTTCGACGGATTTTTGCATCAAAGTTTACACCACCACCCTGGAAACCGCCTGCTTCAAGGATGATCAGCATTGCTTCTGTTAGTTCATTTATATTGTTAGGAAATTGATCAGTGTCCCATCCGTTCTGATAGTCTCCCCTGTTAGCATCTATTGACCCCAGAACACCGGCATCGGCAGATACCTGGAGTTCGTGAGTAAAGGTGTGTCCTGCAAGAGTTGCATGGTTCACTTCAATGTTGATCTTAAAATCATTCAAAAGATCATACTGGCGTAAAAAGCCAATTACCGTTTCACAATCATAATCATATTGATGTTTGGAAGGCTCTCCCGGCTTTGGTTCAATGAAGAAAGTGCCTGTGAAACCATTCTTCCGTGCATAATCTTTAGCTGCATGGAGGAACCTGGCAAAGTGTTCTTTTTCTCTTTTCATATTGGTGTTCAGAAGGCTCATGTAACCTTCACGTCCACCCCAGAAAACGTAATTCTCACCTCCAAGTTCAATGGTAGCATCTAGCGCTGCTTTCACTTGTGCCGCACCATGTGCAAGTACATGAAAGTCGGGGTTAGTGGCAGCACCATTCATATACCTTCTATGGGAGAAAAGGTTGGCTGTGCCCCATAATAATTTCACTCCAGTTTCCTGTTGCTTTTCTTTTGCATATTGAACGATCGCCTTTAACCTCTTTTCGTTGTCTGCAATATCATTTGTATAATCTACCAGGTCTACATCATGAAAGCAATAATAAGGAAGCCTCATTTTTGTAATGAACTCAAATGCTGCATCCATCTTTGCACGGGCTCTTTCCAGGGGATCGGTAGATTCGTTCCAGGGGAAAAGATGGGTAGGCTCTCCGAATGGATCAGCACCGGTGCCATTGAAAGAATGCCAGTAAGCACAGGCAAATTTGAAATAATCTTTCATCTTTTTTCCAGCAACAACCCTGTTTTCATCATACCAGCGAAATGCTAATGGATTGTCACTTTCCAGTCCTTCATACTTGATTGGAGAAACGTTTTTAAAATAAGTTTTGCTTGTTGTAAGTTCTGCCATTGTCTTTGTTTTTAATTCTGATCAGGCCTGGCTAACCGTTGTATTCAGATTGCCAGTTTTCTTTAATTGTGTATCTAATAAAGCCTTCCATTCGCCAAATAAATCATTATAAGTTGACGTATTTGAAGGGGTAATTAATTTCAAGGGTTTAATATTGCTGTAAGCAGATGAAGGGTCTTTATAAATATTTGCCCCCACTCCTGCTCCCAGAGCCGCGCCAACACTTCCATCTGTCTTAAACAGTTCCACAGCGACACCTGTTGCATTGACAAAGGATTCAGTAAATACATCACTTAAAAACATATTAGCTTTACCCGCTCTGATTATTGTAGGATCCATTTGATTCTCTCTCATGATATCCAGCCCATAGCGGAAGGAAAATGCAATGCCCTCCTGTGCGGCTCGTACCAAGTGGGCTGTTGTGTGAATGTTGAAGTCCAGGTTATGAATGTGCCCCCCAATAATTTCATTATTCAACATCCTTTCAGCTCCATTTCCAAAGGGTAGCATTCGTACTCCATCTGACCCAATGCTTACCTGTGATGCTGCGGTATTCAGGCTGTCATAACTAAGCTGCGGCCCAACAAGATTTCGTATCCACCTGTTGAAAATCCCCGTTCCATTTATACATAATAGCACTCCTATCCTATTTTGACCACTACTATGATTGACATGGGCAAAGCTGTTGATACGTGACTGGTGGTCATAAGCTAATTGGTCACTGACGCCGTAGATAACACCGGACGTACCAGCAGTTGCAGCTACTTCGCCCGGTTCCAGAACATTCAATGAGAAAGCATTATTTAATTGGTCTCCCGCTTTATAAGTGACAGGTATGCCTGTTTTTAACCCTAGCCTTGTAGCAACATTCTCTTTTAAAGCTCCATGATTAGAAAATAAAGGCTGCACTCCGGGAATGATCTCTTCATCAAAACCATAGTAGTTCATGATCTTTTCCGAAAGAGAATTGGATTTAAAATCCCAGAATATCCCTTCTGATAATGCTGAACTGGTGGTAGTGACTTCTCCCGTAAACTTCATACCGATAAAATCTCCGGGCAACATGATCTTATATATCTTCTCATAGATCTCCGGTTCATTGGTCTTTACCCAGGCAAGTTTACTGGCAGTAAAATTCCCTGGCGAGTTCAGCAGGTGAGATAAACAATAATCCTCCCCAAGATCATTAAAGGCTGAATCCCCAATACAAACTGCACGACCATCACACCAAATGATAGAATTCCTAAGGACCTTCTGTTCTTTATCTACCAATACAAGTCCATGCATCTGGTAAGAAATTCCTATGGCTGCAATGTCCCCCGGGTCATAAGTATTCGTAGCATTACATTTAAGAATTGCCTGCTTCACATGCTCCCACCATAGGTCAGGACTTTGCTCTGCCCATCCCGGTTGAGGTGAAATAATATCAACTTCCGTTTCCGGATATTGTGCAACAGCAACAGGGAGACCATTAGCAGCATCCACAACGGAAACTTTGATAGAAGAAGTGCCAAGATCAATACCTAACAATAGCATAGGTGACCAGGATTAATTAAAAAAAATTGCGCAACAAAGTATCATTATAATTTTGAATTAAACCAAGTATGATAAAATTCTGTCAATCATATGGTTAAAATAGTACAACAACTGCTGGTTATTTATAACTTTTTAATGCTTGTAAAAAACTGCTGTAGGCTGGCTTTTTATTGTAATTGCCATCAAATAACAAAGGATAATCTATTTTCCCTAATGTAGTAACGATCCAACTATCTTTATCGCCTACGCCCCAAACTACAATTCCATAACGCTGAGCTGCCGGTACATTCTTAAAATAAGAGTCCACCACATACTTATACATTGCTGCCTGGTTGTCCAGCGCTGAAGATGTCAAAACATAACCGGGGGTGTTGGATGGGTTCACGCGTATATCCAACTCCGACACTCTTACTTTTAAACCCGTCGCGGCCAGCTTTCTAAACATATTATCTATGGCTGCCTGGGAGGTATTAACATTCATATGCATTTGAGTGCCGATACCATCTATTGCTGCCCCTCTGCTTTTTAATTCGTTTACATAAGCAATCAGTGAATCCAACTTAGTATTATCATACTCAAGATTGTAATCATTAATGAATAAACCGGCATTTGGATCCGCAGCCCTGGCATATTGGAAAGCCTTCAAAGCATAATTTCTTCCAAGGTATTGCGACCAGTAAAATGCATCGCCCGTTGTTGTGCCGCTATTGCTACGAAGCGCTCCAGTTCCATCTGCCATGGGCTCATTCACAACATCCCACGCCTTGATCTTACCTGCATATCTTATTACAGTACTCCTGATAAACCTGCTCATTGCAGTATCTACAGCCTTAGCTATTTCTCCATTGCTTAAAGGGGTACCGGTACCCGGTTCAATGATCCTGATATTATCTATAGTATAAACTCCCGAAGAAGGGAAGTTTAAGCGAATAGTAGGTGCTGTTTCCGATGCAGTCAGGTTCCAGGTATAAGTTGCCCATGATGTTGTTGGGGTAACATCATATTGTTGATATAAAGTATTTTGGTTTACTAATCTTACTTTTCCCCCGGTTACAGACGATTTAATATCCACCAGCACTTTGTATTGACTACCTACTTTAGCTTGCCATCCTGGTCCAATCGCCTGCACATCATATGCGTTTGCTCCGGGGGTAGTAACGGTGACTTCCAGTGCACGGGTGCTATTATTTCCTGCAACTGCAGCAAAACTCGCAGATGCTGTCCCACCAACTAAAAGATTCCACCCGGTAAACAGGGACGTTCCCGTACCGGAAGTACCACTGCCCGCCTGGAAATCACCTGTTAACA
Organism: Candidatus Dadabacteria bacterium; assembly: GCA_050259715.1. GTDB lineage: Bacteria > Bacteroidota > Bacteroidia > Chitinophagales > Chitinophagaceae > Flavisolibacter. The sequence continues at coordinate 7,378 of JBLNAY010000155.1, forward strand.
GGTTCGTCGCACCGGAATCATTTGTCCCCACAGTAAGTGAACGCAAATAGTTTCCGTTTTGATTCTGATGCCATACTAATGTGTGCCCAAATACTTCCAATCCCCCACTCGTAGCGAGATTAAATAATTCATCAGCCCTGCTGTAATCAAAGCTTCCATCATCTTTAACTATAGCACCATGCTTCATCTGGTAACCAAATACCACAACACTTGCTTCACGGTTTACTATATTCCGGTAAGTTGCATTGTTAATATAAAGACTATAATCAATAGCAATTCCGAACGGTATTGGAGAAACGGACTTCAAAGTGGTATCGGAATTGGTTGTTGTACCTCCTCCTGGAGGCGGAGGAGTAACAGTATTATCTTCTGCTTTCTTACAGGATACAACAAGAGAAAACAAACACAGACCAAGAAAAACTATTCTGTTTTGCATTTGGCTAAGTAACTGTGAAATAAAACAGGGAAGGGTGATTTTCATCAACCTTCCCTGCAGTTCTAATAATAAAATCTTGTTCAAATTATGGACATTAATATCCGGGGTTTTGAAAACTGGCTTTTTCTTCTGCGGTCATTTGCATGGCATCGATTTGACCTTGAGGAATAGGACGCAGATAAAGATAATTTTGAATAGTTCGAGTATATGTTTTCGGTGTATGATCTCCTTTAGTGGGTCCACAGATATCATAAGTACTGGACAATTCTGCCCATTTTTGAGTACGTATTAAATCATACCAACGATAACCCTCTCCGTAATATTCACGTGACCTCTCGGCTAATATGTAGTTGATACTAATGGTAGCAGGTGTGGCAGCAGTTACATCTGCACTATGATCTTCCACTTTAGCAACATTTCCATTATTGTCCCAGCTCCATTTTCCTGCACGCGCACGAATCACATTTATCAAGTCCCTGGCACTTTTACCTGCTGTTGTAGTTGCTCCCTTAACGGCTGCTTCAGCTGCGATAAAGTAAAGTTCAGAGAATTTAGCAATGTTGAATGGGCGGGTACTACCGGCATTTGGTTGTCCTAATCCCGTTCCATTGTCTGTCCGGTATTCACCGAGTTTCCAAAGGCCTGGGTATACTATCCTGCTTATTCCATTTGGTGAAACAACAAAGTCAGCCCTTCCTGGTAAAACACCTGCTCCAATATTGCTTTTGTAAGTTGAATTGGAGTAATCAATGGCTGTTGATGGTTCATCATTCAAAAAAGTAAGTACAGCATCACCCGGCTTAATAGGCATGAAGTTGGCGTTATAATATATTGGAGTACCATCACCTGCTTTAGGCCAGTTACCACGATAGGCAGTTACGAAAGTGCCATCATAACGGGAATCATTCGTTTTGTCAGCAAAGGTGTTTTTGATAACTCCGATTGTGGGACACATACGAGTCCATGGACGACCAAGGTGTTGTTCTGCCTCACGTAGTACTGTATTTTTTGCCTTCCATGAAGTATTTGAAGTACTGCTTTGAATTTCTGTATAGTTCCAGGTCATCATCCATCCCGCAAAATTATCCGGTGCACCACCACTGCCGTAGGTAAGACTACCGGCATTGTAAAATTCACTCTTCTCGGTATGATCTGCAAAAAGGAGTATTTCCTTATTCCGATCCTTTTGACCTAAGTTCACTTCATAGTAGGTAGGCATTAAGCCAAATGGACCTGGGCTATCAATAGCAGCTGTTGCAACATCATAGGCTTGCTGGTAATACCATTGGGCATTATGTCCTGCAGGATCCGTTCTCTGGGCTGCCGGGTAAGTAGGAATGTTGTTTGGATTTTCCAGCCACCATCCATAAGTTAAATAAGCCTTAGCCAGGTAAAGCCGGGCAACCGTTTTTGTCGCGCCGCCAATTACTCGCGGACTTACGGGTAAGTCATTTATCGCTGCTATTAAATCTGGGAAAATAGCTTTAGTGTACACCTCCGGAACCGTGTTGCGTACAGATGTTCTGACTGTTGATGTATTAAACTTTAATTCGCCTGATCCTAAATCTAAAGGCACTCCTCCAAATGTTTGTACCAGTAGAAAATAATCAAAAGCCCTAAAGAACTTTGCTTCCGCAATAAGTGCATTTGAGATTGTTCCGACTAAAGCGGCATTCTCAATAATACCACTGGCAGTATTGATGTTTGAAAAGGCTGTTCCCCAAATTACATCTGAACGGCTGGTAGTAGAAGTTATGTCTCCCTGTCCGGATACGTCCATTACCTTAAAGTTTCCATCGGCACTTTGTGCGTAGGTCACTTCATCAGTGCCTGTTTCAGTTGTGTTATAATAGTAAGCTTGCCCATAGATATAACGAAGGTGGGCGTACAGTGAGGTAAGTCCGCCCATAACACCGGTTTCGCTCTTAAAAAAACCAGGTTCATAAATACTACGTGGCTGTTCTTCCAAAATTTTATTACACCCTGCAACCAACACCATAAACAGTACCAGTACTGATATTTTAAAAGCTTTTATTTGTATGAGTTTCATATTATAATTATTTTAAAATGTCAAATTAACCCCTACCACATAGTTACGCGTTGAAGGCGTATTAAAACCCACAGTCAGGATGCGCCTTTGATAACCACCGGTTGCTACATTATCATTACCGAAAGAATTGGTTTCGGGATCCATTCCTGATTCTTTGTTGTAGGGTGAGAACAGTACAAAAGGATTTTGAACTGTGAAGTACATACGCATTTTCACATCTGAGTTTTTGATCAGGCTTTGGCTGAAGTTATAACCAAGAGAAATAGTGCGGAACTTCAGATAAGAAGCATTAAAGTAAGCAAGGGTGCTTGCATAATTTGGATTATCTCCACTCTTCTTGCTCGCAGGACTAGGATATTTGGCATTCGGATTTTCCGGTGTCCAGTAGTCCAGTTTAATGTTGTTTCTGCGTCCACTCATCATATTCAAATAACCATTCGGTCCATAAAGATTGCTAACCAGGATACCACCACTTTTAAAAGCCGCAACTGCTGTAAGATCAAATCCTTTGTAACCTACTCGCGTGTTGAAGCCTCCCTGGAAATTGGGATCTATATCCATAATCTGCCTGTCATCAGGTCCAATTTTCCTGACAGGTGTACCATCGGGATTGAATCCGCCGGTATATTTTACTTTTATAGATCCTATTATATCTTTATCAGCACCCGGTTCGAGAGTTGTTCTATATGGGTCTTTATCTTGCCACAAACCAATCTTCTCGTAATCATAGATGGCATTAATATTATGCCCAACAAACCATGCATTGCCTTCGTCTCGCGTTTGTCCTGAAGCCAGGGCTACGAGTTTGTTGTGGTTTGTATAAAGGTTAACGCCTGCGTCCCAGGTCCAGCCATCACGGTTATTCAGGATTGTTCCATTCAGGCTAAACTCCAATCCTTTATTTTGAGTTTCTCCAACATTAGCAAAATAACTGCTCACGCCTGATGTAGGTGGGAGACCTAGCGGTAATAAAATATCTTTTGTGTTTGTTATATAATATTCGACAGTACCAGTAAGACGGTTATTCAACAGTCCGAAGTCTACTCCATAGTTCCATGTAACTGAATATTCCCATCCTAATTCAGGGTTCGGCAGTTGACTAACATAATATCCTGTAGCATAAGCATCAGGACCAAAGTTGTAAGGTCTTGTGCTTAGGCGACCCAGCGTTGCATAAGGAGCAATTGATTGGTTTGAAGTCTGTCCATAACCGGCGCGAAGCTTCAACATGTTTATCGCACTGAGTGACTTCATAAATGGTTCATTACCAATATTCCAACCCACAGAAATAGCGGGGTAAGTATGCCACTGGTGCCCCGGGGCAAGCCTTGAAGAAGCATCGGAACGTACAGTAGCGGTTAGCATATACCTATTATTATAGGAGTACATGACACGTCCCATCCATGACATCAACCCACTCAGTTGGTAATCCTGCCCATTGGGGTCAATAGTTTTTTCGCCAGCTGCCTGGCCAAGATTGTAGAATTGAAAAGCATCTGCAGGAATGTCCTTGGCTGACATGGAAGACCTGTTGTATTTATTTTGCTCTGCAGAATACAAACCAACAACATTGAATCGATGCTTTTGTGCTATCGTGCGGTCGTAGGTCAACAGGTTTTCAATTGTCCAGTGTGCTGTTTGTGAATTGCTGACTCCTGCAGTGGAAACAGTTGTAGGATTTTCACTGTTAATTCCCTGTGCTGTATAATTGCCATTGTTATTCTGAATAAAATCTAATCCCAGGTTCGCACGGTATTTCAAACCGTCAATCCATGGAATTCTCACTTCGCCATAGATGGCATTATAGGTAGCAAATCCCCTGTTCTGACTAAGCCATTTATCCTTTAATCCTTCAACAACACCTCTTGTAAGAAGAAATTGTTTATCCAAAGGCATTACTATAATTCGCTTTAACGACCCGTCCGGATTATACGGATTGGCAATAGGAGACATACTTAAAACATTGTATAAGCCTACCTGGTCTCCTTCATTCATATTATAGTTATTGTTGGTTGTGAATCCGAAGTTGAAGTACTTACCAACTTGCTGATCAATGGATCCGCGCAAAGAATAACGTTTGTATTGTTGAGTAGGAATCACTGCCTGGTTTAGATAGTAGCCCAATCCGAAGTTGTAACTACCGCTTTCGGTTCCACCGGAAAGACCAATATCATGACTTGTTACCATTCCCGGTCTGTAGAATAGGTCTTGCCAGTCAGTATTTACACTATCGGATTCATCTCCTGCAGGCTGTGTGCTATACATGCCAGCAGTTTTACGAAGTGCAGCGAATTCAGGCCCATTCATCATTGGGTACTTAGAAAAAATTTCCTGAGCCCCATAATAAGCGTTGTATGCTATCCTGGCTTTTCTTCCCCTTTGACCCCTATTGGTAGTTATTAATATTACACCATTCGCACCACGAGAACCATAGATGGCAGTGGCTGAAGCATCTTTTAGGATATCAACACTCTTGATATCACTGGGGTTGATGTCTGCGATGGACCCTGGAAATGGAATTCCATCAAGGACTACCAGTGGATCATTGGTCGCATTCAAAGAGCGGGTACCCCTAATACGAATTTGCATTGAAACACCCGGCTTTGTAGAAGTCTGAGATATTTCTACACCGGGTAAGCGTCCCTGCAACGCCTGCGCGATATTCGGTGCCGGGACTTCCCGCATCACATCTCCATTAATAGAAGCAACAGAACCGGTCACAGCTTCCTTTCTCTGGGTACCATATCCCACAACAACAACTTGTTCCATATCAGTTGCAGAAGAAGTCAAAGTGATGACAGGATTTGTTTTACCATTTATAGCGACTTCCCTGGATGGATATCCAACTGAAGAAATAACGAAAGTTCCATTCGCCGGAGCAGAGATGGAAAATTCTCCATTTGCATTTGTTGCTGTACCGTTAGTTGTCCCTTTAATTATAACAGAAGCACCAACTACCGGTTCATTTTTTTCATTTAGTATCCGTCCCTTTACTAAAATGTTGTTTTGTGCTATAGAAGACAAACCAATAAGTATCATAAAAGAAAAGAATAAACTCGTCCGTTTAACCCTACCTATCTGATCCTTTAATTTGGTTGCCGCTACAAGCAAGTTTTGCGTAACCGTAAGTTTCATAATTATTGTTTTTGGTTCTAGAAAGAAGAAATATGATTTGCTCTTGAAATGATTGGATTTTAAAACGTGGGTTGAATTAATAAGTTTAACCGGAATTAATCGGCTTGCAAACACCATAATAAACAAGCAATAGGTCTACACAGCAATGTAGATTTGATACTCTCACACATAGCAGCATATCTCAATAATTTGTTAGTTAGCTTAATTAGTACCTTAAATTGTAAGTCGAATTTAAGGAGATTTTTAATTTATGCAACCGATTACGTAACTTTTTTAAAAAAAAACTTATTTTAGCCTTAATAATGAGCATGTAAACGATTGTATGCAGAACGGTAAAGAAGTCACCATTTACGATATTGCAAGTAAGCTAAATATCTCTCCGGCAACTGTTAGCCGCGGACTGAAGGATCACCCTGCTATAAGTAAAAAAACGAAGAAAAAAATCTTTGACTTTGCTGAAAAGATCGGTTACCGTTCTAATCATTTTGCCCGTAACCTACGGAATCAGCGAACTGATACAATAGGCGTAATTGTCCCGCGGTTGAACAGTCATTTCATGTCTTCAGTCATTGCGGGAATTGAAAATATTGCTAATAAAGAAGGATACAATCTTATAATTAGCCAGTCTTCTGAAATGTCGTTGAAGGAAGCAGCTAATGCTAAAACCATGTTCAATAACAGGGTAGATGGGTTATTAGTGTCCCTCGCCTATGATACGAAAGACCTCTCCAATTTTAACGTGTTTTTCAAAAAGAATACTCCCGTCGTTTTTTTCGATAGGGTTATAGATCATGATAATTGCACCAATATTGTAATAGATAACAAGAAGGCTGCGTATGAAGCAACTATACATTTAATTAAACAAGGTTGTAAGAGGATCGTTCACATAACTGCTCAACCGATACAAAATGTGTATATAGATAGGATAAAAGGCTATAAGAAGGCACTTACTGACCACAAAATAAAATTCAAACCTGAAGATATTATCATAACGAACTTAAGTATGGAAGCAGGTGCGGAAGCTGCAGATACTATCATTGGTTTAATGCCCAGGGTTGATGGAGTATTTGTTGCCAATGACAACTGTGCTGTCGGGTGTATGCTTGCATTAAAGGAAAAAGGATTTCGTATTCCGCAGGATTTTGCTTTCGTGGGTTTTAATAACGATCCATTATCCCGCGTGATAGAACCTAACTTAAGTACCATAAATTATTCGGGAAAGGAGATCGGTGAATTGGCAGCCCAGCATTTGATTAATCATCTTAACGGTATATCACAGATTAATACAACAAATACCATCATTTTACGAGCAGAATTTATAATCAGAAATTCCTCACTAAAAAAACAGGCAGGTTGATTAAAAAAATACCAAAGCTACTAGCCTTATTGCTGCTGGTCTGTACCTTCTCCTCCTCCAAAGCTGAAGACGGATATAGGTTATGGTTACGATATGATAAAATAAAGAACTCTGTTGTTCTTCAAAAGTACAGAAGTGCTGTTAGCAGCATTTTTTTTGATGGCTCCTCTCCTACAATCTCTAAGGCGAAAAGTGAACTAGTGAATGGGCTAACAGGATTACTTGATAAGAAAGTTTCTTTGACAACAGATACGAAAAATGCATCTATAATTATTGTGTCAAGGCAAATGCCTGGAAATACAAAAGGTATAGATGGTAAGTACAAATCACTGGGAGCAGAAGGATTTAATATTCGAACCAATAACGTCAATAACAAAAACCAGGTTGTCATTAGTGCAAAATCTGATATTGGAATATTGTATGGAGTATTCCAGTTTCTCAGGCTAATACAAACAGAACAGGATATCACTAACCTTGATGTCAGCTCTAGTCCAGTAATTCAAAATAGGATATTGAATCACTGGGATAACCTTAATCGGCATGTGGAAAGAGGTTATGCTGGCCTATCCATCTGGAACTGGCATGAATTACCGGATTATTTAGATCAACGCTATACAGATTATGCAAGGGCGAATGCCAGCATTGGCATCAATGGCACCGTTCTGACAAATGTAAATGCAAACGCCATTGTACTTAGCCATTCATACCTTGAAAAAGTAGCAGCATTAGCAAATATTTTCAGACCTTATGGTATCAAAGTATATCTGACTGCACGTTTCAGCGCACCTATAGAATTAGGAGGTTTAAAAACTGCAGATCCCTTAAACGGTGAAGTAGTAAACTGGTGGAAACAAAAAATTGATGAGATCTATTCCCTTGTTCCGGATTTTGGAGGCTTCCTGGTTAAGGCCAATTCTGAAGGTCAGCCAGGGCCACAGAATTATGGTCGCAGTCATGCTGACGGAGCAAACATGTTTGCCGATGCATTAGCTCCTCATAAAGGCATTGTGATGTGGAGAGCTTTTGTTTATAGCAACGAAAGCCCTGAAGACCGGTTTAAACAAGCTTACAATGAATTTAAACCACTGGATGGCAAGTTTAGGAAAAACGTTCTTATCCAGGTAAAAAATGGTCCTATAGACTTCCAGCCGCGCGAACCATTTTCTCCATTGTTCGGTGCAATGCCTCTTACTCCATTGATGATGGAATTCCAAATTACTCAGGAGTATCTTGGCCAGGGAACTCACCTTGTATATGAAGCTCCATTGTTTAAAGAAGTTCTTGATGCTGATACTTATGCGAATGGTAAGGGATCGACAGTTGCCAGGGTTATTGATGGTTCGATTACTGGTTACACAACAACAGGAATGGCAGGTGTTTCTAACATCGGCAATGAAAGAAACTGGACCAATCATCCGTTTGGGCAAGCCAACTGGTATGCGTTTGGCCGGCTGGCATGGGATCACAATTTATCCTCTGCACAGATAGCTTCAGAATGGATAAAACAGACGTTTACAAACAACTCAACAGCAGCTGCAATTATACAGCAAATGATGTTGAAGTCAAGAGAAGCAGTAGTAAATTATATGACTCCACTAGGATTGCACCACATCATGGGAACCGGACATCATTATGGTCCTGCTCCATGGGTGAATAATGCGGGGAGAGCTGATTGGAATCCTGTATACTATCACCGTGCGGATTCATTCGGAATTGGCTTTGACAGAACATCCACCGGAAGTAAAGCACTGGAACAATATGCGCCGGAAGTGAGAAAGCAATTTGAGAACCTGGCCACCTGCCCCGATAAATACCTGTTGTGGTTTCACCATTTACCATGGACATATAAAATGAGGTCCGGGAGAACACTTTGGAATGAGCTCTGTTATAAATACCAGGAAGGAGTTGATAGTGTTAGATGGATGCAATCGGAATGGGCACAAGTGAAGCCATTTATTGATTCCGAACGATTTGAGCAGGTAAAAATGTTTCTCAACATCCAGGAAAAAGATGCAGAGTGGTGGCGGAATGCCTGCCTCTTATACTTCCAGACATTTTCAAAAATGCCATTTCCACAAGGCTATGAAAAACCAGATCATACTTTAGAATATTACAAGAGTCTAAGATTTCCTTATGCTCCCGGAACAGGATCTTAAACAACTAACAATAGTAACTTTTCAAATTCAATGAACACTGATAAGAAAATTGCAATAGTAACAGGAGGTGGTTCAGGCATTGGCCTGGCCATTACGCAGCGTTTAGTTGAGAATAACATTCATACTATTATTGTAGGAAGGGATTCACAGAAGCTAAATGCGGCTTATGAGAAATTCGGTTGCTTGTGCGAACCGATGGTGTGCGACATGAGCGATCTTCCTTCCGTACCTGGCCTTGTTCAAACTATTCTGCAAAAGCATCAAAAGATAGATATTCTTGTGAATAATGCAGGTATTAATATGAAAAAAGAGTTTACTGAGGTTACCGATGAAGATTTTCAAAAGATCCTGTTAACCAATGTGAATGCGGTATTTGCTTTATCAAGGGAAGTAGTAAAAGAATGGTTACATAAAGGAATTAAAGGATCTATTGTGAATATCAGTTCAATGGCCTCTCAGTATGGCATACCAAAAGTGATTGCTTATACCGCGTCCAAATCAGCTATTGAAGGCATGACCAGGGCTATGGCTGTAGAGTTATCTCCAAAAGGTATTCGCATCAATTGTATAGCTCCCGGCTTTATTGCTACGGAAATGTCAGCTAAAGCATTGAATAATGATCCGGAGCGAAAAGGTAAAGCTTTGGGAAGAACACCAATGGGAGAATTGGGGCAACCGGCAGATGTTGCAGATGCCGTTCTTTTCTTGTCATCTGATGCAGCGAAATATATTACGGGGGTTGTATTGCCTGTGGATGGTGGTAACTCTATAGGTTTTTAAACCTTTTGTAACTAATTAGGTAAGCTTTTGGTAAGCTTTACCATAGCTTTTGCCCTTGCAAAAGGTTACCAAAAGCTTACCAAAAGCTTACCAAAAGCCGACTTAACTGGTTAAAATATTAAAACTATAATTCACTTTGAAAAAGGGTTTGTTCATATTTTCAATTCTGTATTTTGCTGCTTCCGTTAAGGCCCAGTCTTTAATATCAGATCACAACAACAAGGGTGATTTTCCTTTATTTTCTTCCTCCCTGGGAGTCGCAGCTATTTACACAGATTCTACCGATGATTGGCTCGTGCAAAAAGCAGCATTTCTTTTACAGGCAGATATCCAAAAGGTAACGGGTAAATCACCGCTGGTTATTCATAAACTTTCACCTGCAAATAAAAATGTAATAATAATCGGCACTACAGGTTCTGCTGTGTTTAAAAACCTGGAGCAAAAACAGCTGGTTAACTTAAGAGACATCCGCAATAAATGGGAAACTTCAAGGCTGGTAGTCACTAACAACCCGTTAAATGCTAAAGGCAAAGCTTTTGTAATTACCGGCAGTGATAAAAGAGGAACAGCTTATGGTGTGTTCGAATTATCAAAACAAATTGGTGTTTCTCCATGGTACTGGTGGGCAGATGTTCCTGTAAAGAAAAGGGATATGATTTATGTAAAGAATGGAACTTACACTTATGGAAGTCCATCTGTAAAGTACCGTGGCATTTTCATTAATGATGAAGCGCCTGCTTTTTCCGGCTGGACTAAGGAGAAGTTTGGAGGAGTTAATCATTTGGTGTACGAAAAAATATTCGAATTACTCCTCCGGTTAAAAGGCAATTATCTGTGGCCGGCCATGTGGGGAAATGCTTTCAATGATGATGATACTTTAAACCCGGTGCTTGCCAATAAATGGGGGATTGTAATGGGTACTTCGCACCATGAACCAATGCTCAGAGCCCAACAGGAATGGAAACGCTATGGAAGAGGCGAATGGAATTATGAAAAGAATGCAGCAGTTCTTGACAGTTTCTGGCGGAAGGGCATTCAGAACATGGATTCTCATGAAAGTATAGTTACCATTGGAATGCGGGGTGATGGAGATATGCCTATGACACAAGGCACTGCAATAAGCCTGCTGGAAAGAATAGTATCCAACCAAAGAAAAATAATTGAAGAAGTAACACATAAGCCAGCATCTGCAACTCCCCAACTGTGGGCACTTTATAAAGAAGTGCAGGACTATTATGATAAAGGCATGAGGGTACCTGATGATGTTACTTTGTTGTTATGTGATGATAACTGGGGAAATATTCGTCGGCTTCCAAAATTAACTGATAAGCCAAGAGGTGGAGGTTATGGAATCTATTATCACTTCGATTATGTAGGGGGACCCAGAAACTATAAATGGATCAACACGAATAATATTTCAAGAGTGTGGGAACAAATGCATCTTGCCTACTCTCATGGAGTGGATAAGATCTGGATCGTAAATGTAGGAGACCTGAAGCCGATGGAATTTCCTATTTCGTTCTTCCTTGATTATGCCTATGATACTAAAAAGTGGAACCAGGATAATTTACTTAAATATTACCCTACATGGGCGGCAGAACAATTTGGAGGTAATTATGCAAAGCAAATTGGAGAAGTGTTACAGAAATATTCTAAATACATCTCCCGTAGAAAACCGGAACTATTAGATGCCTCTACCTATAGCCTGCAGAATTACAATGAAGCAGAGCGTGTCTTGTCGGAGTGGAAGTTATTACTTGCAGAAGCAGAAGCTATTAATGCAAAGTTATCACCGGCTTACAAAGATGCTTATTTCCAATTGATACTTCACCCGGTGAAAGCAGCGGCTAACCTGCACGAAATGTATTATGCCGTGGCAAAAAACAAAGTACTTGCTGCAGCTAATCAAATAGAAGCAAACAAGTGGGCTGACCTGGCAAAGAAATACTACATCACCGACTCACTTCTTTCTGTTCAGTACAACAAAGAAATAGCAAATGGGAAGTGGAATCACATGATGGATCAGACGCACATTGGATACACTTACTGGCAACAACCTCCCGTAAACAAAATGCCATCAATAAACTATATTTCTAAGAGTACCATATTTTCAGACCCTCTTTCTTTAGATGTAATTCCTTCAAAATTTTCGATAGCAGACCAGGTTAAAAGAGCTGAATATAAGTTCAGAGAACAGGATGGTTATATTTCCATTCTTGCAGATCATTATACCAAAGCAGTAAATAAAGCGGCCTTTCAATGGAAAGTAATCCCAAACATAGGTAGAGAAGGAAACGGAATAACGTCTTTCCCGGTGACTGATTCAGCTGTCCTTTCAGCGTCTGGTCCTCACCTTGAATATGAGTTTACGTGTACATCCACCGGGCCGACTAAAGTGAATGCGTACTTCTCCCCTACATTAAACTTTTATAATGATGCAGGATTGCGATATGCTGTATCAATAGATAATGAACCACCACAGGTGATTAGCATTAATAAGGACGATGCTAACTTAAGAACATGGGAATCCTGGGTAGCGAATAATATAATAATCAAAACCTCGCTCCATAACATTAAAATGCCCGGAAAGCACATATTAAAATACTGGATGATTTCTCCGGCAGTTGTCCTTCAAAAATTGGTACTTGATTTTGGAGGAGTTAAGCAAAGTTATCTTGGCCCACCGGAAACAAAAATATAAAGCACGTGATAAGACTTTTATCTACTTCATTACAAAAGATAATTGCCATGATAAGATCGTTCTCTGTACTCTTTACTTCATTATTGATCATTTCTTCATTGCAGGTTAATTCGCAAAAGGCACAACCATGGAATGGTAAACAGTGTGCTGTTGTTCTCACCTATGATGATGGGTTAAATATAGACCTCACGCATGCTATTCCTGCTCTTGACTCTGTTGGACTGAAAGGAACATTTTACATCTCAGATTATTTTAATGGCTTGACTAACCAGCTTACCGGGTGGAGAAAAGCAGCAGCCAAAGGGCATGAACTTGCTAATCATACAATCTGGCATGCCTGCGAAGGTGGTCGCACCGGCAGGGAGTTTGTCAAAGACTATGATCTTAGGTTTTATTCAGTTAAAAGAATGACAGACGAGATCAGGGAAATGAACAACCTTTTGAAAGCTATTGATGGTAAAACCAAACGAACATTTGCTTTCCCATGCGGTGATACAAAAATCCATGACACGGCCTATATTGATCCTTTAAAAGGTGAATTTGTAGCAGCTCGGGGTGTAAGAGCTGAAATGTTACCCATTGACAAAGTAGATCTATATAATGTTGGTTGTTACATGATCAATGGAGAAACAGGTGAACAGCTGATCAACCTTGTAAAAAAAGCTCAGAACTCACATACACTTTTGGTTTTTCTCTTCCATGGTGTTGGAGGAGAACACAATCTGAATGTATCACTTGATGCTCATTCCAAATTGGTTCATTACCTAGAACAAAACAAGGGAAAGGTATGGACAGCTACCATGCTGGAAGTTGCAGAACATATAAGAAAATACCAATCATCTACAAAGATGTAATATGAATATAGTGCTACAAGTAAAAAACTATAGATTGTTGCGTATATCATTTGTCCTTGTATTCCTCTTGTTTGTTTACGAGGGTACAATTGCACAATTAACACCAGGTAATCTCCGCCTGAATAAAAGTGGGTACTTTGAAAAGCGTGGGTGGAATGTGATGGTATTCAGCAATAGCTATGGTCTTTTTGGAGATGAAAAGACCAGTGGCGTTGAAATGATTCATCACGGAGTCAGGACAATCACAAACGGCGATGTCAGGCTCAATGTTACTCCTGAACAATGGGACTCTATTCCGCAACTGGTAAAACGAACAGTGAATGAAAAGGAGAATGCAATTGAAGTCTCATTGAAATACCCCGCTTTTGATTTTGAATACCACCTGCATGCAGAACCCTCACAGAACGGAATTACCATAACAATAAACTTAGATAAAAGATTACCTAAACAACTGGAAGGAATTGCCGGTTTTAACCTGGAATTTCTTCCTGCAGCTTATTTCCACAAGAGTTATTTAATTGATGGAAATGCAGGTCAATTTCCGATATATCCTTCCGGACCTACAACATTAAATAACAAGGGGAATACGGAACCATTAGCGCTCGGTGAAGGAAAGAAACTGGTTTTAGCCCCTGATGATCCGGCACGTAGAATTGGCATTAATTCAACTACCGGTAGCATTTCACTTTTCGATGGCAGGAATAAAGCCCAAAATGGCTGGTACGTTCTACGTGAATTGATCCCGTCAAATAAGACCGGAACCGTCATCAGCTGGTTTATTTCAGCAAATACAATTGCAGGTTGGACAAGAGAACCTAATGTCTCCTATTCACAGGTTGGATATCATCCCGATCAAAAGAAAATAGCTGTTATTGAATTAGACAAAAATGATAAGCTACTTGCTACAGCAAGACTTCTACAGTTACAAGCTAATGGTGAATTAATTGAGAAGTATAAAGCACCAGTTAAAAGTTGGGGTGAATATTTACGTTACCAATATGGCACATTTGACTTTAGTAACATTAAGGATCCAGGTCTTTACGAAATTGAATATGGCAAACAAAAAACATCTCCATTCAAAATTGGAAATGACGTTTATGAAAATGCATGGCAACCTACTTTGGATGTGTACTTTCCTGTAGCCATGGATCATATGTATGTAAAAGAAGCGTACCGGGTATGGCATGGTCGTTCTCACATGGATGATGCCTTGCAGGCTCCTGTTAATCATATTCATTTTGACCTGTATGCACAAGGCGCGTCAACCGGAACACAATACAAACCTTTTGAACACATCCCGGGGTTGAATGTTGGTGGCTGGTTTGACGCCGGGGACTTTGATATACGTACTCAAACAATCTATAGTGTTGTGTCTACTATGGTGCAAACCTGGGAAGAATTTAAACCACTGAGAGATGAGACTCATATAGATCAAAATACCAGGATAGTGGATATTCATGTGCCGGATGGCAAACCCGACCTGTTGCAACAAATTGAACATGGGACATTACAATTATTAGCACAACATAAAGCGGTTGGCCATGCGATCAATGGAATAGTTGAATCACACTTATCCCAGTACACACACCTTGGAGATGCATCCACAAAGACGGATAATCTCATTTACAATCCGAAGCTGGACAGCTTCAAAACAGACGGTTTTACGAGTGGCACTTTCGATGACCGGTGGGCCTTTACCACCAAATCAACTCCGCTGAATTATGGATCTATTGCAGCTTTGGCAGCTGCCAGCCGTGCTTTAAAAGGGTTTAATGATACTTTAGCTTCTCAATGCATTTCTACAGCAGTTAAAGTTTGGGATGAAGAGCATACTCATGCTCCCGATATCTTCTTTCATGGAAATACCACCGGAGGTCCTTTGGTGGATGAAGAATTAAAAGCAGCAGTTGAACTCTTATTATCTACCCGTAACCAAAAATATGCAAAGCGCATAACAGAGTTATTTCCCAACATACAAAATCAATTTAGCCGGTATGCATCTCTTGCTGTTCGTAGTATTCCATATATGGATAAAGAGTATAAAATACAATTAGAGCCGCTGGTAATTCAGTACAAAAAACAATTAGATACGATATACAAGGACAATCCATTTCGGGTTCCAATTACGAAAGGAGGGTGGGCAGGCAATGGACAGGTATTGAATTTTGCAATCACAAATTATTACTTACATAAATACTTTCCATCTGTTATTAATGCTGAAGATGTATTTAACGGATTAAATTACCTGTTCGGAAGTCATCCTTCTTCAAACATTTCATTTGTTTCCGGTGTCGGCACACATTCAAAGGAGGTTGCATACGGTAACAACCGTGCTGATTTTTCTTTTATTGCAGGTGGTATAGTACCCGGTGTGTTGATCATTCCACCCGATTTTCCCGAAAATAAAGAAGACTGGCCGTTCTTATGGGGCGAGAACGAGTATGTTGTAAATGTTGGTGCGAGCTATATTTATTTAGTTCATGCCATAAACAGCATTTTAAAAGGAGAGAAAAGTGCACTTTAATCATTTTCCAAATCCGTGAATTGTTCTAATATTATTTCTTTTTATTGATAAACTATAAAACCAAAACCATTATAATTATGCCCAGGTATACAAGGTATCATTTGAATAAGCTACTTCTGTTGTTAGCTATTGTGTTTGCAATTAATGCTTTTGGACAGCAACGGGATTATCCTTTCAGGAATACATCTCTATCCTTTGAGCAAAGAGTTAATGATCTGGTGTCCCGTCTTACATTGGAAGAGAAAGTAGCTCAAATGCTGAATTCAACTCCGGCAATTCCCCGCCTTGGTATTCCCCGGTATAATTGGTGGAATGAGATCCTGCATGGAGTAGCGCGTACACCCTACAAAGTCACTGTATATCCGCAGGCAATAGCTATGGCAGCCACCTTTGATACAGCGTCCATCTTTAGGATGGGTGACTATTCGGCAATGGAAGGAAGGGCTATCTACAACCAATCGAAAAAAGAAGGAAAAGAAGGGCTGCAATATATGGGGCTTACCTATTGGACTCCTAATATTAATATATTTCGAGACCCACGTTGGGGACGGGGACAGGAAACCTATGGTGAAGATCCTTTTCTTACAGCTATTATGGGGAGATCTTTTGTACGCGGTTTGCAGGGGAACGATCCCAAATACCTGAAAGCAGCAGGTTGTGCCAAGCACTATGCTGTTCATAGTGGTCCCGAACCTAGCCGCCACGTGTTTGACGTTACTCCTACTGAATACGATCTGTGGAATACTTATTTACCTGCTTTCAAAGAGTTGGTAACAAATGCAAAGGTTGCCGGTGTTATGTGTGCCTATAATGCATTTAAAGGGCAGCCTTGTTGCGGGAGTGACCAATTGATGCAGGATATCTTACGCAAGCAATGGGACTTTACCGGGTATGTAACTTCTGATTGCGGCGCTATTGATGATTTCTTCAATTTTCATAAAACACATCCGAATGCAGAATCAGCTGCAGTAGATGCAGTCTATCATGGCACAGATGTAGACTGTGGCAACACAGCTTACAAGGCCTTGGTGCAAGGTGTGAAAGACGGCAAAATAACCGAAAAGCAACTGGATGTTTCTTTAAGAAGACTTTTCATGATACGCTACCGTCTTGGACTTTTTGATCCCCCATCTAAGGTGCCATTCGGACAAACACCTATAACAGAACTAGAGAGTCCTGCTCATAAGGCTCTAGCACTCAAGATGGCAAGACAATCTATTGTGCTACTTAAAAATGACAATGTATTGCCACTAAGCAAAAGCATAAAAAAGATCGTAGTTCTCGGACCTAATGCTCATAACCCGATTGCTGTACTTGGAAATTATAATGGTACACCCTCCCGAATAATCACAGCTTTACAGGGCATTCAAAATAAACTGGGCAACTCAGTGCAGGTAGTGTACGAAAAAGCAATAAATTTCACCAATGATACCTTGTTACAATATGCAGATTTTACCAGCCAGTATTCTTTTGAAGGTAAACCGGGAGTAAAAGCAGAGTACTTCAATAACACAGAACTAAAAGGAGAACCTGTTGCTTCCAGCATAGAAAAAAATTTAGATCATGAATGGCAGGAAGGTCAACATGTAATTGATAATATTAAAGCAATCAATTTTTCGGCACGGTATACAACAGATTTCACTGCTAAGAATACCGGTGATATCACTTTTGAAGTAGAAGCTGATGATGGTTATCGGTTCTATGTTGATGGAAAAGAAGTGATCAATGCCTGGTTGAGAAATCGCTGGGGAGCACGCACCTATAAATTCAATACAGAAGCTAATAAAAAATATCATATCGTACTTGAGTACTACCAGGGACAAGGCAAAGCTTCCGTTCACTTGAGAGCAGGTCATTTCCAAAAAACGGATTTTACAACGTTAACTCACCGCATCAAAGATGCTGACGCCATTGTGTATGTCGGCGGTATTTCTCCACAACTGGAAGGAGAAGAAATGAGGGTGGATTATCCCGGCTTTAACGGAGGTGACCGCACCAGTATTATGCTCCCTGCTATACAGACTGAACTTTTGAAAGCTTTGAAGAACACAGGTAAACCTGTTGTATTTGTTTTGATGACCGGAAGTGCTGTTGCTATTCCATGGGAAGCAGGAAACATCCCTGCAATAGTAAATGCATGGTACGGAGGTCAATCAGCCGGAACTGCCATTGCTGATGTATTATTCGGTGATTATAATCCTGCAGGTAGACTCCCTGTAACCTTCTACAGAAGTGACAAGGATCTTCCAGACTTTACCAACTACTCCATGGACAACCGTACTTACCGATACTTCAAAGGTCAGCCACTATATGGATTTGGATATGGGTTGAGCTATACAAAATTTGAATACTCTGATCTTAAGATCTCACCTGCATCAGGAGCTAACAAGCTCAGAACAGTGGCAGTTAAAGTTAGCAACACCGGGAAGATGGATGGAGAAGAAGTGGCAGAACTGTATGTGATGCCCGGAAGCTCAAATGATCCAAAACTTATTAGATCACTTAAAGGTTTCCAACGGATATTCCTCAAAAAAGGAGAAAGCAAGACAGTTCGATTTACTCTTTCTCCATCTGACCTGGCTATAATGGATAATTCAGGCAAGCCAAGGTCCTTTAAAGGACAAGTGATCATTTCAGTTGGCGGTAGTCAACCGGATGCGAAAACCCTTAATGCTAAAAGTACAGTTCAACAAACTTTGAATCTATAAACATGATAAGGAAGATATTATCTGTTACCCTGTATTTATTATTATATGCCGGTGTAGAAGCACAAAATCAATACACCAACCCTATACTTGCCGGGTTCTATCCTGATCCAAGTATTTGCCGGGTGGAAAATGATTATTATTTAGTTAACTCCAGCTTTTCTTATTATCCAGGTTTGCCGATATTTCACAGTAAGGACCTGGTTAGCTGGAATCAAGTAGGTTATGCAATGAACAGGCCGGAGCAATTGAATCTCCTGGGTGCCGGAGTTTCACGGGGGTTATTTGCTCCTACGATTCGTTATCATAATGGATTGTACTACATTGTCTGCACTCTTGTGGATAAAGGTGGCAACTTCGTTATTACTGCTAAAGATCCTGCAGGCCCATGGAGCAACCCGGTTTGGTTAAAGGAAGTTGATGGCATTGACCCTTCACTGTTTTTTGATAGAGATAAGGCATATATTATTTACAATAGCGTTGCTCCCACCAATAAGCCACTTTATGAAGGTCACCGTACCATAAGATTACGTGAGTTTGACTACAAAAACTTAAAGGTTAGCAATGAAGAAATGATACTGGTAAATGGAGGCACTGACATCTCCAAAAAACCAATATGGATTGAAGGCCCTCATATTTACAATATCAATGGTTGGTATTACCTGATGTGTGCCGAAGGAGGAACATCCTATGATCATTCTGAAGTGATCTTCAGGAGCAAGTCAGCAACCGGCCCGTACATCTCGTACGAAAAAAATCCAATCTTAACTCAGCGACATCTGGATCCAAACAGGAAACATCCCATCACCAGCACTGGCCATGCTGACCTGGTGGAAACACCGGGTGGCAAATGGTATGCTGTGTTCCTGGGTTGCCGCCCATATGAAGATGATTTATATAACACCGGCAGGGAGACCTTCATGGCTCCTGTTCATTGGACCGATGGCTGGCCGGTGATCACCCAGGGAAATGAAACAGTGAAATACCACTACCCTCTCCCATTACCTTCGATCACTAAAAAACTGCAGACACCTTTTTCAGGGAATTTCAGTTTCAGAGATGAATTTAACGCCACCATATTAAACAACAGGTATTCGTTTTTAAGAACAGTAACTGACAAGTGGTACCACCTGCAGGAAAGGCAAGGTTTCTTGTGTATAGATGTAAAGCCAGCAACAATAAGTGTAAAGGAAAATCCCTCGTTCATTGGTCATCGCCAGCAGCACCTGGAATGTAGTGCCGCAACCTCTTTATTATTCTCTCCCGCTGGTGAAAACGAAAAGGCAGGTTTGGTGATCTTCCAAAACGAACATCATTTCTATTATTTGTGTAAGTCAATGGAAAATGGCAAGCCTGTAATACAGTTATATAAATCAACTGCATCAGATAGCCTGCTTTTATTATCAACAAAACCTTTAGCTACCGCATCAAAACCTCTGTATTTGCAGATAAAAGCAAAGGGTGCTATATATGAATTTTCGTATGCTACAGAAAGGAATCACTGGATCTTACTAAAAGGAAATGTAGATGGAAAATTCCTGTCCACCAAAGTGGCGGGAGGATTTGTAGGAAGTTTCTTTGGACTTTATACTACTTCAACAGGCAAATCCTCTCACACAAAAGCTTATTATGACTGGTTTGAATATAAGGGTAATGATGCAGTTTATAAAACCCCGGGTTTATAAATAATGATTAGACAAAACACCACAATAATAGCCGCTATTTTGTTCTCATTCGATCAGCAATACCCATAATTCATTTCAAAAGAAATATTAGTTTGCGGATAACCATTTAATAAACTCAGTGGATAACTTCACAAGCATTCTTTAATAGCTTTCCCATAGCTTTTGCATGGAGTATGAACGGCTTTACAACGGCTTTACCCCATGGAAACTCCATGCAAACTCTTTACAAACGCTATATTAGACCTATTTAAACTCTATTCAAGTTCAATGATTAATTTCGAAATCAAAAGTTGTTATTTTCCCATTATGCAGCCTTACATAATGCTAGTACTTCTTCGGCAACATGAATGAGCCCTTCAAAGGTATCGGGCTTTACCTTGTAAGCATCTGCACCGTTATTTAAGCAGTCAGATATATACTTTGGATTACTGGAAGTGCTTAGAATTACCTTTGGGATTGCATGAAATCGTTTGTTTTTAGAAAGATCTTTTACCACCTGGATGCCGGTTAATTCCGGCATGTTATAATCCAGCATGATCAAACAAGGAAGGTCCTTCTCAGTAGCTTTATTGAGGAATTCTATGGCCTGTTTACCTGTATTCACAATATGCAGCTGAAATGCAGGGTTCACCTTCGAAAATGCGGTTATCATCATCTCCTGGTCATCAGGATCGTCATCAGCCAGCAGTATATGGATGGTTCGTTTTTTCATTGGCTTGCCTAATAAATTTACTACTAAGCTTTCAAATAACTGAGCTTCATAAGAAATTTTTAACAAGGAGCTATTTTGGCATTACAAGGCATCATTTTTCTGGGTATTAGATTAGAGGTGAACAAAAAAAACGCCCGTTTCCGGGCGCATTAGATACATGTTTTATGTTCTCCTTAAATCTTGTCTCTTCTGTTACTTCCTTTGCTTAAATCATCTGTGCTCCTTTCCTTTGCACCGGGATTTCCACCTGAAATTCTACCACCTTGTTGCCTTTGAGAACCGATAGATTGGCGGGAGCCCAGTTGAGAATCCTGGTTCCTTTCCTGTTGATTCATTTTCTTTTGATCACGATTGCTTTGCTGGCTTCCAAGGTTTCTATTGTTGTCTGCCATAGAATAGAATTTAAGAATGAATAATAATGAATAACAATAAAAGTTATTCGGTTAAATAAGGAGGGCAATTTCACATGTTTAGCTTATCCAATATGTGAGTAAGCCCTCCTGGTTGATAAAAAATATGAAGCTTACCTATTTGCTACAAAAATTCTGCCTTTATGTATGTTCCAGGGTAAAAATTTTAATGGCAAAACTCCTGATTTCAATATTTAATTACTTAACACATAAACAGCCCAGCACGGTAATTCTATATTATCTCCTGCTTTAAAACTCACCTCCTTCCGCTCCCCTTCCTGTGTCATACGAACACTCCATTTATTATCTTTTGAGTCAAGCAATTTCTTCCCTAAAGAAGAGTTAGGGGGTAATTGGTAATTAATACATTTTTCAGAAAAGTTAAACAGGCAAAGAACACTTTCTTTTTTGCCAATTGAATGTCTTTCCAATGCCAGGCCGCAATTATCGAATGTAGTAGCCTTGCAATAATCTTTATTGTAATTGTGAAACACCGAATTAACTGACCTAAATTGAATCAACTCCCGGAACCATGATAACATTATTTGGTGTTCCCCTTGATTTCTTTTATTCCACTGAAGAATAGAGTCTTCGAAGGTTTTTACATCCTGTGGATCCGGAGGTTCTACATCCCACTTGAAATTGGCAAATTCTTCTTTCCTCCCTTTTTGTACAGCTTTAATTAATTCCGGATCTGAATGACTAACAAAATAATAGAACGGAGTAGGATCGGAATATTCTTCACCCATAAATAACATGGGTACGTAAGGAGCAAGTAACATTGCAGCTGCTGCCAACTTCTGTTTTTCAAAATCAACCAGCATACTTAATCTTTCTCCCTTCACCCTGTTACCTACCTGGTCATGGTTTTGATTAAAAACAA
>JBLNAY010000156.1:0-7113 GCA_050259715.1 Candidatus Dadabacteria bacterium
GACCTTCTTTCCGTTTTGTTCACCCGGTGTCCATTTAGGGCCGCGTTTAAGAACTTCCACGGCACCTTTGCCCAATCCATAACCCGGATCATTTAAAGCCTGTGCATCACTGATACTTCCATCTTTGTCAACAAGAAAGCGTACCTGCACTGTATATTTCCCCGGTGACATACCATTACTGGCCGCATCTTCAATATAACGCTGTAATTGATTTTGCAGGTAGGTACGCCACTGAGCCGCATTGACACTTGCTTCAATTTCTACTTTTTCAAAGATTTTATTTTCATCCTCTTTCGCCGCATGTTGATCTTCACTTTTTAGAGAGCCTACAACACCTGTTCCTTTATCAACCGGCGGTAATTCCACCTTGGGGGCGGTGTTCACAATTCCCTCATCTTTTGGGCCAACGGTAGTAGCTATATCCACCTTTTGTACTTCTTCAACTTTAGGTACTTCCTGTTGAACTACTTCATTATCTTTCTTTATAACAGGAGGGGTAAATTTGGTAGTCTCCACAACATGGGGAATAGGCGGAGCTTTTACGGGAGCTGCTTTTTCAGCAGGCGGTGGAGTTTCTTTTTGTTTCTCCGGTGGTGGTGGAGGTGGAGGAGGTGGCTTTTGTTCAATATTCTGAACAACTACATCTCTCACCTGTAGTTCCCCAATCTCTTTTTCCTTTTTACGCATTAAAAAAGTGGTGGAAACAATCACTGCTATTAGAACTAAAGTAAACAGGGTAGCAAATGCAATCCGCCTGTTATAGTTCTTTCTAAGTGCATACGCTCCATATTCTTTATTACGGGATTCGAATAGTATATCCAATAGATCGGATTCAAGAATTTTCCTCGCTTCCATACTCACATCTCCTTTCGTGTCTAATTCACCAAAAACCAAACCTTTCTACAACTTTGTGGCGGGCAGAACAGCAACTATTTAACTGTTAAATTTTAGAATCTGATATCTGCGCCCATTCACTATACGCCATTCACCATTGAATATCCCTCTCTTATTACTCATCTCGCATGATTGATATTAATTCATAAAAAAAGCCCTGGAAGATACCGGGGCCGTTACTAAACGATTGCTTGTTATATGAGGATGTGAAAGTATTTTAAACTGCAATAGGTGCCATCCTGTACTATGACGCCTATGTGTACTTAAAAATTTCTTACTTAAGCGATCTGAACATTCATTGAGCAGACAAAAATCATTTTTTGTTGGAAGGTATCTGTGTAATTTTCATTTACTTTAACGGATATATGTTCCTTAATGATTACAAGGGATCAATAAGTAGTGATGAGCGATTGCAATATTTAGCTGCATTACCTCACAGCATAAGCGATGCTATTATAGGCACTTCCACCGAACAGGATGGTTACGTCATTAACAGTTGGAATATAGGTGCGGAGCTCATGTACGGCTGGAAAAAAGAAGAAGTTCTTGGCAAACCTGCTCGCCAGTTCGTGAAGAATATCTTTTTATCTGAAGAAGATCAAAAGCAGTGGTCTGAACAACTTAATACGAAAGGCAACTGGAGAGGAGAAGTAATCCAGTTGCGCAAAGATGGAAGCAAAGTACCGGTGCATGTCTCTTTGGCAAAAGTTCTGAATGAAAACGGAGAAGTTATAGGGGCGGTGGCAGTGAACCGTGATATAACGGAACTTAAAGAAACACAGGAAGAGCTGGCCTACCAGAAAACTCTATTGGAAACCGTTACAGAAAACACGACCCTCAGCCTCTTCCTGATGGATGACCAACAGCGTTGCATTTACATGAATGAAGCCGCTGAAGAAATGACCGGCTTTAACTTCCATGAACTGAAAAACCGGCAACTGCACTATTTTATTCACCATACACACCCTGATGGCCGACACTATCCAATTGAGGAATGCCCGATTGACCAGGCCTTACCTGCTCATAAAAGGATGCAGGGTGAAGAAGTATTTGTACACAAGGATGGGCACTTTTATAATGTCGCTTTTACTGCAAGTCCTATAATTGTCAATGGCAATCCTGTTGGAACGGTGATAGAAGTGAGGGATACAACAGAAGAAAAAAAGCAGCAACAGGTATTACGGGAAAGTGAAGAGCAGTTTCGCATATTTGGGAACACAATACAAAATCTTGCCTGGATGGCAGAACCAAAGGGCGACATCTTTTGGTATAATGACCGCTGGTATGAATATACAGGCTCAAACCTGGAAGAGATGAAAGGTTGGGGGTGGCAGAAAGTGCATCACCCGGACCATGTGAACCGTATTATAGATTTTGTAAAAGCTGCCTGGGAGGAAAAGGAGCCTTTTGAGCTTACATTTCCACTGCGGCGGCACGATGGAACTTATCGATGGTTTCTTACACGGGTTTATCCGTGGAAAGATCCCGCTGGAAATGTTATCCGCTGGATTGGAACCAACACGGATATAGATGAACAGAAGACAATAGCAGAAAAATTGGAAAGCCTTGTTGAGGAGCGTACGAATGAACTTGCAGAACTAAACCGCAGGCTTGAAGAAAGTAACCTGCAATTAAACCGTTCTAATGCCGACCTGCAGCAGTTTGCTCATGTGGCCAGTCACGATCTGAAAGAGCCGGTGCGAAAGATAATGACCTTTCTCAGCAGAGTGCATGAAGAATTTGCCAACGACCTGCCTGCTCGTGCTATGACCTATATAGAGAAAATGCAGAGTGCTTCCCAACGTATGTACTCCATGATAGAAGGAGTGCTGCTTTACTCTTCTGTAAATGCGACGGAGGATAGCTGGGAGGCTGTAGATTTGAATAAGATTATAGAAACAATACAATTAGACCTGGAGTTAGCTATTAACCAAAAACAAGCTGTTATAGCTCACGATAAGCTGCCGGTAGTAAAGGGTTCAACTATACTTTTACACCAGTTGTTTTACAACCTGCTGAATAACTCACTGAAGTTTTCAAGACAAGGTGTGCCACCGATGGTGAAAATAAATTCACAATTGAAAGATGGCTTTTACCAGATTGAGGTATCTGATAACGGGATCGGCTTTGACAAAGAACAAATGTCGAAATTATTCAAGCCTTTCTCACGTCTGAATGCAAAAGATAAATATGAGGGTACCGGCCTCGGATTAAACCTATGTAAGAGAATAGTGGAACGGCTAAAAGGAACTATCTCCGCGGAAGGAGAACTTAATGTAGGAGCGAAGTTCATTATCCGCCTTCCTGCAGCATAGTAAGTGATTGATCACTATAGCGGTCGTTGTTGGTGTTTTTCATCAACGACTTAGACTTAATTATGAGAACTAAAATATGACGAAGAACATTTTATACTGGGTTAGATGGGTGGCTGTACTGCCCCTTGGATTTGCAGCGGTGTGGTTGATTGCTTTGTTGCTAAAACTGTTGATGTACTACGTCATATTTGTCTTCTTTGCTCCCGGATCTACAACAACTCTCCAGGGGTATATCCTCACTGTTACAAGTGCAGCAACATTCGTATATGCCGGCTCCCTTATCGCTCCCGGTAAAGACGAAAGCAAGATGCACATAGTATTGGCTTTTTTTGCCCTTATTGTTATCCTGTATGCCATCCTTCACTTAACAGGTGCTACGATATTCGGTTTTGGCATTCATTTTCTTAATGGGTGGTTGACCTTAACACTGGCAATCCTCGGTGCGTGCATTGGCTTTTCACTGTCCATGGGTGGAAGAAAGGCTAAAGTTGAAACTGCTCCTCACAAAGAATGAGAGAATTGACTACTGAAATATTCTCCAGGCAAAGAGTTATCATTAAAACTGCTAATCTTGTGATCCATAACGAGAGGATCCTCTAAGTTTTTGAATAATTATGAAGTTAAAATACTTGTTTATTATACTTTTTCTTATCCCCTACATATCGAATGCTCAAGCCGATTCTATAGCTGTAGTGAAGGCACACTGGAATAAAAAGAAGGTCGCTCCCGGGGTGAAGCTTAAGCAGTTTTGGTTTAATCATTCCCTTTTTGGCTCCAACCAGAACATCAATATCCTGGAAGTAAAGCTTAATCGTAAAAACCATGTGAATGTTGAAGCCGATCCAAAGCAATTAAAGCCAACAAGTGAATTCGGAAAAGAACACCAGGCATTAGCTGGAGTGAACGGTACCTTCTTCGATATGAAGAATGGAGGTTCTGTTGATTATATCCGTATTGACGGAAAGACTCTAAATGAAAACAGGGAGCCGAGAAACAAACGATCCTTACATCAAAAAGCTGCTATTGTAATAGACAAAAAGAAAGTAGATATACAGGCCTGGGATGGCTCAGATGAATGGGAATCAAAAATCAGCGGAGAGGATGTGATGGAAACAGGTCCACTGCTGATACAAAATAAGGAACGCGTGTTGCTGGATACCGGCAGCTTTTACAGAACCCGTCATCCAAGAACGGCAATAGCATTGAAAGGACGCAAGTTGTTAATGATAACTGTTGATGGAAGAAACGATCGTGCTGCGGGCATGAGTTTATATGAGCTGGCCAGTATGCTGAAATGGATCAAAGCAACAAAGGCCATCAACCTTGATGGGGGAGGGTCCACCACTCTATGGATCAGTGGTTTTCCTGAAGGAGGAATAATCAATCATCCTTCAGATAATAAAAAAATGATGCAATCAACAGCGTTCAAACCTGGAATGGACCTGGATAATCTTGCTGCTGACGCAAGTAAATGGGATCATGGTGGTGAGAGGCCGGTGGCCAATGTGATTCTCGTGAATAGGAAATAGGGAATTGAAGATTTAAAGATTTGAAAAGTGAGTCACTCCTTTTGATTCCTGGCCGCTAGTGGGATGGGTTTCAACATCTGTTTTTCCCAAGCTGCCATTTGAGTTTTTAATTGCTGTACAACCTGTGGTTGTTTGGTGGCAAGATTCCTGTTCTCAGTAGGATCTTTTCTAAGATCAAAAAGGTACTCGGCACTGTCTTTATCATTCAAATATTTCAAGTTGCCCTGTCTTACTGCTTTTTGCTGCTTACGCTGGTACACACGCCAGAAAAGTGTACGCTCTTTCTCTTTTTCCTGGCCCATGACTATAGGCAATATATTCTCACCATCAAGGGGATAGTTTATATCCGGCTTTGTGCCAGCAAGCGAGATGATAGAAGCTGTCCAGTCCATTGTGGTTACAACCTGGTTTGATATGGAGTGAGGTTTGATTTTCCCTGGCCATCGTATAAAAGCCGGCTCGCGGATGCCACCTTCCCATAGCTCCATCTTACCTCCTTTATATGGATGATTATCCGAGTAGCGTTCACCCCCGTTATCACTGGTAAAGATGATCACCGTGTTATTTGCCTTCTTACTTTCATCCACTGCCTTTACAATTCTCCCAACAGCATCATCCAGGTTTTTCATTATAGCTGCATATATCTGCGGTGAACCTCCTTTAGTCCAATTCTGGAAACCTTTAGGGTAAGGTTCACTGCCGGGAGCCTGCCACGGCCAGTGTGGAGCACTAAACATTAGTGCAAGGAAATAAGGTTTCGAATGTGGTTGTTGTATCAATTCAATCGCCTTGTCAGCAAATAAGTCTGTAGCATAGCCTTCCTTATTAATGGCTGTTTCGTTTTCATAGAGGTCATTGCTATGAGATATGTAATCCATTGCACCGGCATGAAATCCAAAGAAATAATCAAAACCATGTTGAACAGGACTTAATTCTTTGGTATACCCAAGATGCCATTTGCCAACCAGGTAGGTATTATAACCAGCTTTATCCAATATAGTTGCTATGGTAGGCACACTTAATGGAAGGCCAACACTGCTGTCCTTCTTTCCTTCAGCTATTGGCTCATAAAGACCTACCTCTGCGCGGGCAGGATAACGTCCGGTATAAAATGCAACCCTTGTAGGTGTGCATACAGGTGCTGCAGCATAGGCATTCATGAATTTTACTCCTTCCCCGGCAAGATGGTCCATTTGAGGAGTAGAATAATGTTTTTGACCATAACAACTGAGGTCAGCATAGCCCATGTCGTCAGCCATTATGTAGATGATGTCAGGCTTGTTTTGGGCAAATAGGGGCGCAGAGAACAATAAGAGAAGAATAAGGATTGGCATCGTTTCAATTTCCCCTTTAAGGTAAGATTTAAAACCTGATGTCGCTATAAAATCGTTTACTCGTGTAACTACATCTCAACAGGAAATTGCCAGTCTAAAATGATTTACCTGGAACGGGAGCCATCAATCAGGATCAAATACACTCTTTTAAGTGTTATTACTTCTTCAACGTTCTTATGTAATTCACCACACTCCATAATTCTTCCGTATCCGGGATCTTCTTTTTAAAAGAGGGCATGTCCTCTCGACCTTTAGAGATTTTGTAGAAGAGGGCTCCATCTGTTTGTGATTGAACAGTGGCTTTGGTAAAGTCTCCCGCCTCAGTTTTCAGCTCGGCTGCTTTAGGTCCATCACCTTTGCCGGTACGTCCATGACAGGACTGGCAGTGTTTTGCCCATATCTGTTTGCCTTCAGCTATCGAGGTGGCATCCGCTTTTACAGGATTCACTTTTTTGCTATCAGATGCAGGTACTACCCAAGGTTTATTTTGTGAGAATGCAGGTGCACAAATTGTAAACAGGAGAGCAGTTAAGAACAGCAGTTTCATATAGATATTTTAGTGAAATTAAGATACCATTTTTAAATGAAATAGACAATGATGTCATTAAAAGAATGGTAATCTTCCTTCTTAAGCGGGTTCCTGCTGCTTTTGCATGGCTTCTGTATGGAGTTTGCATGGACTTTGCAGGGGGTAAAGCCGTTCTAATTCCATACAAACTCCATACAAACTCCGTACAAAGAATATGAAAGCTTCATTCCTGTTACATGAATAGTTTTAACCTAATCCGGACGACTTAGGGGACTGTTAGTAAATAAATATTAAGAGGATTTTATTAAAAGATAGTTATTAAAAGAAAATGCGTTCCCAAGCGTGACAAACATCACAGAAGGCGGAAGGATACATGCGCAAATTTGCCCCTAATCAAAAAACAACTATGACAATAAAGGAAATTATAAAAGAAGCGGCAATACTTGATGTGCGTACACCGCAGGAGTTTAATGAAGGACATTATGAAGGGGCAATTAACATCCCGGTTGACA
>JBLNAY010000157.1:0-14448 GCA_050259715.1 Candidatus Dadabacteria bacterium
ATTACATTTCAAAAGTAGGTACTATGTTATATAAGGTACATTGTTTTGTGATAAATGAACAAAATCCATGATAACTGGTAATTATCTCTTTTGACGTAAGCCTGTTCTCAGGGTTACAGAATCTGACGCTTCTATTATAAATGGTAAAAAGGACTGATAAACGGGCGGCCCATCATATTATGAACAAACAAGCATACGAAAAGGATACAGAGAAACTGGCCGGTCTTTACAAGATTTAGGTACAGTGTATATATGGCGCTTAGGTAGATAGCTCACTTTTTAGTTGTCGTTCGCATCTTATCTTCACACGAAAAACAAAAATGACCATTGATTATAGATCGGATACAGTAACACGCCCTTCTAAAGAAATGCAGGAATGGATGATGAACGCTAAAGTGGGAGATGATGTTTTTGGGGAAGATCCCTCTATTAACCAGCTGGAAAGTATGGCAGCGGATATGTTCGGTATGGAAGCTTCACTCTTTTGCCCTTCCGGTACAATGACGAATCAAATAGCTATAAAATGTCATACACAACCTGGTGATGAGGTTATTTGTGATGTTTCTTCTCATATATATCAATACGAAGGAGGTGGAATAGCCTTTAATTCCGGTTCTTCAGTTAACCTTATCTATGGCAACAGGGGGAGAATTACAGCCGAAAATGTTGTCGATGCCATCAATGCCGATGATGTACACAAACCTCACAGTTCACTTGTTTCACTGGAAAACACCTCAAACAGGGGTGGTGGCAGTTGCTATGATTTAACTGAGATCAGAAAAATCCGGCAGGTCTGTACCGAAAATAAACTGAAACTGCACCTTGATGGAGCAAGGTTGTTTAATGCACTTGTTTCCAAAAACGAATCACCTACGGATTACGGGCAAATTTTTGATTCTATTTCCGTTTGCCTAAGCAAGAGTCTTGGTTGCCCGGTTGGAAGCCTTCTTATAAGTAATAAAGAAATCATTAGAAGAGCAAGGCGCATTCGAAAGGTATTTGGAGGCGGTATGAGGCAAGCTGGTTACCTGGCCGCTGCCGGAGTTTATGCTTTACAAAATAATATTAAAAGGCTCGAACATGATCATGAACATGCGCGAATCCTGGCTGAGGCGTTAAAAAACAAGGAATTTGTTGAAGAAGTATTACCTGTCGAAACTAACATTCTCATCTTTAAAGTTCGTGAACCTTTTACACCTCAAACCCTGGTGGCGAAATTGAAAGAAAGTAACATCCTGTGGTATGCGATCTCTCCTACACAGGTCAGAGTTGTTACACACCTTGACGTTTCACGCGCTATGATTGAAAAGACAGTAGAAGTGCTGGACAAATTATAGCTTTACTTTTCACCTATTAACACCTACAGATGTTTCCAAAAGTTAATCCCACTGAAACGAAAGCCTGGAAATCCTTACAACAGCATTCAGAAGACATAAAAGATCTTCATCTCAAGGATCTGTTTACAAATGAGCCTGACCGCTTTTCCAAATGGTCCTATCGTTTTGAAGATATTTTAGTGGACTTATCAAAGAACCTTGCTTCTTCAGAGACCAGGTCTCTGCTTCTGCAATTGGCGTCAGAATGCCGTTTGAAAGATGCTATTGAGGCAATGTTTAATGGTGAAGTGATCAACGAAACTGAGCATCGTTCCGTTCTGCATACGGCTCTACGAAACTTTTCAGGAAAACCAGTCTATTCTGAGGGTGTTGATGTAATGAAAGAGGTGCAAAGGGTACGCAACAAAATGAAAGAGTTCTGTAGTAAAGTGCATTCCGGTGAATGGAAAGGTTATACAGGAAAAAAAATCAGGTATATAGTAAATATAGGGATTGGAGGCAGTGACCTGGGACCATTCATGGTCACTGAAGCTCTTAGACCATACTGGATTGAAAAAATGGAGGCTTACTTTGTCTCAAATGTTGATGCAACTCATATAGCTGAAACTCTGAAAAAGGTAAAACCCGAAGAAACCTTATTTCTTATCGCATCCAAAACATTTACTACACAGGAAACAATGACCAATGCTCACACAGCAAGAGATTGGTTTTTAAAAGAGGCCAGAGATGAATCCCGGGTAGCTAAACATTTTGTTGCACTGTCAACTAACGAAAAGGAAGTAACAAACTTTGGAATAGATAAGGAGAATATGTTCGAATTCTGGGATTGGGTTGGAGGACGGTATTCCTTATGGAGCGCGATTGGTTTATCTATAGCATTGGTTATTGGATACGAGAATTTTGAACAGCTATTAAGAGGAGCCGAATCGGCAGATGAACACTTTAGAAATAGAGATTTTGAAGAAAATATACCGATTCTATTAGCCCTTATCAGTTTATGGTATATAGACTTCTTTGGTGTACAAACAGAAGCTATTCTCCCTTATGATCAATACCTGCACCGGTTTGCTGCCTATTTCCAGCAGGGAAACATGGAAAGTAATGGCAAGAGCGTCGACCGGAATGCGGAGCCTGTTAATTATCCAACAGGACCGATTATCTGGGGGGAACCGGGAACGAATGGACAGCATGCTTTTTACCAGTTGATACACCAGGGAACGATCCTGATTCCCTGTGATTTTATTGCTCCTGCACAGTCGCATAATGCCATTGGAGACCACCATCAAAAATTATTATCAAACTTCTTTGCACAGACCGAAGCACTCATGAATGGCAAAGATGAAGTGGAGGTTCAATTTGAATTAGAAAAGTCTGGTAAGTCACCCGAGGAAATAGCACGTATTACCCCGTTCAAGATCTTTGAAGGCAACCGTCCGTCTAATTCTATTCTTATTAAGAAAATCACTCCGTATACTTTGGGGCAATTGATCGCGATTTATGAACACAAGATCTTCGTGCAGGGAGTACTCTGGAATATATTCACTTTTGACCAGTGGGGAGTTGAATTAGGAAAGCAGCTGGCTAATAAGATCTTACCGGAATTGCAAGGTGAAGAAGAAATAACCTCTCATGATTCGTCTACTAATGGACTAATCAGTGCCTATAAGCAAATGAGAAAATAACATTAAAAGGCGAATTATTAAAACGAAAGCCCCTGCAAGAGGGGCTTATATAATTTTAGCAATAATCATTTTACCATTTATCCAGGTCTTCAGCCTGTGTAGGAGCAGTTTGATTGGCAACACTGCTATCAGTTTCAGGAGTAACTTCCTGATCTATTTCATGCTCTTGTTCGTGTTCGCCACCTTCACTTTCTTCATGGTTGAATGCATCGAAATCAAAGTCTGGCATTAATTGAGTCTTCACATGATCAACAGCTTCGGTCAACGCTTTGATGAACTTGTTGAAATCCTCTTTGTAAAGAAAAATTTTGTGCCTGTCATAGCCATTATCATTGAAACGCTTGCGGCTTTCAGTAATCGTTAGATAATAATCATTACCACGAGTTGCTCTTACATCAAAAAAGTACGTCCTGCGTTTGCCTGCACGGATTCTCTTGCTGTAAATGCTTTCCATTTTCTTGTCATTATTTTCGTACGCCACTTTGTAGAATTTTACAGTTTAATAAAGTTTTGGTCTATAAGATACAAATATAATTATGTTTTCCCAACAGCCAAATTAGTGAAATTATTTACATCTGCGTTTTCCTGAAGCTGTTGTAAATATAAATTATAGTATATACTCTTATTCTGGAGCAAATCCTTGTGAGTGCCTTTTTCTGCTATTTCACCATTCTCCATGACAATAATCTGGTCGAAATTCGACAGGTTAAAGATCCTGTGGGTGATCAGGATGGAGGTTTTACCGTTCATGGCAATTTTGAAGTTCTCGAGGATCTCCTTTTCGGTTTTGGAATCCACAGCACTTAAACAATCATCTAGTACCAGGATGGGTGCATCTTTCATTAGTGCCCGGGCAATTGAGATCCTTTGTTTTTGACCTCCACTTAACGATACTCCCCTCTCCCCTATTTCTGTTTCGTATTTTTTAGGAAAGCCGTCAATGTCGCCCGCCACTACGGCTAATGCAGCGGCATGCCTGATCTTTTCAATACTCCTGTCTGATGATCCGAAGGAAATATTATTCGCAACAGTATCACTGAATAAAAATCCGTCTTGTGGCACATAGCTGACCTGGTTTCTAATACTTTCCAGTTTTATGTCCTTTATATTAATGCCATTCAGTTTTATATTTCCGCTGTCTGCATCAAACATTCGTAAAAGCAATTGGGCGATTGTGCTTTTGCCACTACCGGTTCTTCCAACTATTGCTATCCTTTCACCAGGGGAAACATGTAAGGAAAAATTAGTTATCGCTTTTATCCCTGTGTGAGAATAAGTGAAGGATAGATTTTCAATTTTAATATCCCCGGTGAGCTTCACATCTTTTGCTTTTGGATAATTCTTTACTGCCGGTTCTGTATTCAAAAATTCATTCAACCGCTTCTGTGAAGCAGAAGCCCGCTGTATCATACTTGCTGTCCAACCGATAGCACTCACAGGGAATGTCAGCATATTTATATAAATCACAAACTCAATAATCGTATCGATACCCACATCCGAATGACCATTGATATAATAAAATCCACCTATCATGATGGTGAGCAGGGTGCTAAGTCCTATCAGCAATGTCATGGAAGGGAAATAGAGCGCTTCTACTTTTGCAAGGCTCACTGCCTGGTTACGATAGTTCTCGCTATTTTCTTCAAAGTGTTTGTACATGGCATTTTCCTGTGCAAAGGATTTAATCACCCTAATTCCCGAATACGATTGCTGCGCGTTTGTAGTCAACTGACCGAGAGTAGCCTGGAGTGCCTCACTCTTTTTGTGAATGATTGTATTTACAATATATATCGTAACAGCTAAAATAGGCAAGGGGGCCAAAACATATAGGGTGAGTTCTACCTGCCGGTGAAACATAAAGAACACCGACATGGAAATAAGAGTCACAAGGTTAACCAAATACATTACCGCCGGGCCTGTAAACATACGCACGCGGCTTACATCTTCCGCCATGCGGCTCATGAGGTCTCCTGTACTGTGGTTTTTATAAAAGCTAGCATCAAGCTTCTGGTACTGCTGAAACACTTCATTCTTCTGGTCATACTCAATATGACGGCTCATCACAATAATAGTCTGACGCATCAGGAACATAAAAAATCCCCTGAATAATGCCAACGCAAGAATAGTTATACCGGAAATCACAACAATTTGCATGTTGGTTAAATGCATTGATTCTATTACAGCAATAAACTTTCTGACAGAAACATCATAAGTGGCTGCCTGCCTGTGAGGCTGATATCCCGGGAGGGAGCGTTGAACGAAGTCGATGATATAACCGGTAACCTGTGGTGCCAAAACACCAAAGTAGTTGGATATAATAATAAAGAAGACACCTATGCCCAGGCGAAAACGGTACTTCCAGAAGTATTTATTTAATGCTTTGAGATGCTTCACAATAGGTTTACAAATGTAGAGAACATTAGAGGATTGTTCAGTCAACCGCAAACCGAATAAATCAACTTTGACATAGTCTTGTTATTTCACTTGTGAAGATCCGTCTGAAGTTTCAGCTATATATGCGGTAAGGTCCAATCGCATTTCTTTGTTGTAGGAAGCAGAAAGTTCTTCAACGAGTTTTTCGATGGCTTCTTCCTTTACCAAATTTATCGTGCAACCACCAAACCCACCACCCATCATTCTTGCTCCCATAACATTATTATTCGTGCGTACAGCATCCACAAGAAAATCCAGTTCCTTACAACTCACTTCATATTCTGTGCTTAGACCATCATGTGAGCCATACATATTTTTACCCAGAGTTCTTAAATCTCCTTTAATTAATGCATCGCAGGCACTAAACAACCGTTCGTTTTCTTCTACCACATACTTGCATCTTTTATAAATAAGATCATCTTTCCCTATCACACATTCATTTAACATGGCCATATTCACATCTCTTAAACTTTTCACTTCGGGATATTTTTGCCTTACCATTTCCACTCCGTCATGACATTCTTTTCTACGTGTATTGTATTCACTGGAAGCAAGTGAGTGTTTTACATTGGTGTTCAACAGGAGAATCTTATACCCTTCTAACTTCAGTGGCACATACTCAAACTCTGTAGTCATACAATCTAAACGAATCACATGATCCTTCTTTCCAAACACACTCGCAAATTGATCCATAATGCCACACATGACACCTGCAAATTCATGTTCCGCCTTTTGTGATATAAGCGCCAGTTCACGCTTTTCAATGTCTAAGTTGAATAAAGAGTTCAATGCAAATGCGGTTGCACATTCCACCGCTGCAGATGAAGACAAACCAGAGCCGATAGGAACATTACCTTCGATGTTGAGGTTAAATCCATGAATTTTATAGCCCTTCTTATTTAGCTGGTCTACTACACCCAATATGTAATTCGGCCATTGTTTTTCGGAAGGTTTTACTCCGGCCACATCAGATTTGTGATCTTGCCGGAATTCTTCTGAATACAGGATTATTTGATCATCATCTCTCCGTTTTATGCCTATATAAATGGCCTTGTCAATAGCCGCGGGTAACACGAATCCATTATTATAATCTGTATGTTCACCAATAATATTTACTCTTCCGGGTGAACGAAAAACCATTGGAGTTTCTCCAAACCGTTCATTGAATTTTTGCTCAACATGTTTTGCCAGGTCTATGCTCATTTGTTTACTTATTTAACTTTCAAACTGTAAAAATACTATTGATGTTCTTTTAAATTTACATTTAGTCTCACCAGGGTTTAAAACCAATACAAATTAATAACGACACAAAGTAGAATAGCCACTGCGTTGTTCATAAATCTTTTCGCCGAGTACTTTCATTTGTTGGCACAGTTTATACGATTTGTTAATGATTGTATGAGTAGTATTTTCTACAGTTCAACCAATGAAATTTTCAGCATACAATGACAACAATTTAGAAATTGCTGGCATGTAAATAGCAATAATACATGCATGATAAAAAAAATTGAAGATATCTCCTGTGCTTTTATGGAGGGAATTGACCTGGTTTGCTTTTCGCACCTCAGGTGGGGTTTTGTGTTTCAGCGCCCAAATCATTTGCTAACAAGGTTTTCAAAACATCAGCGGGTTTTCTTTATTGAGGAACCGATATTTACCGATGCTGAAGAGAAGGTGCATGTAGAAAATTACAATGAGAACTTATTTGTAATAACACCTCATATAAAACATGGATTGAGTGCAGATGAAGTAATAAAGAAGCAACAGAAATTTGTTTCAGTATTATTTAAAGAAATGAAGATTAACCGGTATTTCTGTTGGTATTATACACCAATGGCTTTGCCATTCAGTAATCACCTGGTTCCTGAACTGACGATCTATGATTGCATGGATGAATTATCAGCGTTCAAATTTGCACCTCCGGATATAAGTGAGAAAGAGCAGTTGCTGTTTGAAAAAGCAGATGTTGTTTTTACCGGTGGGCATAGCATATATGAATACAAAAAACACAAACATCACAATATTCACCCATTCCCCAGTAGCATAGATAAATTTCATTTTGGCAAAGCACGTATTGAGCAGCAGGATCCTGAAGATCAACAACACATTCCTCATCCGAGATTTGGATTCTTCGGAGTGATTGATGAACGCTTTGATATTGAGTTAATTGACCAGGTGGCGAAAGCAAGACCCGATTGGCACTTCGTTATGCTAGGTCCTGTTGTTAAAATTGACCCTGAGCAGCTGCCGAAGTATAATAACATTCATTACCTTGGCGGTAAGAAGTACGAGGAATTGCCTTTTTATATCGCTGGTTGGGACGTGGCCTTAATTCCGTTTGCTCTAAATGAATCCACACGATTTATTAGCCCAACAAAAACACCTGAATATTTAGCAGCAGGAAAACCAGTCATTTCTACAGCGATACAAGATGTTGTTTCTCCCTACGGCGAAAATAAATTAGTGCATATTGTAAAGAATGCCGATGAGTTTATTAAAGCAGCCGAAACTGAATTAAAGAAAAAACGCCGTTCCCCATGGATAAAAAAAGTAGATCAATTTTTAGCTTTTAATTCGTGGGATAGAACGTGGAGCCAAATGGTTCGCCAGATTGAAATATGTTACTTCGAAAGTGAATCAATAAAAAAGAAGGTGAAGGAAAATCTATATGTTTGATTTTTTGATTGTAGGTGCAGGATTTGCCGGCAGTGTATTAGCAGAACGTTTAGCTACGCAGGCAAACAAGAAAGTATTGATTTTAGATAAACGTAATCACATCGGCGGCAATGCTTATGATTTTTATAATGAAGATGGAATCCTGATTCATAAGTACGGACCACATATTTTTCATACGAATTCGAAGGAAGTATTTGAATACCTGGGAGAGTTTACACCATGGCGTCCTTATGAGCATAAAGTGTTAGCGAGTGTGGATGGACAATTAGTTCCCATGCCCATTAACCTCAATACAATTAATAAACTCTACGGTTTAAACTTAGACTCTTCACAAGTAGAAGCATTTTTTGAAGCGAGAGCAGAGAAGGTCCCCCGTATTCAAACTTCTGAAGATGTTGTGGTGAGCAAAGTAGGACGTGAATTATATGAGAAATTCTTCCGTGGATATACCCGTAAGATGTGGGATCTGGATCCTTCAGAACTGGACGCCAGTGTAACGGCAAGGGTTCCTACAAGGACGAATAAAGACGACCGGTATTTTACGGACACTTACCAGGCAATGCCGTTGTATGGATACTCTTACATGTTTCAAAAGATGTTGTCGCACCCCAATATCAAGATCATGCTGAATACAGATTACAAAGAAGTTATAGAACTTATACCTTTTAAGAACCTGGTATTTACAGGACCGGTTGATGAATACTTCAATTATTGTTACGGTAAACTTCCTTATCGTTCATTGGAATTTAAATTTGAAACAATAGACCATGAAACATTTCAACCTACCGGAACAGTCAACTATCCAAACGAACAATTATATACACGCATCACAGATTTCAAATACCTTACAGGTCAGAAACATCATAAAACGTCAGTTGTATACGAGTTCCCGCGTGCAGAAGGCGATCCCTATTATCCTGTTCCAAGACCGGAGAATGCCGAATTGTATAAAAAATATCAACAGCTCGCCGGATCAATGACTAATACTTATTTTGTAGGTCGCCTGGCAACCTATAAGTACTACAACATGGACCAGGTAGTGGCACAGGCATTAACGACTTTTAAGAAGATAATGCAGGGGCAACACGAAACATATGCAAGTGAACAAAAGATCTTACAATCCTGAAGTATGGGGTGGTATTGAATGTACCATTAACCGGGTACAGAACGAATTTAATGACCAGTTGGAGCATTCCGGGCATTACTACAGGAATGGTGATTTAGAACAAGTTGCCGGTCTTGGTATCAGCAAGATCCGATACCCTATTCTATGGGAGAAGCATCAACCTGTTAGAGATTTACCCATTGACTGGACCTGGGCAGAACAACGACTCACGATTCTAAAAAACCATAATATACAAGTGATTGCCGGGCTGGTACATCACGGAAGTGGTCCGTCATACACCAATCTACTTGATCAGGAGTTCCCTTATTTATTGGCGGAATATGCCTCAAAGGTAGCAGCGAAATTTCCTTGGATTAATTATTACACACCTGTAAATGAACCACTGACAACAGCAAGATTCAGTGGTTTGTACGGCATCTGGTATCCTCATCTAAGAGATGATAAAAGCTTTTTGCAGATGCTCATCAACCAGGTAAAAGGTACTGTGCTTTCGATGCAGCAAATAAGAAAAATTAACCCTGCGGCTCAGTTGGTACAGACAGAAGATCTCGGGAAAACTTACAGCACCCACAAACTCCATTACCAGGCTGATTTCGAAAATGAAAGACGATGGCTCAGCTATGATCTACTGTGTGGACGGGTCACTCCGAAACATCCATTGTGGAATTATATGATCTCAAATGGAGTAGATGAACAGGATTTGCAATTTCTTCATTCTAATCCATGCACACCGGACATGTTCGGTTTTAACTACTATGTCACCTCGGAACGTTTTCTCGACCACAGGCTACACTTGTATCCTAATCATGCCGCAGGTGGAAACAGGTATCAGAGATATGTTGATGTAGAAGCCGTTCGTGTTCCAATAAAAGAAAAGACCGGTATAGAAGTGCTTTTGAATGAAGCATGGAGTCGTTATAGACGACCCATTGCCATCACTGAAGTTCATC
This sequence comes from Candidatus Dadabacteria bacterium, assembly GCA_050259715.1. Lineage (GTDB taxonomy): Bacteria > Bacteroidota > Bacteroidia > Chitinophagales > Chitinophagaceae > Flavisolibacter. The sequence goes on from JBLNAY010000157.1 coordinate 10,205, forward strand.
TTCATTGCCACAGGGAAGACCAGCTGCGTTGGTTCCGCTACATCTGGAGTAGCTGCGTTGCTATGAAAGAAAAGGGGATAGACATACGCGGGGTAACAGCATGGGCATTATTTGGTTCATTCGGCTGGGACAAACTGTTAACCGAGAAAGGTGGAAAATATGAGCCAGGAGTGTTTGACCTGAGAGGAGGTTACCTGCGGGAAACTGCATTAGCTCATTACATCAAAAACATTAATGATCAAAAGCTGCATCACTTGCTGGCAAATGGTGATGGATGGTGGAAGCGCGATAACCGTTACTTGATTGCACAGTCAATAAAGGATAAAATAGTGGTTTGCAATCCACCGGCTGAATTGCCAATATTGGTGATTGGAAAATCGGGTACTCTTGGGAAGGCTTTCGCCCGTGTATGTGATAACAGGTTTATTCATTACAAATTATTAGGCAGGACAGATTGTAATATTTCTGATCCATCTTCAATTGAACACGCAATCCAAAAGTATAAACCATGGGCAATTATAAATGCTGCGGGTTATGTGAGAGTAGATGATGCGGAAAAAGAGTTTGACAGTTGCTTCAGGGATAATACACGAGGTCCGGAACAATTAGCCATAATGACACAGCAATACGGAATCAAACTTATTACCTTTTCGTCTGATCTTGTTTTTGATGGAAATAAAAGAACTCCATATGTGGAAAGTGATGCAGTTAATCCATTAAATGTTTATGGCAGAACAAAAGGACAGGCAGAGCGACTGGTCATTAACATCAATCCATCATCACTTGTCATTCGAACGAGTGCTTTCTTTAGTGCGTGGGATGAATATAACTTTGTTTATTATGTACGGAGATCATTGCTTCATTCGGAATCTATCACTGTCGCGAAGGATGCCTACATCTCTCCTACTTATGTGCCTGATCTTGTGAATGCCACATTAGATCTTTTAATTGATGATGAAAAAGGCATCTGGCACCTGGCCAATGCCAATGGTGAGGTCTCATGGGCTGACTTTGCCTATGAAATTGCCGACCGGTTTGGATTGGACAGACAGTATATTCTTCCTGTTGATTCAAGTGAACTGAATTTACCGGCAAGGAGGCCTTTATACACTGTTCTTTCAAGTGAAAGAGGAATTCATTTACCCACCCTGGAAAATGCACTACGCAGGTATGCTGCGGAACAGGTAATGTTCGAGGACCAATCTGTGAACAACGTGGCCTAATAAATTTGATGCTTTATTAATTAAAGGGATAGCATCTTTACCCCTGCTTTTTATTATCCCAGAGTTCATTGTGGATTTAAAGAATAATTACTTGTATTTGCTTTACTATTCTGTGGTCTTTCTCTAATAAGAGCAGCTACAGCTATAGAATACAGTTATATATAAAAAATGTACAATTGACAATTATCATTTGGAAATATGAAAAGATCTTTTATATTCATCACGTTTAAGGGTTGAATATCCAATAGTCTATTGAATTACTAGAAAGCCGCTAATGATTATTTAGCATTGATTATCCGTAGCAAGTTCAACGTCCTGAAATCCTTGTGAAATTCAATGTCACTATGATATGTAGAATGGGTTAAGGGCCCTTGTGAATGCAGGGGCTTTCTTTTTTACCTTCTATTTCAGTTAATCTCTTCTAATACAAAACCACCAGGACTGAACTTCTTATCCTTTATTCACTATTAATAAATTATCCACAGTTACCGTAACGAATGAAAATAATAGTAAATTACCTTTATCAATAGCAACTGATTGTCACCCTTAAACAAACCAGGCAAACAACTGGCAGACGCTCAGTTGTTTTGCTTTAATACCTCCTACATTACAGAGGAGTTAAAATAACTTATAACAACAAGTTTTCACGCACTTAGTATGGAGTATGTATGGAGTTACCATGGAGTTGCCATGGAGTTTGTCCATGCATACTCCATGCATACTCCATACAGAAGCCATGCAAAAGCAGGGTAATTTCAATACCAGTGGTCGCTACAAAGGCTTAGCTTCCGGGGTAGTAAACCAGTAGAAGTCTACGGGTAATCTCCTGTTGACAGTTGTGGCAGTTTAAGCGCGCAAAGTATATATTTGTTCCTATATCAAATTTCTCTTCAGATTTGCTTTCAGCTATAAAAAGTGATTTAAATAAGACGTTCAGCAAACCTACTTTACCGGGAGTACTGCTTCTATTTTCGATTGTGCTGACCATAATAGCATGGTACATTTCCAGTAACCACCTTCAGGAAAAAGCAAAGGATAGATTTGAAAATAGGGTGAGCAATATTCAATCTGCTATCCAGGTGAGAATGTCGGCATATGAACAGGTACTGAGAAGCGCCGTTGGCTTTTTTTATGCATCAGACACAGTTACACGGGCGGATTGGCATAACTACGTTCAAACCCTCCAATTGCAGAGGCTTTATCCCGGTATCCAGGGCTTAGGTTTCACCAGGCGGTTAGCTCCACAGGAGGTTGAAAGTTTTACCAGGAAAGTCAGGGCAGAGGGATTTCCAAAATTTAGCATTTGGCCGGCAGGAGTGAGAAACCAGTACCATTCCATTGTTTATTTAGAACCTTTCGAAGGAAGAAACCTGAGGGCTTTTGGATACGACATGTATACAGAGCAGAATCGTAGGCAAGCCATGCAACGAGCCAGGGACACAGGCGAACCCGCTTTATCTGATATGGTGATGCTAGTGCAGGAGAATGGTATGGATGTTCAAAAAGGTTGCCTTCTCTACTTGCCGGTTTACGACCAGAAAATGAGTTTTGCAACTGTTGAACAAAGACAAGCTGCCCTTAAAGGTTTTATTTATAGCCCCTTCCGGATCCACGACCTGATGAACGGAATTCTTGGCTCCGTAGGTCCCGATATTGATTTTGAAATATATGATGGAAGTACTATCGATACGGCCAACCTATTTTATGCCACACATGATTACAACAGTAAAAAGGGCAAAGCTGATTTCTCTTTAACCCGGGGATTACAGGTTGCCGGTAATGATTGGATGCTGGCATTTACTTCAAGGCCCGGGTTCATTTCTTCCTACGAAGCTAACCAGCCCAATATTATTGCAATAGCAGGTATATTGGTGAACTTGTTATTGTTATTTACCCTGGTGAAAATTAATTCTCTCAGCACCCGCAACAGGCATCTTGCTGAACGTTACAAAGCAGAGAAAGACAGGTACGATATTGTATCAGAAAGTACCAACGACATCATCTGGGAATGGGACATTCTTAAAAACATTGTTACCTACAATAAAAATTTTGAAAGTGTTCTGGGTTACCAGTTGCCCTCTTTACAGCTTACCCATGAATCATGGATTAGTCATGTTCATCTGGATGATAGGGATAGGGTGATGAATAAAATGAAGACTTTCATAAGCTCTGATAAAAAGTTCTGGTCAGACGAGTACAGGGTTCTTAAAGCTGATGGATCTACAATTGATATCCTGGATAGAGGCCAACTGATTTATGATGCCACAGGAACTGCGGTAAGAATGGTTGGATCAATGGCTAATATAACGGAACGTAAACAGGCCGAAGAGGCTCAAAGGCATTTTACGGAGGAGCTGGAGAGAACGGTGCAGGCTCGTACTATCGATCTGCAACGATCGAATGAAGACCTGGAGCGTTTTGCTCATGTTGCCAGTCACGATCTGAAAGAGCCGGTGAGAAAGATCCTGACTTCTATTGATATGCTAAGAGTCAGGTATGAAAAATCTTTGGGTGAAGGTGTTAGCCTGTTAAACAGGTTAACCAAATCTGCATCTAGACTAAATCAATTAATTGATAGCATACTGGCTTATTCAACAGTAAAGTACGAAGCCCAGCAAGCTGAGTCAGTTGATCTTAATGTTATCATTGAGAATGTAAGGGACGATCTTGAATTGATCATTTTGGAAAAAGATGCACTGATAATTGTTCATTCTTTGCCTGTAGTAGAAGGTAGTTCTGTTCTGCTGCACCAGCTGTTTTATAATCTCCTGAACAACTCTCTGAAGTTTTCACGGGCAGGGGTTCAACCGGTGATAACCATCGATTCGCAACTACTGCAAACAAGTGCAAATGAGATGGTAGAAATAAATGTTACGGATAATGGTATTGGTTTCACCGACGACCAGGCAAATAAGATTTTTGAAAGCTTCGTCCGGCTTCATCCAAAAGACCGTTACGAAGGCACAGGATTAGGATTAGCACTTTGCAAGCGCATTGCTGAAAGGCATGGCGGTAACATTG
>JBLNAY010000158.1:0-3134 GCA_050259715.1 Candidatus Dadabacteria bacterium
ATCTTCCCTTGTTTAAACATCTTTATTCCACATTTGTGGCAATCTCCGATAAAAAAAATTAACCTATTAAATCCTGTGAATCATGATCATCTTTCTTTACCTTCCTCTCACCAAAAAAATCTAAAGACCTAACTGCCTGTCCCCCTCACGGATGACCTCATTCATAAAGGACTTAGCAAAATACTAAAACCCTTATTGCAGATAGGCTGCAGACAGCTATTAGATCTTTACATTGGCAACTGGCAAAACAGCTGCCGATAACTTATGAACACAATACCACTGCCACCAAAACATATTCTCTCCAAGAGCACCTTTATGCGCGGCTGCCAGTGCCCCAAAAGCCTGTGGCTGCACAAACACCACCCCGAGTTGAAAGATGAAATGACCGAGCAGCAGGCCCGCATCTTCGCCCAGGGCACCAGTGTAGGAGCCCTCGCCCGTGACCTCTTCCCCGGTGGAGTGGACGCCAGCCCCGACACACCCTACGACTACCAGCAGTCGGTCGTACAAACTGCCGCCTACATCGCCGAAGGACAAACGATCATCTATGAAGCCGCCTTCCAGTATAACGGCGTCCTGGCAGCGCTCGACATACTGGTAAAACACAGGGGGCGCTGGATCGGCTATGAAGTAAAGAGCAGCACCTCTGTGAAGGAGCCCTTCATCCAGGATGCCGCCCTGCAATATTATGTGATCACCAATGCCGGCATTGAACTGCACGACCTCTATATTGTTTATATCAACAATCAATACGTCCGCAACGGCGACCTCCAACTCGACCAGTTGTTTACCCGCGCTTCACTGAAGAAGGAAGTGGTGGAACAGCAGCCATTCATTGCACAACAGGTGGAGGAGTTGAAAAATATCTGTGCGCTCAGCTGCATGCCCGCCACGACTCCCGGTCCTCATTGCGACAAGCCCTATACCTGTGACTTTTACGGCCATTGCTGGAAAGACCTGCAGGAGAATTATGTAATTGAAAAAGAGTGCATCAACAAGCCGGAGCTAAGGAAGTTCATCGACCGGTTGGAGTACCCCCTTTACTTCATGGACTTTGAAACCTACATGCTCCCCGTGCCGGAATATGATGGCCACTGGCCCTATCGCCAGGTGCCCTTCCAGTTCTCCGTCCACAGGCAGGCGTGTCCCAATGCACCATTAGAGCATTTAGAATATCTCGCCCCAACACCAGGGGTAGAAGACTCCCGGCAATTAAAGAATGATGATCTTAAAGAATCCGAAATTCCAAATTCCAAATTCCAAATTCAAAATTTCCAATCCCAAATTCCTCCGGATCCCTGCAAAGAATTCATTGAAAAACTCCTCGCTGTTATTGGTGATACAGGATCTATTATAGTGTATAATCAAACCTTCGAGCTCACCCGCCTGCGCGAACTCAAAGAAGACTACCCTGCGTTCGCGTCCCGCATCTCCAATTTAGAATCCCGTATCATCGACCTTATGGTTCCCTTCCGGTGCAAGCACCTCTACCTGCCGGCCATGAACGGCTCTTATTCCATCAAAGCCGTCTTGCCGGCCCTGGTGCCGGAAATGAGCTATGAAGACTTGGACATTAATAATGGTGGCGATGCAGGCCCCGCGTTTTACAACCTCAGGAACGAAACAGATGAACAGAAGATTTCTGAAACGAGAGAGGCGCTGTTGAACTATTGCGGGATGGATACGATGGCGATGGTGAAGGTTTTAAAAATAATCCAGGAGATGAGCGGAAAACGTTGATAAATAAATTTTATAGAACCTCTTGCTAATCTTTTATTTACATCATAATATAAGTATAAAGCATTTATGGACTTTTTAATAATTGTAAGCTGTATTTTATCCGCCCTGGCGGTCATTCTCATCGTCCTTTTCCGGCCAAAGGCAAACGATAACCTGTCGTCGCTGACAATCAAACTCGATGACCTGTTTAAGAGATTTGACCTGATTACAACCAATCTGCGGGAGGACTTTAAAACCAACCGCGAAGAGAATTCTGCTATCGCTTCCAAAAACAGGCAGGAGTTAAGTGAAACCTTAAACGGGTTTAGAAAGGAAATGCTCCAGACATTGAGCTTAATTACGGAACAGAACAAATCAGGTGCCGGCCAAATCAATAGAACCCTGGATGAAAAGATTAACGCCTTAATTGAAAAAGTTGACCAGAATAATAAAGAAAACAGGCAAACAATTGTTACTACTCTGAAAGACTTTTCATTAGAACAGGGAAACAGGATGGATCAGTTTAAACAACAGCTGAATCAAACCTCTGAAAAGACCGTTGATCAATTGGAGAAAATTGGAAAGAAGGTTGAAGAAAAGCTCACCCAGGTAAACGAACAGGCAAAGGCCGATAACACCCAGATGAGGGATACTATTTTAACTGCCTTCAAAGGCTTCCAGGAAACCTTTGATAAGAATGTTGAATCGTTTAATAACCTGCAAAGGGAGAAGTTCGGCCAGCTGGAAGATAAGCAGAACAAGCTGGTGGAAGCGACAGAGAAGAAGCTCGATGGCATCAAGGAAACCGTTGAAGAAAAGTTACAAAAGACTTTGCAGGAGCGGCTGGGGCAATCTTTCGATGTGGTTACCAAACAACTGGCCGCCGTTCAACAGGGATTGGGTGAAATGCAAACGCTCGCGCAGGATGTAGGTGGACTGAAGAAAGTGTTGAGTAATGTAAAAATGCGCGGAGGCTTTGGAGAAGTTCAATTACACATGTTATTGGAGAACATTCTCGCCCCCGAGCAATATGAAGCAAATGTGGCTACCAAAAAGGGGAGTAGCGATAGGGTTGAATTCGCGGTTAAGTTTCCCAACAAAGAGAATGATCGTGAATACGTGTGGTTGCCCATAGATGCCAAGTTTCCCAAGGATGCCTACGAGAACCTGCAAAATGCCTATGAAGTGGGGGATACTTTATTGATAGAGGCCGCACAAAAGTCTTTGGAAGCAGTGATAAAAAAGATGGCCAAAGACATTTGCGATAAGTATATTGACTCGCCGGATACCACCAATTTCGGTATTATGTTCCTGCCTTTTGAAGGCCTGTTTGCCGAGGTGGTGCGTAAGAGCAGTTTGCTTGAAGAAATCCAGCGCGACTGTCATGTAGTGATTACCGGGCCCACCACGTTAGC
>JBLNAY010000159.1:0-6189 GCA_050259715.1 Candidatus Dadabacteria bacterium
TGCCATATCTGCGAGCTTAAAAGCAATGATTTGATGATTGGAAATCTCAGTGCCAAATGATTTTCTTTCTTTTGAATACCGGAGTGCGAGTTCATAAGCACCACTGGCAATTCCTAATGCCTGGGAAGCTATTCCTATTCTTCCACCGGCAAGCGTTTTCATGGCGAACTTAAACCCAAATCCGGGTTCACCGATCATGTTCTCTTTGGGAACTTTTACATCGTTGAAAAGGATGCTGTGGGTGTCGCTGGCGCGAATACCCAACTTGTTTTCTTTAGAAGAAACTACAACACCGGGCCAGCTTTTCTCAACGATAAACGTGGTAATTCCTTTAGAACCTTTGGATGGATCTGTTTGTGCCATCACCAGGTACACGGAGGCCGTTCCTCCATTGGTGATCCAGTTCTTTGTACCGTTTAACAGGTAATAATCACCCTTATCTTCAGCGGTTGTTTTTTGATGAGTGGCATCGCTGCCTGCTTCGGGTTCACTTAAAAGAAAAGCGCCTGTATAGAGTTCGCCATCCTTCTTGCCCTGTGCTAATGGAACAAGGTATTTCTGTTTTTGTTCTTCTGTACAATATGCTTCCAGTCCATAACACACCAAACTATTATTTACACTCATGCACACGCTTACACTGGCATCTACTTTACTGATTTCTTCCATAGCCAGGACATAACTTACAGTATCCAGGCCCGCACCACCATATTCCGGGCTGACCATCATCCCGAGAAATCCGAGGTCTGCCAATTTCATTACCTGTTCACGGGGAAACTTCATTTTTTCGTCTCTTTCAATTACTCCGGGGAGGCATTCATTCTGTGCAAAATCACGTGCAGCCTGTTGAATCATCAAATGTTCTTCATTGAGTTGGAAATCCATATAGCTCGTTTAGGCGGCAAATATAATGGTTGAGGGAATATTCCTTAAGAGTGTACCTGCAAAATGCCAAAAGTGTATAAAGTGCACTTTGTGCACTTTGTGTCAATAAGGTGGAATAATGTTCGGATTTGATACTATTTGATTTTTTGTAAAAAGTTCTTTTTACAATGGAAGAGAAGAATCACAATTGTCGGTATCCCGCAATATCATTCAAGGACATCCTGGAAATCGGGTTTTTTATCGAAGACGGCTTTAGTAAATAAACAAACAGGTAAGATCTTCAGTTTATGCAACCGGGCATATTGTACCGCATGGAGAACCAGTTCATAACCTACATCTTCACCCATCATTTCTTCACTCACATCTGTATGCTCAATAATCATTTTACCAGGCTCCGGTTGGGAATAGATCATTTCTGCTACAATATTGCCATCATCTTCTATAAAAAAAATTCCCCTGTTTTCTTTATGCCTGTGTTGAATAAGCATATTAATATTTTGCTAAAGCTAAAATATTTTTGTGCAAATCCCTTGTCTGTTGCATATTTGCAGTAGCAATGAAGAATATTATTAATAAGCAGTGGTGGTGGCATACAAACTCTTCGGGGGTTCTGTAAGCTATTACTATAGTTTATTCAAAATATCAGAGCCCCAATAGGGGCTTTTTTCATGTTATAATGTATTGAATAACCCAGATAATGGAAAAGGAAGTAATTAAATCATCACCCGCAGAACATAAAAACAAAAAGATAGAAGTAACTACGGGCATCAAAAGAATGTTAGCTGATGTGTACACTCCCGTAGGCATCTACCTGAGGCTCCGCGACCGTTTCCGGGATACTATATTACTGGAGAGTACAGACCATCATGCTGCAGAAAACAGTTATTCATTCATTTGTATTAATGCAATTGCAGGTATTGAGATAAGAAGTAAGAAGGATATTGAATTTAAGTTACCAGGTCATGAGGCAGAAAAGCTTCATATTAATAAGCCTGTGATGCTTGACAGTGTTTTGTGGGATTTCATGCAGAGGTTTGAAATGAATAAACCTGCAGATAAGGAATCTTCTTTTGCCCAGGGATTATACGGATACTTCAATTTTAATGCAGTCGAGTTTTTTGAAACTATAGAATTCAGAAAGAGGGAAGATGTTTCTAATGTCATACCAATGGCACGTTATAGGTTGTATCAATATGTAATTGCCATAAATCATTATAAAGACGAATTAATATTATGTGAGAATAAGATAAGCGGTGTTGAAAGTGATGTGGCTGCTGTGGAATCATTGATAGGGAGTAAGGATATTCCATATTACCCTTTTAGTGTCAAAACGGGTGAGACGTCGAACATGACTGACAAAGATTATATGGAAATAGTGAAGAAGGGGATTCAGAGTTGTCACAGGGGTGATGTATTCCAGATCGTTTTAAGCAGGAGATTCCAACAGTCTTTCATTGGAGATGAGTTTAACGTTTACCGTGCTTTAAGAAACATCAATCCTTCGCCTTACCTTTTCTTTTTTGATTATGGAGATTATAAACTCATTGGATCTTCCCCTGAAGCACAGTTAGTGATCAATAATGGCAAAGCCGTTATGCATCCTATTGCAGGTACCTTTCGCCGCACCGGTAATGACATTAAGGACAAACAAAGTGCAGATGAATTGTTGAAAGATCTGAAAGAAAATGCGGAACACGTGATGCTGGTAGATTTAGCACGAAATGACCTGAGTACTGTTTGTTCCAATGTTCATGTTAGCCAGTTCAAGCAGATCCAATATTATTCACACGTGATTCATCTTGTAAGTGAAGTGGTAGGTGAAGTGGCAGAAGGAGTGAACCCATTTACTGTACTGTTCAAGACTTTTCCTGCCGGAACTCTCAGCGGGGCACCTAAATACAAGGCCATGCAGTTGATTGATCAATATGAACCTACTGGCCGCAGTTATTATGGTGGCGCTATTGGTTTTGTTGGTTTTGATGGTACCTGTAATCATGCCATAATGATACGTACCTTTTTAAGCAAGAACAACACACTTTTTTACCAGGCAGGTGCGGGTGTAGTGGCAGCAAGTAAGCCGGAAAGTGAGTTGCAGGAAGTAGTAAATAAATTGAACGCTTTAAAGAACGCAATCGTAAAAGGAGAAAGGTTGTTTTCTTAAATAAATATTGAGTTTAAATATTACCGGGAACTGAATAATGAAAATATTGGTATTCGATAACTATGATTCTTTTACATACAACCTGGTGCACCTGGTAAAAGCGGTTGCACCTGGTAGTGAAATTGAGGTATACCGGAATGACGAAATGAATCTTGATAAGGTGAATGACTATGATAAAATTATTTTATCTCCCGGTCCCGGTATTCCGGTGGAAGCAGGGCTGTTACTCCCATTAATCCGCCGGTATGCTCCCACTAAATCCATATTAGGAGTGTGTTTGGGTCACCAGGCCATAGGTGAGGCGTTTGGAGGAAAGTTGATCAACTTATCAACAGTGTATCATGGTATTGCTACCCCGGTACACGTTATTAAAAATGAAAGCCCGGAAAGAGATAAAAAGCACCACGATGTTTTTGCAAACCTGCCTGCCGAAATAGAGGTTGGCAGGTATCATAGCTGGATTGTTGCGGATGAAAACTTTCCGGAAGAATTGGTGGTGACTGCCAGGGATGAAAATGGATATATTATGGCATTGGAACATAAAGATTACGATGTCCAGGGAGTGCAATTCCATCCTGAGAGCGTGCTGACACCTGACGGTGAAACGATGATGCGAAACTGGTTAACAGGCGAATGAATCACTTAAAATCAATCAGTAATGAAGAAGATTTTAAAGGTATTATTTGAGTATAAGACTTTATCAAGAGCAGAAGCAAAAGAGGTAATGCTCAATATAGCAAAAGGGGTATATAATGATACCGAGATCACAGCTTTCCTGACGGTTTATTTAATGCGAAGTATCACTATTGAGGAACTACAGGGGTTCCGTGACGGATTATTGGAACTGGCTGTGCCCGTAGATCTTAATGGCTATTCTGTAATAGATATTGTGGGCACGGGTGGAGACGGGAAGAATACTTTCAACATTTCAACACTTGCCTGTTTTATAGTTGCGGGAGCTGGTAAGAAAGTGGCAAAACATGGTAATTACGGGGCAACCTCTATCAGCGGTGCCTCCAACGTAATGGAAAATCTTGGGTACAAGTTCAAAGTGGATGACTCGAAACTGAAAAAGGAAGTTGAAGAATCGGGAATGTGTTTTTTACATGCTCCTTTTTTTCACCCGGCACTGAAAGCAGTTTCGCAGATAAGAAAGAATATTGGCTTTAGAACCTTCTTCAACATGCTTGGTCCAATGGTGAACCCCGCCAAGCCTGAGTACCAGTTGGTTGGTGTTTATAATCTTGAAATGGGAAGAGTATATAACTACTTGTTACAGCAGGAAGGAAAACCTTTCACGATCATTCACGGACTTGATGGATATGACGAGATTTCACTCACAAATGATACGAAGGTGATAACGAATACCGGTGAGAAAGTGTTGTCGGCAGAAGAACTGGGAAAGCGGACAGTTGCTGCTGCCGATATTGCCGGAGGTAATACAGTGGAAGAAGCGGCAAAGATTTTTGTAAGGATCCTGAAAGGTAAAGGCAGTTGGGCGCAAAACGCAGTGGTGCTTGCCAATGCAGCAATGGCACTGGATTGCACTGGAGGATATGATTCATACGAAGCAGCCTATGATGCAGCTGTCGAAAGTCTGGAAAGTGGAAAAGCCTATAGGTCACTCGAAAAATTAATTTCTTTACAATAATGAACATACTGGAAGAAATAGTAGCTCATAAAAGAAAGGAAGTCGAAAAGAGGAAACAGGAGATGCCTGTTTCTGAACTTCAACGTGAAAGGTATTTTGAACGATCAGCGCTCTCTTTGAAAAAGTACCTGGTTCATCCACGTAAAACAGGAATTATTGCAGAGTACAAAAGGAAATCCCCTTCCAAAGGAATCATCAATAACAGGGATAGTGTGGAGGCAGTGACGCATGCCTACACTGCCTATGGAGCTTCCGGGTTATCAATTCTCACCGATTACAAATTTTTCGGAGGCTCATTGGATGACCTGATGAGTGCGAGGGATAATGGGTTACCGTTATTGAGAAAGGATTTCATGATTGATGAGTACCAAATAATAGAAGCTAAAGCATATGGTGCTGATGTTATTTTGCTCATAGCTGCCTGCCTCTCAAAAGAGCAGGTGAAGACATTGGCAGAGACGGCCGGGAAGCTGCAGTTAGAGGTATTGCTTGAGCTACATGATGAGAGCGAGTTAGATCATATTTGCGAATATGTGGACCTGGTGGGAGTGAACAACAGGAATTTGAAGACCTTTGAAGTGAACCTGGAACATTCCGTATCAATGGCTGAGAAGATCGGAAATGGATTTCTGAAGGTTGCTGAGAGTGGCATCAACAGTGCGGAGGATGTACACTATTTAAAGCAACACGGATTTGCGGGGTTCCTCATTGGTGAATATTTCATGAAACAACAAAGTCCTGCGGCAGCATTTAAAGAATTTTCATACCAGGTATAATATGCAGGTAAAGGTTTGTGGTATAACAGAAATTCAACAAATGCAGCAATTGGCTCACCTGGGAGTGGATTATGTTGGGATGATCTTTTATGAAGAATCAAAACGCTTTGTAAGTAACAAACTGGATCCGGAAAAAGTGAAAGCTGTTTTAATCAAAAAGGTGGGAGTGTTTGTAAATGCCGATGCAAAAACTATAAGAGAAGCAATTGATAAATATGGATTGGACGCGATACAGTTACATGGAGAGGAGAGCGTTGATCAAATTAAGGACTATGATGCAGATGTGATGGTGATCAAGGCTTTTAAGATCAAGGGCAGGCCAGATATTGATAGTAAAATTGCTGGATATAGCGATGTGTGTGATTATTATCTGTTTGACACTTCACCAGTGGTAACTAAAAATGAAAATATGCATGGAGGTACAGGACAACAGTTTGATTGGTCTGTTTTAAGTGAAGCTAAAGTAAACAAACCTTTTTTCCTCAGTGGTGGTATTGGACCGATTGATGTGGAAAGTTTAAAGAGGTTCTCCCATCCGTATTTATATGCAGTTGACATCAATAGCCGTTTTGAATTGCAGCCTGGAGTAAAAGACATCGATTTAGTTTCTGATTTTCTTAATTCAATAAAATGAATAAAGTTAACCTGGCAGAGAAGTTCTCTTTAATTGACGAATACTGGAGTCCTCGTATTGTGGGAGAATTGAATGGTCAACAGGT
>JBLNAY010000160.1:0-8751 GCA_050259715.1 Candidatus Dadabacteria bacterium
TAGCCTGCGAAGCAGTACGTGCAAAACCTGAAGGTATATTAGGAACACAGTAGTGAATAACACCATATTTTGTATAAACCGGGCTTTGATGAGTAGTGATTTCTGAAGTTTCAAAACATCCTCCCCTGTCGATGCTAACATCAATTACCACACTTCCTGTTCTCATGCTACTAACCATTTCTTCGGTTACAACGATGGGGGTACGACCTGTTTCACTTCCTAAGGCACCGACGGCCACTTCACAGGTTTTGAGTTGTTTTGCTAACATCCGGGGTTCAACAACAGATGTCCAAAGTCTTTGTCCTATGTTGTTTTGAAGTCTTTTGAGCCGGTAAACGCTATTATCAAATACCTTAACGGAAGCTCCCAGTGCAAGGGCAGCTCTTGCAGCATATTCTCCAACAATACCCGCCCCTATGATGATAACCTTCGTTGGAGCTATCCCTGATACCCCTCCCAGGAGGACACCTTTGCCATGATTCGCTGATCCAAGGTATTGTCCCGCGATAAGCATTACAGCAGAACCTGCTATTTCACTCATACTTCGAACGATGGGATAGGTTCCGCTATCATCCTTAAGGTTCTCGAAAGAGATGGCAGTAATTCTTTTCTCCATCATCTTCTGCAGCAGTTCCGCCTTAAGAATGCTCAGATGAATGGGTGAAATAATCAGTTGGTTCATCTGCAACAACGGCAGTTCCTCTTCAATTACAGGAGCGCTTTTGACGAGTATAGGGGCTTTATAGACATCCTCACGGTTGTAAGCAATGCGGGCACCGGCTTCACTATAATCTTTATCAGCGAAGTGAGCAGCCTCACCAGCATTGTGCTCGATCATCACATGATGACCATTACTGACGATCACACTTACAGCATCGGGTGTAAGAGCAATACGGTTTTCCTGGAAAGCCACCTCTTTTGGGATGCCAATATGAAGCTGTGCGCCCTTTGGCTTAATATCTAGTGTTTCTTCTAATGTTTCATAGCTGAAGGAGGAGCTAATAAATGGTTTCTGTTGCGACATGCTGGATCTGTCTTTCTCAAAAATGTTTTACAAATTACGATTGTTCTTGCATACTGAGGACAGGCAGATCGATTTCTACCTTCCGTGTTTCTTCGTCTATAGCTTCTATATACACATTCACAACGTTTTCATTCAATAAATGTGGTGCCTTTTCAGGCCATTCAACCATACAAATGTTATTGCTGTAGATGCAATCTTCCACTCCTGCCTGTACGATCTCCTCTTCATCTTTCAGCCTGTATAGATCTATATGGTATATGGTTTTTTCTCCTGTGGAAGTTTTATATGAGTACTCATTAATAATTGAAAAAGTAGGACTTCCTATGGTGTCTTTTACACCTTTATACCGGCATAAGTGAGTTATTAAAGTGGTTTTTCCTGCTCCCATTTGACCAAAGAAGGCAAAGACATTAAAGGCACCTACATAGCTCCAGAAGCGAGCAGCAAAGTCGTCCAGATTTTCAAGGGTAACCAATGTCTCCATGCTGCAAAATTAACAGTGTTTGCAACGAAGTTGAAAAGATTAAAGAATATCTTAATTATAGAGCTCGGGAGTGTGAACTAAATTTGCAGATTGACAAAAATGTTTGATTAGAATGGAAAAGGTTCAATGGAAAGTCGACGGAATGACTTGTGCCAATTGTGCTCTCACTATAAACAAGTACCTACAGAAAGAAGGGGCTCAAAATATCTCTGTAAATGCAATTGGGGGAGAAGTATCTTTTGAAATAATTAATGAAACTCCGGCTGTAGATATTGCTAAAGGCATAGAAGGACTTGGATATAAAGTAGCATCTAATGGTCATACATCTCATGAAAGTTCTAAAAGGAGCTTTCTTTCGAAAGATGTACACCGATTTTGGTTTTGTCTTCCTTTCACCCTCGTGTTGTTGTTGCACATGATCCCCGGCATTCATATTCACTTCCTTATGAATCCATGGATACAATTTGCATTAACACTGCCTGTATTTCTTGTAGGAATGAGATTCTTTGGACAGTCTGCTATTTACAGTTTGAAGGGTGGTGTGCCAAATATGGATGTACTGATAACCATCGGTGCTCTTGCTGCCTTTATTTATAGCCTTACAGGAACCCTCTTAAACTTAGGTCCCCAGTATTATTTCTTTGAGACTTCAGCAACCATTATAACACTTGTTTTTCTCGGCAACTATATGGAAGAAACCTCTGTTGAATCCACACAGAAATCACTCCATGCACTGGTTAAGTCGCAGAAGGTTACAGCTAATATGATTGCTTTCGATGGAGATCATAAGGAGGTAATATTGCCGGTTGATAATTCCACCTTGAAAACAGGTGACCTTGTTCTTATCAGGACGGGTGAACAGGTACCGGCAGACTGTAAGATACTGTGGGGCGAAGCACATGTAAACGAGGCTTTGTTAACAGGGGAAAGCACTCCTGTACACAAAAAGCCAAAGGAGCACATTGTGGGTGGCAGTATTGTGGAAGATGGCTCATTAAAAGCGCAGGTAACTGCAGCAGGTAACGACACTGTTTTGGCCAAGATCATCAATATGGTTAAAAGAGCACAGGGCGAAAAGCCCCCCGTGCAACAAATGGCGGATAAGATCAGTGCTATTTTCGTTCCGGTAGTTTTAGGAATTTCCGTAGTTGCCTTTGGTATAAACTGGTTTGTGCTAAAAGAAGTGACTCCTGCACTACTAAGGAGCATTGCGATACTGGTAATTGCCTGTCCTTGTGCCATGGGGTTAGCGACACCGGCAGCGATTGCAGTTGGATTAGGACGGGGAGCACGAAATGGAATTCTGTTCCGAAATGCAAAGAGCCTGGAATTATTCAAGGATATATACCAGGTAGTATTTGATAAAACAGGAACGTTAACCACAGGAAAGTTTACTATTTCTGGTTTTAAGTCTTTTAGTGTTGCTGAAGAAGAATTTAAAAAACTGGTCTACTCCCTGGAAAAGTTTTCCAACCACCCCTTGGCAAGAACCATTCACGATAACTGGAAGACAAGTGATATTCTTAATTGGGCTAAGATTGAAGAACAGAAAGGAAAAGGAATGGTGGCCCGGGACAAAGAAGGAAATGAGTATTCTATTGGCTCATACAAAATTGCCACACAGTTTACGGATGATGCTCAACATAACATTTATGTTGTTAAGAACAATGAGCTGCTCGGATGGATTGACCTGGAAGATGAATTAAGGCCGGAGTCCAAAACAGTTGTTAGCTATTTACACTCGAAAGGAATAAAAACCATTCTATTAAGCGGAGACAGGTACGATAAAACAAGGCACATTGCAGACCAACTGGGGATCGATGAAGTGATAGCTGAACAGACCCCTGAACAGAAATTGGATAAAGTAGCCGAGCTTTCAGCCGCTAAGCCAACGGTAATGGTGGGAGATGGGATCAATGACGCTCCGGCTCTTGCAAAAGCAACTATTGGAGTATCCATGAGTGAAGCCTCACAAATGGCAATGCAAAGTGCGCAGGTGGTTCTTATGAGCAATGATCTTCATAAACTGCCGGAAGCTATTGGTTTAGGTAAGCATACTTACCTGACTATCAAACAAAATCTGTTCTGGGCTTTTGCTTACAATATTGTAGCCATTCCTGTGGCAGCACTAGGCCTGTTAAGTCCCACTTTTGGAGCCCTTGTGATGGGACTCAGTGATGTAGTATTGGCAGCTAATTCGGTCAGGCTGTTCGTGAAAAAGGTCGTATAAAAGCTTCTTTCTTTATCTGGATTATATTAAAAGGCGATTGTATTTTGCAAGCAGTCGCCTTTGTTCTATTTTGGGTATCTAATTATTCTAAGGAATAAGGCAGTGCAGGAAATCCATTCAACATTAAAAGACTATTGGGGTTATGATACATTCAGACCGCAGCAGGAAGAGATTATCCGGTCCGTTCTGCAAGGCAGGGATACCCTGGCACTGTTGCCTACAGGCGGTGGAAAATCAATCTGTTACCAGGTGCCGGCCCTCGTGCAAGAGGGTATTTGTATTGTTGTTTCGCCGCTTATTGCCTTAATGAAGGACCAGGTAGAAAACCTGAAGAAGAAGGGAATTGGGGCTTTGATGATCTATTCGGGTATGAGCAGGAGGGATATTACCAGGACACTGGAAAATGCACGGCAGGAATATTTCAAGTTTCTTTATGTATCTCCTGAAAGATTAGAAACTTCTTTATTTAAAGAATACCTGCCAGCTTTTAATGTAAACCTTATTGCTGTAGATGAAGCACACTGTATATCGCAATGGGGCTATGATTTCAGGCCTTCCTACCTGAGAATAGCTGAACTCAGAACCGAATTACCTGGTGTTCCTGTACTGGCTGTAACAGCATCGGCAACCAAGCAAGTGCAGGCGGACATATGTGAGAAACTGCTGTTTACTCAAAAGAACATCTTTCGGCAGTCTTTTGAAAGAAAGAACCTTTCTTACTCTGCTTTCCTTGTAGACTCAAAAATCAACAAGTTACTTGCTATCATACGTAAAATAAAAGGGAGTGGAATTGTTTATTGCAGGACAAGAAAACGAACAGCAGAAATAGCTAACCTGCTACAGCTTCAGCAGGTAAGTTCGACATTTTATCATGCCGGCCTTTCGCAGGAAGAAAGGATTAGAAGGCAACAGGATTGGGTGGATAATAAAGTGGATGTAATAGTCTGTACCAATGCTTTTGGAATGGGTATAGATAAACCGGATGTCAGGTACGTAGTACATGTAGATGTTCCGGACAGCCTTGAAAGTTATTACCAGGAGGCGGGTCGCTGTGGCAGGGATGGACAAAAGGCGTATGCTGTATTATTATATTCAAAATTTGATGTTGAAGAGCTTTCTCTCTTACACCTGGTAAGATATCCCTCGATGGACATAATTCGCCAGGTTTATGAAGCTCTTGTGAACTTTTTACAAGTACTTGTCAATTCGGGTGAGGATACAGCATATACCTTTCGTTTTGAACAGTTCATTCGGAATTTCAACCTGGATCCAATATTGGCTATCAATGCCTTAAAAGCCCTCGAACAGGATGGATGGATCGAATACAATGAAAAGAATTACGTCCCTCCTACTATTGTTTTCACTGCATCCAAAAGCAGTCTATATGAGTTTTTCAGGAATCACCCTGGATATGAAAGCCTTTGCACAACACTATTGCGTACCTATGACGGAATATTTGATTTCCCGGCCTTTATATCTGAAAACATGCTTGCACGGTTGGAGAATAAACATGAAGATGAAATAAAGACAGAATTGAAACGAATAGCTTCTTTTGGAATAATTCAATATTCACCAAAAGATGAAGACCCAAAGCTCTTCTTTAGGAAAAACAGGGTTGCTGTTCAGGATCTAAATATCAATATCGTTAGCTACAATAGTCGTAAAGAAGCTTTTTTAAAGAGAGTTGACCAGATGATCCGGTACACTGAGACATTAAATTGCCGTAGCAGCTTTATCGATCAGTATTTCAATGAATCAGCCGCGGAGAAATGTGGCATATGTGATAATTGCTTACATGAGAAAAGAAAAGAATTAACCGGTACGGAATTCAATAATATCCTCTCTTCATTGCGCGTACAACTTTCTTCAAAGGGAATGACTCTTCCTCAATTAATAGATTCCTTGACTCCTTATACGAAGGAGAAAATTATTGAGGCTATTAGTTTCCTGGAAACAGAAAACGAAATAGTGAGGGATTCTCTTGGGCAGTTACATCTAAAAAACCTCTGAGAAAATCTTATTGATCTCCATCAATGTACTGTTTAGATGATATGTAGCCTTTTAAAGTATTCCTAAAGTAAAGAATATTCATAGAAAGCCATTTGACCTGATTTCCTTAATACCCACGCTTTTCTATTGAGTTACTAAATAGTTGATATGGCTCTGGTATTAGGTTTGAACGGCTTTAAAAGGGGGTAAAGCCGTTCTAAAGCCGTTCAAACTCCATACAAACCCTATACAAGCCCTATACAAGCCCTATAGAAACCCTTTAGTAAAGCCATAAGAACAGAATGGTAAACCTTACAGTGAAAGAAAATATGACGAACAATTCTGGCAATTGGAAGTGGCACCAGCTAAGGTTCAAATCGGAACAGCTGGTAATGATTTGGGTGATGGATATGCTTATTTAAACAGCCCTTTAGCTGATTTTAAACATAAAAGGGTACATATATAAAAATTGGAAAGGTATTTGAATAAGGAGGGGCAAAACCAATCTCGTGAAAGAAGGCAAGATACTCCTCCTCGATGATAACAAGGACTTGTTGCTGGTCCTACAGATTATCTTAAAAGGCCAGGGCTATGATACCATCTTAGCCTCTTCTATAGAAGAAGCTTACTCCAAAATAAAAGTTCATAAACCATCGGTGATACTTATGGATGTATTTATTTCAGACCAGGATGGTCGTGAATTCTGTACACGTATAAAGACAGATCCGGAAACGATGGATACAAGAGTGATCATGATGTCGGGATGCGATATGTCAATAGGTTTGATGACCAACATTAATGCAGATGATTTTATGCAAAAGCCATTTGACTATAATGATTTGCTTTCACGGGTACACAACCAAATGATGATGGCCTCAGCATAATAAATGTGGCTGAAACCCATAACCAGTCTAACAAACTTAATCTTCCAGGAGCAGTTACAGGTATAAACAAATGTGCTGGACAAGTTTTTGCATACGTTACACTAAGCAGCGTGTTCATGTAAATGCTTAATTTTATAGCTCATATAAAAACCCATTAGCCATGGAAGGAAAAAAAGCGAAGATTTTATTATGCGAAGATGATCCGAATTTGGGGAGTGTTTTAAAAAACTATCTTGAATTAAATGACTACGACGTAACCCTTGAAAGGGATGGTCGCTTAGGATTAGCTGCATTCCAACGGGAGCAGTTCGATCTCTGCCTTTTAGATGTAATGATGCCGAATATGGATGGATTTACTCTTGCAGAGGAGATCCGTGATATTAATCCGGATGTGCCCCTGTTCTTCTTGAGTGCTAAAACCATGAAAGAGGACATTATCCAGGGATATAAACTGGGTGCTGATGACTACATTACAAAACCATTCGATAGCGAAGTATTACTTCACAAAATAAAAGCTATACTCAAGCGTAATGAAGAGTTGAACCGCGAATCGGAAAACCGCGAGTTTGACCTGGCCACTTATCATTTTAACCCCAAACTGCGCCAGTTATCACACGCAGATAAGACTCAGACCCTTTCTCCTAAGGAGAATGAGCTTTTAAAGATGCTATGTGAGCACATGAATGATCTGCTGCCAAGGGAACAGGCCTTAAAGCGTATCTGGGGTAGTGATACCTATTTCAATGGCAGAAGTATGGACGTTTACATAGCTAAGCTTCGGAAGTATCTGAAAGACGATCCGAAGATAGAAATCGTAAATATTCATGGTAATGGATTCCGCCTAGTAGTACAAGTCTGATAGACAGTATTGATCTGTTACTCACAATTATATTAATAAAGCACCTTCAACAGGTGCTTTATTCTTTGGCGCACAAATAAGCCTTAGCCGATGCTTAAGTGAATTCCTTACTTTTGCGCAACTTTTTATAGCTATAATATGAGTATCCTTGTAAATAAAAGTTCCAGGATCCTTGTGCAGGGGTTCACCGGGACAGAAGGCACATTCCATGCTTCCCAAATGATAGAATATGGTACAGATGTAGTTGGCGGAGTTACACCTGGAAAAGGAGGCACTTACCACCTGGATAGAAGAGTTTTCAACACAGTTGCCGACTGCGTTAAAGAAACCGCAGCTAATGTATCCATCATCTTTGTGCCGCCGGCCTTTGCAGCAGATGCCATCCTTGAATCAGCAGATGCAGGAGTGGAATTAATCGTATGTATTACTGAAGGTATCCCTGTTCAGGATATGGTTAAGGTAAAAAACCATTTATTATCAACCAACACCCGACTCGTTGGACCTAATTGCCCTGGGGTGATTACTGCAGATGAATGTAAGGTTGGTATTATGCCCGGGTTTGTGTTCAAGAAAGGTAAAATAGGGATAGTATCTAAATCAGGTACTTTAACTTATGAGGCAGCTGACCAGGTCGCGAAGGCAGGCCTTGGGATTTCTACTGCAGTTGGAATAGGCGGAGATCCTATCATTGGCACTACTACCAAAGAGGCTGTAGAATTATTTATGAATGATCCGGAGACAGAGGCTATTGTTATGATAGGTGAAATAGGAGGAGGTATGGAAGCAGAAGCAGCAAGGTGGATTAGAGATGGCGGTAACAAGAAACCGGTGGTAGGTTTTATTGCCGGCCAGACTGCTCCTCCCGGAAGAAGAATGGGACATGCCGGTGCTATCGTAGGCGGTGCAGAAGATACAGCAGCCGCTAAAATGAAGATCATGGAAGAATGTGGGATTCATGTGGTGCAAAGCCCTGCTGATATCGGTAAAACAATGGCAGAAGTGCTTAGGAAGTAATTAGCATTAAAGCATAAGCCCTCCAATTGGAGGGCTTTTTTATTAAACTTTCCGGGAAAGTTAATATCTATAGCTACGTATATATTGATCTAATTCGTTCTGCGACTGATAGGAAAACTGGCTATACAATTGGCGGTAATTCTGTTGATCTACTGTATTCCTATAAGCAAGTTTAGCTAACTCCAGCCGATCACTCTCAGAAGAGAATATTTGCAATAATTGACCAACCTGGTAAGTAGTAAAGTAGTTGGACTGGACTGCATCCTT
>JBLNAY010000161.1:0-11987 GCA_050259715.1 Candidatus Dadabacteria bacterium
TTTCAATGCAGGAGGATGATCTCCAGATACGAGAAACTGATTTCAAGGCACAGACATCTACAGTGCTGATGATTGATATCTCGCATTCCATGATCCTATATGGAGAGGACAGGATCACACCAGCCAAGAAGGTAGCCATGGCCTTAAGTGAGTTGATCACAACCAAGTACCCGAAGGACACACTTGATATTGTGGTCTTTGGCAATGATGCATGGCCGGTTGAAATTAAAGACCTCCCTTACTTACAAGTGGGTCCTTATCATACCAACACCGTTGCAGGGCTGGAACTGGCAATGGATATACTAAGGAGAAGAAAGAATCCCAATAAGCAGATCTTCATGATTACCGATGGCAAACCCACCTGCCTGAAGATCGGCAGGAGGTATTACAAGAACAGCTTTGGACTCGACAGGAAGGTTACCAGTCGTTGCCTGAACCTGGCGGCACAATGTAAAAAGATTAAAATACCCATCACTACCTTCATGATTGCCACCGATCCTTACTTACAAAGGTTCGTACAGGAGTTCACCGAAACAAACAACGGCAAGGCTTTCTTCGCCAGCCTGGATAAACTCGGCGCTTTTATCTTCAGGGACTTTGAAAGCGGAAAACGTAAAACGGTATACTGATAATCACTAAATTCATAAGATAGAAATCCACCCAAACCACGATACATGGATATCAAGCATATAAATAATATTCTGGAGTTAAAAGAGTCAGGCTATAAACCGAAAAGCATCAAGGAAGAAATCCGGCAAAACCTGGTCAGGCGTTTACAACAAAAGGAAGAAACTTTTACAGGCATCATTGGATATGAAGAAACGGTGATCCCGGATGTGGAAAGAGCTTTATTGAGTAAGCACAACATCTTGTTTCTAGGCTTAAGAGGCCAGGCAAAAACACGGATGGCGCGGCAAATGACTGACTTGTTGGATGAATACGTTCCTTTTGTCTCAGGTAGCGATATCAATGATGATCCTTTCCATCCAATCTCTAAATATGCCAAAGACCTGATAGCAGAAAAGGGCGATGAAACCAGGATAGAATGGCTACATAGGAGCGAACGATACGGAGAGAAACTGGCGACACCCGATGTAAGTGTGGCAGACCTTATCGGCGATATTGATCCCATTAAAGCAGCTAACCTGCGATTGAGCTTTGCTGATGAAAGAGTAATTCATTATGGTATTATTCCGAAGAGCAACCGTAGCATATTTGTTATTAATGAACTCCCCGATCTGCAGGCAAGGATACAGGTTGCTTTATTTAATATACTGGAAGAGGGAGATGTGCAGATAAGAGGATTTAAGCTAAGGCTTCCTTTAGATATTCTTTTTGTTTTTACAGCTAACCCGGAAGACTACACCAACAGGGGTTCCATTGTTACTCCATTGAAGGACAGGATTGAAAGCCAGATACTCACCCACTATCCCAAATCTCTCGAGAATGCATTAGCCATCACCGAACAGGAAGCTGATATTGCTAAAGACCAGCAGGAAAAGATCAGTGTAAGTGACCTGGTGAAAAGATTAATAGAGCAAGTGGCTTTTGAAGCAAGGAGCAGTGAATTTGTTGATAAGAAAAGTGGTGTAAGTGCCAGGCTTACCATATCTGCCTTCGAAAATGCCATTAGTGCTGCAGAAAGAAGATCCATTATCAACAATGAAAAACAAACCCATGTGTGGATAAGTGATCTAATCGGAATCATACCTTCAATCACCGGTAAAATCGAACTGGTATATGAAGGAGAGCAGGAAGGACCTTACCAGGTTGCCATGAACCTGCTGGACCGCTCCATTCGTTCACAATTCATTCAATATTTCCCTAACCCTGACACACTGAAAAAGAGAGCTCCCCGCAAAGGAGAAACTCTCCAGGCAGTAGATAATCCCTATCGCTCTATTATATCGTGGTTCGACAAAGGAAATCATGTGAATGTTTTCTTCTCAACCAGTGACCGCGAAAAAATAAACCTGCTTTATAAAGTAGATGGTCTGCATCCGCTAGTTAAAAAACATTTCCCACACGCAAATGAAAAAGAATCAGCCCTGTTGATGGAATTCGTCCTACATGGACTGGCTTCTTATTCGCTCATAAGTAAGAAGATCCTGGAAACTTCCGTGGAGTTTAAAGACCTGATGGGAAGTATGTTGAACATACAATCATCCGGTAGTTACGAGGACCTGGAAGATGATGAATTTGGAAGATAAAGTGAATCTCTTTGCAACTCTCTATTACTTCAATTAAGAAGAAGTCATCTAAACAATACTTTCTAGTATTTTTTAGAATAAAAAATATCTATATTCGAAAATAAAACACTTATGAGTAAATTTTTACTTTCACTATTTGTGATAGTCATAATGATATCCGTACCTGTTGAGTCGAATTCAACAGCGATTAGAGTCCTTCCTACAACTTCCATAAATGATAATATACATAAACCGGTAGCATTAAAAGTCAAAGATGTTGAAAAGCTGATTGGAAGAAAGTTGACTTTCAAAGAAAAAGTTAGCCTTTTCTTTTGGAGGACGATCAAGCCTGCTGATTCTTCCAAGTCAGGACAAACTGCACTTATTTTTGGAATTATAGGGGCAAGTTTATTCATAATGGGTTTATTTGTACCCTACGTGATAATTGGATCATTAGCAGCTGCAATTGTCGCAGTAGTATTGGGATCAGTTGCGAAACGGCAGAATTCTTCAGATAATAAAGCTCATGCAGCTACTTTGTTAGGCTGGATAACGTTAGGAGCTATTGTATTAACTCTTTTAGCTGCAGTAATATTTTGGGCAACATTGTTTTAATTTGATACTACCGGATCATCTATTTTGTAATTGATAGAAGAAAGCGTATAACATTAATAAGAGGCAGTAAACTGTTAATGCTTTCTTTTCTATAGCACATTCATATGCCTTTGTACATTAGGAAATAGTTCTTAATGACAAAACTCATTTTAGTAGCAGGCCTACTTTAATACCAAATGTAAAAGAAAGACCCGGACTTCTTCCAACACGGGAATTAATGTAGTTGTAGGAAGAAGCATCATCGTAAACATAATCATCGGTTGCCTTTTTATTATCGAACCCATAACCGAATCCCCAATAGGTATCCAACAGCATCATATCTCCAAATACCCATTGTTTACCTAATTCAACCTGTAAAGCTCCAAAGGTGATATTCTGTCTTTCCAGTACCTGCTGGTAATTGGCTTTATAAACAATTCTATTCTCGCTATAATTACCCAGGTAAACTATTGGCCTTGCATAACTTCCCTGCATCAGGTGTGTAAACCGTGTTCTGCCAAACAAAAAATCCGGTAGTTTGCTGAACTTGTACCCAAAACTTCCGGAGAGGCCGAATTGATTCCTCTTTTCGGAACGGATAGAACTGGAATAATAATCTATTACTTGATTCTTGCCTGCACCAATTATTCCAAGTGATATTTCGTAACCTTTTCCTACTCCCAAACTCTTCTCATAACTGATTTGAGTGTAGCCTAATAAAGGGCCGATAAAATCAACCTTGATTCCATGTTTACGTTGATCCTGGTACTGTTCAGGATCTTTCAGGTCAGCTACAAATTTTTCTACCCGTCCATTTTCAAATTCTATCTTGTTGATACGGTCTTTTTCTAAAACATATACCAATGAGGAAGTAGTATCATTGAGTTTATACCTGATTTCATCGGTTCCAATTTCCAGGACTTTAGCTTTAATTACCTGGCCATTCTTACGATAAATTTTATCTTGTGCATGCCCGAAGGTTGAGCAAAACAATAGAATAGAAAGGATGCAGATTAGTTTACGCATAAAAGCAGTTTTACTAAATAAAACAATATAAGCAGTATTCAAAATTAAACCAGATTAACTTCTCTTTCTAATTCTACTCCAAATTTCGTTTTTACGCTTTCAATGATCTCTTCACTTAATTCGAATATGTCCCTGCCGGTCGCTTTTCCATAATTTACAAGTACTAAAGCCTGTTGGGGATAACATCCTGCATCACCTTTACGGTATCCTTTCCAGCCACATTGTTCTATTAACCAGCCTGCGGCTACTTTAGTTGTAGATTCATTCACAGGAAAACCCACAATGGAAGGGTAAGTATCTTTTAACCTGTTATAATCATCAACAGGTACTTGTGGATTTTTAAAAAAGCTACCGGCATTTCCTATTTCAAAAGGATTAGGAAGTTTAGAAGATCGTATGTTGATCACTGCCTGTGAAATGGATTGAATGGTTGGTAGCGTTACACCCATTTTCTCCAACTCCTGTTTTATAGCTCCATAAGATGTATTGTATTGAGGTACCTTGTTCAACCGGTACGTAACTGATGTAATCACATATTGTCCTTTTGCTTTGTTTTTAAAAACACTTTCCCTGTATCCGAAATGACAGTCTTCCAATTTGAAAGTATGGATCTCCTTCTCTTCAATATGCATTGCTTCCAACTGGTAGAAAACATCCTTGATCTCCACTCCGTAAGCACCGATATTTTGCATTGGAGAAGCACCAACATTGCCAGGTATCAGGGAAAGGTTCTCGACGCCTGCATAATCATGGCGGACACAGTGCATAACAAACTGGTGCCAGTTCTCTCCTGCTCCTGCCTTAATATAAAGATGTTCTTCATCTTCATTAATGACTTCAATACCCTTTAGTTCATTCTTTAAAACTATTCCCGGGTAATCTTTCAACAATAGGATATTACTGCCACCCCCCAGAACTAAACTTTGTCCTATTTTATTTTTCTCAATATAAGATAACAACTCACGTAAATCATCCAGGTTAGAAAACGAAGAGAAGTATTCCGCATCAACATCAATTCCAAATGTATTATAAGGCTTAAGCGATAAATTTTCACGAATTTGCACCATAAGCAAGATTACTAAAATTATGCAAGCGAGAACGGCTACAGTTATCGGTGCAACGGGGCTCATTGGCAGCCACCTCGTGCAAAAACTACAGGAGAACAATCATTTTCAAACCATTCGTCTCCTTGTCCGCAGACCTGTTTCGATTATGGGGCCTAAGATCGAAGTGAAACTTGTGAACTTTCAGGATCATGAATCCTTCAAGATTGGTATTGATGCAAGTAGTGATGTATTCTGCGCAATAGGGACAACGATGAAGAAAGTTAAAGGAGATAAAAATGCCTACAGAAGTATTGACTTTGATATACCGGTTAATGCCGCGCAGTATTGTGAAGAAACTGGCTGCAACTCTTTCCTGCTTGTTTCCTCCATTGGAGCTAACTCTAAAGCAGGTAATTTCTATTTAAGATTAAAAGGCGAAGTTGAAGATGCCATCAGAGGGAAAAAAATAAACAGTATTTCGATTTTCAGGCCATCCATGTTGTTGGGCAAGAGAGAAGAGATCAGAACAGGTGAAAGTATCGGACAATCTGTAATGAAAGTGCTCTCCCCTATAATGGGTGGTTCGTTATTTAAATACAAACCTATTGAGGCCTCTGTTGTTGCAACAGCCATGGTGCAGGCATCCCTTCAATCTAAACCGGGATTAGCGATATACGATTACAAGGGAATACAGGATTTGCTGCAATCTTAATTTACTGCGCATCCACATCAGGGATCACTATGACTCTCGAAAACTTCTTAGCAGCATGCAACTTAACGATCTCACCAAGAATATCCGACTTACATCTTTGAATTAACCGGCTGTCGCGGGGAAGCTTGAGCATAAGCTCCATTAAAAACATGTTTCTCACCCTGTTTACCACCGGCTCTGCAGGTCCTACCAGGTAATTACCATACTGTACCTGCAATGCTTCTGCAAAGGAATGTGCAGCATCAAACACCACTTCTCGTTGCTTATGTTTGAAGAAGACCTGGATTACACGTGAATAGGGAGGATAGAAAAACTCTTTACGTTTTTCGATTTCATCCTTATACATACCCAGGTAATCATGTTGGGCAACATGCATGAGTACCGGGTGATTTGGATTTAAGGTTTGGATGAGTACTCTGCCCGCAACATCCCTCCTGCCCGCACGACCGCTTACCTGTTCCATTAACTGGAATCCTCTTTCATTAACCCTGAAATCTGCAAAGTTTAAAAGTCCATCAGCATCGAGAATTCCCACCAGGCTTACATTGTCAAAGTCAAGTCCTTTCACCACCATTTGGGTGCCGACAAGTACGTCAATTTTCTTTTGTTCAAATTGCTGAATGAGCACATCATGTGCATTCTTATTACGTACGGAATCTAAATCCATGCGCGCGATTCTTACATCATCTAATTCAGCAGACAGCATTTCTTCAATCTTCTCCGTACCAAAATTTTTCTGCATTAGTTTATCACTTCCACACACCTGGCAAGTGTTGGAGGGGGGATAGCTATTCCCACAGTAATGACATTTTAGTTTGTTAGAAAACTTATGAAAAGTCAGCGAAACATCACAGTTACTACATTGAGCAATCCATCCACAAACGCCACACACCTGGTAAGGAGAATATCCCCGCCTGTTCTGAAACAAAATAACTTGTTTCTGTTGCTGCATACTATACCTGATCTCATCTAAGAGTGCCGGTGATAACATCACCTTTTCTCCCGGTTTTCGTGCAACCATGCGGGTGTCTATCATTTCTATTGAAGGCATCTTCACATCACCAAAGCGTTCCCTCAATTCAACAAGCCCATATTTCCCGTTAACTGCATTAAAGTAAGATTCCATTGAAGGAGTGGCGCTTCCAAGGATCACTTTAGCATGTAATAAGGAAGCCATAAATATAGCTGCATCACGCCCATGATACCTGGGGGCCGGCTCCTGCTGCTTATAAGAAGGGTCATGTTCTTCATCGCATATAATCAAGCTAAGATTACGAAAGGGAAGGAACAACGAACTTCTCGCCCCAAGGACAACCTGGAGTTCCCCGCTCTTCACTTTATTCCAGATCTCAACACGTTCGTTCTGGCTGAACTTTGAATGATATATACCAATGTATCCGCCAAAATGCTTTTGCAGGCGGCGGATGATCTGTGAAGTGAGCGCGATTTCCGGAAGCATATATAACACTTGCTTCCCCTTTCTTATATACTGCTCAATTAACTTAATATACAGGTGTGTTTTCCCGCTCGATGTCACACCATGCATAAGACAAACCTCCTTCAGTGAAAGCAAGCCGTTTAAATCGTTGTAGGCTTTCTCCTGTGATTCAGATAACCCGAAATCCACCTTTAAATCCTTGGGTGCATAATGCAAACGATCAATGGTCCTTTTCTCGATAAAAAGAATATTCTTATCAATTAGTCCTGTCAAATGGGCATCTGAAGCATTAGCTTTCTTAAGTAACTCCGATTTAGTGACCTCTCCTTCCGTTTTCTCAAGATGCAGGTAACTAAGCAGAAGTTCCATTTGCTTAGGAGCTCTACCCCAGTTGTTCAATAGTTCGGACAGCTTTTCTTCATCATGATAAAGGGGATTGAGGAGAACGTAAGATTCTTTTTTTGCTTTATAAGAGGGAGCAAGTGACTCCCATACATGACAAACTCTTTTCCCGATCAATTTGTTTACAATAGGATAAACATGTGTCACATCGAGGATCTGCTGCACTTCTGTTAATCGCAGTTCATGCTTCATTAATAAGGCTTCTGCGACTAAATATTCATCATTGTCAAGGGCTGTAAAATCATCACCGTATTCTTCATTATAGATCAATATTGTTTCACTGGAAAGTTTAAAATGAGAAGGTAATGCAGCAGCCATCACTTCTCCTTCTGTGCACATATAATATTCAGACATCCATTCCCATAATTTCAACTGGTAGGGCTGCACAACAGGCTCGTCATCGAGCAGGTTGATTATCTGCTTGGGTTCGAATATCCCCTGGAAATCGGAATGAACTCTTTTTACAATGCCTGCATATTTCTTGTTCTTACCAAGGTTTACTTCCACCCTGGAGCCTGCAACAATTTGATCGCGCATGTCTTCCGGAATTCCCCAGGTATAGTTTTTCGGTAATGCTAAAGGAATGATGACTTCTGCAAACATTAACTGTAAAAATAGAGTAACCGGAAGATTTTACTTTGAAAAATCAGCAGGTTCAGCAGTCCTTATCCATGATGCTTTATATTGAATCAATGCTCCCTCCATCCTAGAATACACTTCCTGCTTTAATTTCTTTACATCATCCATAGTTAATCCTTTCACACTCACTTCGGGCAGGAAAACAGCACGACTTATACCAGGATTCAGAGAGAAAACACTCTTATAGTGTAGCCGGTTATAAGTATCCAATAAAATCAGCGGTTTGATGGGGGTACCTGATTCAATAGCAATACGGAAAGCACCATCATAAAAGTCCTTTAATGGATGGTGAGTAAGATTAAAAGTTCCTTCAGGAAATACAAACACCGATATTCCTTTGTTTATAATAGACTTTAGAATAGCAACACTCTTTGCCCTGTGAGCGGCACTACTGCGGTCAACTGTTACTATGGCATTCCTGTATATGAATCCAAAAACAGGTATCCGCGTCATCTCTATCTTTCCTAGTGGACGAACCGGCCTCCTTACTACCTGTGGCAGGATGGCAGCATCCAGGTACGATATATGGTTTGATACAAAAATGTAGGATTGACCTTTCCTGAGTTTTTGAAGATAGATGTTCCTGTGCCTTATAAATATCAGGAACAACCATGCATCAGACCAGGCTATACAACCTTTGTAAACCAGGTTACCTCCTTTAATTCTTCCAAAAGGAATTACACAAACAGACCAGATAAAAATTGGAACCATTAATGCCACAAACATTAAAAGTGCATACACAGTATATATTAGTTGCAAAGGCTTTAGTAGATATCGCATCAAATATTTTTTTGTTGAAGCACCCCACAATTGCAATTAAATGTTGAATCTGCCGTATAGCAGTTAATCAGGGTTATTTCATTACTACATTGAGATACTACCAGCCTAAGTTTTCTATTGTTACCTGTAGTTCCCTGGATATAATGTACAGGGCACGGATATCCTTTAACATGTCGCCGGTTTAATATCAAAACCCCTGATTTAATCAATTCTTTTACATCCTTCATACCTACCTGCAGGCAACCCATCCGGCAACTCGCATAATCTGAAACACTAATGTTGTTTATATTTCTTGAGAAGAATGGCATTCTTGCAGGTTCATGCCAACGCCTTAAAAGAAATACCAAAAATATCATAAGGATTATCAGCAAAGAGAACGTGGCGTTTGCTGTTTTCACTTTTATCTGTATTTATTTTCATCCCCAGGGCAGTGACATTCAAAGTCTTCGTCCAGGTTATAACACGTTATTACTTTTGTAGTATAATCACATTGTCCAAAAATCACTCTCAAGTGTTCGCGGCTACTGGTATAACCCTGGACAGCATACACGGGGCAGGGAGTTTCATTCACTTCACTTTTCCTGTAATTAATTTCACCTGTTTTCATAATCTCCTGGATATCCTTCTGGCTTATGTGCCGGCAATCCATTCTGCATCTTGCATGATTGGTGTATTCCAGGTAGGATATTGTTCTATCGAATCCGCGATTACGGTTCTTATTATACTTAGTTGAATTTGTTGTTTGATGATTAACTACAGGACCTCTCAACCGTTTTATGATCACTACAATGAGGGCTAATACAATAAGTAATACGAGTGGCCAGGTTTTCTTGTTCATTGGGAATTATTGTTCAGGACAATGTTAATAAGAATAGAACTAAATTCTAAATTTTAAGCAATTCTTTACTTAGCAGGGTTTCCGCTTTTTTAAGCACCACGTTCATTTTGTCTACCTTTGGACGCAATGGAAAAACAACGCTCAGTTGCCTTTCATACCCTGGGTTGTAAATTGAATTTCTCAGAGACTTCAACACTTTCACGCACTTTGGAAGCAGAAGGATTCTCAAAAAAGGAATTTGAAGATAAGGCAGATGTTTATGTGATCAACACTTGTTCTGTTACGGACAATGCTGATAAAGAATGCAGGCAAATTGTGCGACGCATCCAAAGAAAAGCACCGGAGAGTGTAATTGTGATTACCGGGTGTTATGCACAGCTTAAACCAAAGCAAATAGCTGAGATCCCTGGTGTTGACCTGGTGCTTGGTGCTGCCGAGAAGTTTAATCTTGCCGCCCACCTGAAGGAATTTACAAAAGGGGATTCTACCCGCATCAGCAGTTGCGATATAGGAGATGTTACCGGTTTCAATTCTTCTTTTTCAATCAATGATAGAACAAGGACCTTTTTAAAAGTACAGGATGGATGTGATTATACCTGCTCCTTCTGCACCATTCCAATGGCAAGGGGTAAGAGCCGGAGTGATTCTGTAGCAAATGTGGTGAACCAGGCAACTATTCTTGGTCAAAAAGGGGTTAAAGAGATTGTACTTACGGGAGTAAACCTGGGTGATTTTGGCAAGGGTCCGGATGGCGCAAAAAAGAATGAAGAAAACTTTTATATACTGATCCGTGAATTGGAAAAAGTGGAAGGTATTGAGAGGTATCGTATTTCTTCTATTGAGCCAAACTTGTTAACCAGCGATATTATTGATTTTGTTGCAGGCAGTAAGAAGTTCATGCCGCATTTTCATATACCTCTCCAAAGCGGAAGTAATGATATTCTCTCCCTGATGAGGCGCCGTTATAAACGGGAACTTTATGCTGAAAGGGTAGAAAAGATAAAATCAATAATGCCGCACTGTGCAATTGGAGTAGATGTAATTGTCGGCTTTCCTTCAGAATCTCATAAGCACTTCCAGGAAACTTATGATTTTCTTCATGATTTAGATGTATCCTATTTACACGTTTTTACGTATTCAGAAAGAGACAATACTAAAGCATTGGATATACAGCCTGTAGTTCCTGTTCATGTAAGACATGAAAGAAATAAGATTCTCAGAAATCTTAGCTTTATGAAGATGCAGTACTTTACCGGTCACCACCGGGGACAAAAAAGGAAAGTATTGTTTGAAGGACATGAAAAAAATAGCATGATGGAAGGGTATACTGATAATTATATAAGGATCACTACTGCTTATAGACCGGAATGGGCGAATAAAATTGTTGATTGGATCGTTTAAGACAAAAGATGAAAAAATACCTGGTCACAGTACGTTTTGAATGGAATGATGAAATGATGAATATCATTCCTCAACACCGGGAGCATATCAATGCTATGATCGAAGACCTGGTTATTGAACACTACGTGGTAAGTATGGAAATCCAAATGGTGTGGATTACTATTAACGCAAAGAACAAAACGGAGGTAAGAAAATTACTTTCTCCTTCTCCATTCTATAAATATTGGAAACTGCAGATTAATGAACTCATGGTTTGGGATGGGCAGAACTATAGATTACCTGCAGTGCAGCTAAATTGATTTTTAACATCTGCTGTTTTCAAATTTATTTTTTTGTAATTGGCTCTTCCCCTTATTTTTGCACCCTCGTTCGAACGGGAGTTTAGCTCAGCTGGTTCAGAGCATCTGCCTTACAAGCAGAGGGTCGGCGGTTCGAACCCGTCAACTCCCACAAAAAACCCCAGTTATAACAACGGGGTTTTTTTATGCGCTTTCATCTATATAGTTAGATTCTGCGAAATCGAACGGTATAAGAGAATCATACATGACCCTGATAACGATGAATAACTCAGTTGTTAAGCCCACCATAACAACAAATTTCCCTTCAAATATTTACCTTTGACCACGGATGAAAGAGTGGACAAAAATCAATCCTGAAGAGATAGAGGATGTACTTACAGATATTGAAGATCCTTTCCAGATCATTGTCTGGAACGATGATGTAAATACATTCGATTGGGTAATAGAAACCCTGATGGAAATTTGTGGCCATACCTATGAGCAGGCAGAACAATGCGCCTATATTATTCACTTCAATGGTAAATATGCCGTTAAGAACGGTAGCTATGAAGATCTTAAGCCTATGTGTGAAGCGATCCTCGAGCGCGGCATCAATGCGACCTTAGAAGTTACCGTTTAATTAT
>JBLNAY010000162.1:0-7722 GCA_050259715.1 Candidatus Dadabacteria bacterium
CGGTAACGTCACCCTTGCAGGACCGTTCACTGTTCATGATAATAAGATCCCGGGCATAGCTCCTGTAAACGGACCACTCACTCCTGGTGGTACCCTCACGGTAACAGCCAGCTACACCGTCGCCCAGACAGACCTCAACACAGGCTCTGTGACCAATGCAGCTTATGCTACTACCACCTCGGGTACTACTACAGTGACCTCCAATACCGATACAGAAACAGCTACCGCCACCCAGTCGCCTGCACTCTCTATCAATAAGCAGATCGTAAGTGGCAGCCCGTACTCCGCCGTCGGTGGTGTGATCACCTATACCTACAGCATCACCAACACCGGTAATGTCACCCTCGCAGGACCGTTCACCGTCCATGATAATAAGATCCCGGGCATAGCTCCTGTAAACGGACCGCTCACTCCTGGAAGTACCCTCACGGTAACAGCCAGCTACACCGTCACCCAGGCAGACCTCAACACGGGCTCTGTGACCAATGCAGCTTATGCTACTACCACCTCAGGTACTACTACAGTGACCTCCAATACCGATACAGAAACAGCTACCGCCACCCAGTCTGCAGCACTCTCTATCAATAAGCAGATCGTAAGTGGCAGCCCGTACTCCACCGCCGGTGGTGTGATCACCTATACCTATACCATCACCAACAGCGGTAACGTCACCCTTGCAGGACCGTTCACTGTTCATGATAATAAGATCCCGGGCATAGCTCCTGTAAACGGACCACTCACTCCTGGAAGTACCCTCACGGTAACAGCCAGCTACACCGTCACCCAGACAGACCTCAACACAGGCTCTGTGACCAATGCAGCTTATGCTACTACTACCTCGGGTACTACTACAGTGACCTCCAATACCGATACAGAAACAGCTACAGCAACACAAAGACCTTCATGGACATTAGCTAAAACAGCTTCTGAAACTACCTATTCAACATCCGGAGAGGTTATTCACTATTCACTTACATTACATAATACAGGTAATGTGTCAATTACATCAATTAATGTTACTGATGCGGGTGCAAATACCGTTACATACACTTCTGGAGATAATGGAAATAACAAACTAGATGTTGGAGAAACCTGGGTCTATATTGCTACTCATACGATCACACAGTCGGATGTCAATGCAGGTTTATATACGAATACTGCTACTGTACATGGTGTACCTGCAGGTGGCACTTTGACGGATACACATGATACAGAAACAGTTTACAAGATATCATCTTGTACTCTCTCAGTAACAGCAATTGTCACAAATGAACGCTGCCAAGGATCAGGAGATGGTTCAATCGACATAACTATCTCAGGAAACAATAGCACTGTAACTTACATGTGGAATGATGGTGTTACAAAGGGTGATCGAACTGGCTTATCAGCTGGCACTTACACCCTGACAGTATATGATGCAGTTCCATCCGGATGTACAGCAACAGCTACCTTTGTAGTAACAACAATTCCGGACAATACACCACCTACAATTACATGCCCGGCAAATTCAATCCTTAACCTAAATACGAACTGCAGTGCAACGCTTCCAGATTATCGTTCACTAGCAACAATTAATGACAACTGTACGTCAACAAGCAATCTTGTAATAATTCAAAATCCTGCACCAGGAACGGTATTAACAGGTACCGGTGCTTCAACTGTAACGTTGACAGTTACTGACCTGGCAGGAAAGACTGCAAGTTGCTCATTTATAGTAACAAGAACGGATAATATTAAGCCGGTCATCAATTGTAGCGCACCGAAATATATTGCCTGTGATTTACCACTGGTATTCGATACGCCATCAGCAGCGGATAATTGTGGTACAGTATCTATTACAGTAGTCTCTACTACATCTACAGAAACATCTAATGCTATAGTATATACACGAACATGGCTCGCAACAGATGCTTCAGGCAATACCTCTTCATGCACTCAAACTGTAACACATTATGTATGTAATGGTGGTATTTATCACACACCAGCTACATGTAATGATTATAAGAATGGAGGTAATGGCTATCCTGTATCCCAGATCTGTTATACTCCAAGAAAGAATAAAGTGTTTAATGCTATTCCAGGACAATTCTTCTATTATTCAGCGGTAACAGCTCCTTCACCAAGTTTCTGCATAAATGTTGTGCAAACGAAATCATGTGAAAACTTTACTTACTTTGATATTCAGCAATCCAACCAGATCATTTTGTGGGATCCAACTTGCACGAAGGCAGCAACTGGTACAAAAGCGGGTGATGGAACGATTTGCATAACTGATGCTATTCCTGGAGTGATCTATATCTTATCAGTGAAATATGATACTAAATCATTAATTGGTTCAACATTCACCGATGCACCTCCTGTTTGTGAATATACATTTGAGACAAGAATAAATGAAATACCGATTCCAAAGAGCAGAACGACAATTAATGTTGGACCATATTGCACTGATACTTATGTTCAACCACAAGATCCGGTGATTACACAAGAAATATTATCTATTAATCCCAAGCTAAGCTATAGTAACACCACAATAGCAGCTTATCCTAATCCATATGGATCAACTATCAACTTTACCATAGTTCCCGCTGAATCAGGTAAAGCTACACTTGAATTATTTGATCTTTTAGGTAGGAAAGTTGCTATTGTTTATAATGGCACAGTCACTGCACATCAAAAACTAAAGATCCTGTATGATATACCCCCTGCAAGAAGAATTCCTGTTATTTACAGGCTCTGGACGAGACAAGGTTTTATAACTGGAAAATTATTGCCTGGAGAACTTCTAGATTACTAACAGGGTATATCTATCATGAATAGGTGCTCCTTAGTGGGCACCTATTTCCTTATCTAATCAATTATTTCAAGATTCTTATTGTCAAAACTCGCACTAAGAACTAAACCCATAGATTCAATCTTGACCCTTGCCCGCCGGCCACCCACTTCGATCACTATTCCCTGGTAATTCATCAATACCCCTTGTTTGATTCTGACCTTCTTATTCACATCTACTTTTAACTCCTCCACCTGTACATCTTCAAACTGGTTCAGGAACTTCTTTATAGTTTCAATTTCATCATCCCTTATTATTGCCGGTTTGCCATTCCAGTAAACATAGTTCAATACACCATCCACTTTTTTCACTTCCCATTTAATTGCATCCTCAATATGTATGAATATATAACCCTTAAAGACAGGATCCATGACAACTTTCTTACGGTCACTCCACTGCCGTGTAACCTTGTTTAATGGACAATATGTTTCAACTCCCCTCTCCTCCAATTTCTTTGCTATTTTCTTTTCCCACCTTGGCTTTGTATAAGCCGCATACCAATGTTTAGCTGTTTCCATGCCTTGAATGAATGAATTTATTGACGAACAATAATATGCTGGTTATGCAGGTAAGATTTCAAATCGCTTATCTCAATCTCTCTAAAGTGGAAAATGCTGGCAGCAAGTGCAGCATCAGCATGAGCTAATTTAAATACATCAGCAAAATGCTCCAAAGTGCCGGCGCCGCCAGATGCAATTACGGGAATTGGCAAGTTGTCGGACAACTGTTTTGTAATATCCAATGCGAAACCTGCTTTGGTACCATCATGATTCATAGAGGTTAACAGGATTTCACCGGCACCCAGCCCGACTGCCCTTTGCGCCCACTCAAAACATAAAGTATTAGTCTTTGTTCTACCTCCGTTCAGGTACACATACCAGTTTCCATCTTCTTCGAGCCGTGTATCTATTGCAAGTACAACACATTGACTTCCTCCTGTATTTGCAATATCGGTTATCACCTGTGGATTGTGATAAGCTGCCGTATTAATAGATATTTTATCAGCACCTGAATTCAGAAGTATACTAACATCTTCTACTGTCTTTATGCCACCTCCCACAGTAAAAGGAATATTTATGGTATGTGCAATTCTCTTTACCAGCTCTGCTAATGTTTTCCTTTTCTCCACCGTTGCCGTTATATCGAGAAAAACCAATTCATCAGCTCCTTCTCTTGCATAGGTCGCAGCTAACTCTACGGGATCACCTGCATCCCGCAGATTTACAAAATTGGTACCCTTTACTGTCCTGCCATCTTTGATGTCCAGACATGGTATAATGCGTTTTGCGAGCATGAAAGATTTGAAGATTTGAAAATTTGAAAATTTGATGATTTAGTTATTTGATGATTTTAAATATACTGTTTCAGGTCGGATAGCCGGATCTTCGCTTCATAAATAGCTTTGCCGATGATAACTCCTTTACAACCTATTTCCTGCAGTTGAACAACATCGTCCATTTTACTAACACCACCGCTGGCAATGAAATTAAGGTTTGGGAATCGTTCTATAATCTTTTTGTACAACTCAATAGAAGGTCCTTCCATCGCGCCATCTTTTGAAACATCGGTACAAAAGATCTGTGAAACACCTTCTGCTATATATGTTTCAATAAAGTCATACACATCTATATCTGTATTCTCCAACCATCCACTAACCGTAATCTTCTCCTTCCTTACATCTGCACCGAGGAGGAAATTAGCGGCACCGAACTTTTTTATCCAGCTCACAAATATTTCTTGCTGCTTGACAGCAATACTTCCGACAGTTGCCATTGCAGCCCCCGAATTCAGCACCACCTGCACATCATGCTCCTCGTTTATACCTCCTCCAAAGTCTACCACAAGGGATGTCTTGCCGGCAACATTTTCCAGTACTTTCCAGTTGCGCACCCTTCCTTCTCTGGCACCATCAAGATCTACAAGATGTAATCTTCTTATGCCGGCGTGTTCAAATTCCTTTGCTACTTCTAAAGGGTTGTCATTGTATATAGTCTTCCTGCTGAAGTCACCATGTGTAAGGCGAACACATTTTCCTTCTATTATATCAATTGCCGGAATGATTTCCATGTATTTATTTTACTTGTTCAAGAAAGTTTAGAAGGATCTGGTCTCCAACACTAGCACTCTTTTCTG
This sequence comes from Candidatus Dadabacteria bacterium, assembly GCA_050259715.1. Classification (GTDB taxonomy): domain Bacteria; phylum Bacteroidota; class Bacteroidia; order Chitinophagales; family Chitinophagaceae; genus Flavisolibacter. The sequence continues at coordinate 4,964 of JBLNAY010000162.1, forward strand.
TATGAAACTGTACTCCGTAGAAATTTTCCTTTCGAATCGCTGCTGCATACTCAACCGTGTACTCACATTTAGCAATAGTGTACTCTGAGTCAACGGCATAATAACTATGTACATTATAGATGTAACTATTTTCCGGTACTCCATTGAAAAGTTCTGAGGTAAAATTGTAAATCGTATTCCATCCTACCTGCGGAACTTTATAATTCTTATACCCTGCAGGAAATCTTTTCACTTTTACCGGCACGATATCCAGGCAGGTTGTATTATTTTCTTCTGAATGTTCGCAGAGCAACTGCATCCCCACACAAATGCCGAGTACCGGTTGCCTTAGATCTTTGATCAACTTATCCAGGTTATTTTCCTGCAAGCTTCTCATAGCGCTGCTAGCCTCTCCTACGCCCGGGAAGATTACTTTATCGGCTGACCTTATTTTTTCAGGATCGTCAGTGACTTCTCCATTAACACCGAGTCTTTCAAGGGCATTGATTACCGATTGAATATTTCCGGCGTTATATTTAATTATTGCAAGATTCATTTGTATTTTGAAGCGTTCTTTATCTTTGATCACATAAACAAGCGGAAGTAGCTCACCTGGTAGAGCGACAGCTTCCCAAGCTGTAGGTAGCGGGTTCGAGTCCCGTCTTCCGCTCTTCCTTGTTTTACGCTATCACACTTTCCAGGAATTTTTTAGTCTTTGTCTTAATATCACCAGAACCATCAATTGCTTTAATATAAGCACTCCCAATAATGGCGCCATTTGAATATTTACTCGCCGACCGGAAAGTTTCTTTGTCCTTTATACCGAAACCAACCAGTACAGGATTTTTCAATTTCAGGTCTTTTATTCTCTTCAGGTAGTCTTCCACCGGGCTGAAATTCTTATCCGACCCTGTAATGGATGAAGAAGAGACGGCATATAAAAATCCTGTAGTTATTTCATCCAGTTGCCTGATGCGGCCTTCGGACGTTTCAGGTGTAATAAGGAATATGAAATCCAATCCATATTTTTCAACAACGTCTTTATACTCCTTCAGATATTCATACATAGGTATGTCAGGAATAATTAAACCATCTATCCCTACTTCGGATGCTTTCCTGCAAAAGTTCTCAAATCCAAACTGCAATACCGGGTTTAAGTATCCCATTAACACTACAGGCACCGTGATTTGTTCCCGGAAATTCTTCAACTGTTCAAACAACCTGCTAATAGTCATCCCGTTTGATAGTGCAACAGTGCTACTTGCCTGAATCACAGGTCCGTCGGCAAGAGGATCACTATAGGGCATCCCCAATTCAATAATGTCAGCACCATTATCCTGCAAAGCATTCATTACAGTTATTGTGCTGTCAAACTCCGGGTACCCTGCCGTACAATACACGTTAAGAATATCTTTTTGTTTTCGATTAAATAATTCCTTAATCCTACTCATAATAAATCATAAAAAGCAGAAACATTCTCCCATTCAGGATCATGTTCAATTTCAAAACTATTTTCTCTTCCTATTGTTGATAGATAATGCTCAAGATAATCTTCAACAATATGCTTATCCTTAGTATATAGTATAATCTGCCTCCCCCTGTACACGGTTGTATGTCCAACATGCAGTGTTCTGCTCTCGTTCTCCAGGTAATTAATAAGAGTCTTCTCTAACTCATTCAGATAATCATATTCGTCACCTTCAGGATGCCCGTTTTCATTAACCGCATCAGGAACAATTTCAATAAATACTGAATAAGGATAAGAACTTTTATCTTCCAGTTGTTTCAGATCTTTATTGATAATGGCCAGTGCAGGATAGCCTTCCACTTCGAATTCAAAGCCGGTGTATGTTGCTCTTTCACTTTTCATTCTCGCTATTTTTTTCCATCGCTTCCATGTAAGTAGCGAGGTCTTTGTCGCCCCTTCCACTCAGGCAAATAACTACAATATCCTCTTTACTAAATTGCAACTGGTCTAAAGCTGCAAAAGCATGGCCTGTTTCCAGAGCAGGAATAATTCCTTCCATTCGTGCTACATTGAATGAAGCTTCAAGCGCATCTTTATCTGTAACAGCCAAAAATTTTGCTCTCCCGGTATCAAACAGGTGTGCGTGCAATGGTCCAATTCCAGGATAATCCAACCCCGCCGAAATACTATGTGCTTCCAGCACTTGCCCATCTTCTGTTTGCATCACGAGACTTCGGCTGCCATGTAAAATGCCATCTTTACCTAATTTAGAAGTAGCGGCACTTCTTCCTGTGTCAACACCTTCTCCTGCTGCTTCTACCGCTATTAACTGCACCTCATCTTCTTCAAGAAAATGATAGAAAGCTCCGGCAGCATTAGACCCTCCCCCCACACAGGCAATGACATGCGTTGGCGTTTCACTTCCTGTTTTCTTCAGCAACTGCTGCCTCACTTCTTTACTGATGATACTTTGGAAGCGTGCTACCATATCAGGATAAGGATGTGGCCCAACAACACTTCCAATTATATAGTGAGTATCTACTGGGTGATTTATCCAGTGCCTGATCGCCTCATTCGTAGCATCCTTTAATGTTTTACTCCCACTAGTGGCGGGTATCACTGTAGCTCCCAGCATCTTCATTCTTGCAACATTTGGCGCCTGCCGGGCAATATCCACTTCCCCCATATATACAATACATTCAACACCTTTAAGTGCGCAGACTGTCGCTGTTGCCACTCCATGTTGTCCTGCTCCCGTTTCCGCGATGATCTTCTTTTTGCCTAATCGCTCAGCAAGTAGAATCTGTCCAAC
>JBLNAY010000163.1:0-56305 GCA_050259715.1 Candidatus Dadabacteria bacterium
AAATGCTTCCAGGAAAAGATGTTATACGAAGTGAAGAATTTTGATAACACTCTGTATATGCGTCCTGACCTTTCATGGATAAGAAATGCCTACACCATGCACCTGATGATGGCGTGGAATAAAGATTATTACAGTCTTTCTGACAACTCATATCACTTGCCAGGCTTTCTTACCAGGATGAAAATGCTTATAGGTGGTGACGATGTATTTGCCATATGGCCTACATGGCCCGGGCTGGGATTGGATCAGCGTACACAATGGAAGTTAATGGAAGATCTTCCAGGAGGATTGGAACAACAAAAAGCCTTGAGTAATTTTTCTCATTCTATCGGCACCAAATACTTCATCAGTTATAATCCATGGGACGATGCTTCAGAAAACGATGCTATGGAGAATATGAGTAAGATGCTCTCAAGGGTTGATGCTGATGGTGTGGTGCTGGACACGAAAGCAGAAGCCAGTAAGGCGCTACAGGATGCAGCCGACCGGTCGAAGCGAGGGGTCATTATGTACAGTGAAGGAATGGCAGTACCAAAGGATATGCAGGGTATCATATCCGGAAGAGTACACAATGATATTTATCATGTTCCTTTAGTCAATTTAAATAAACTTATCAAACCTTCTTTCGCCATCTTCCGTGTTGCTGAAATTGGGAAAGAGCGTATTCGCAGGGAATATGCTTCTGCATTATTCAATGGGTATGGAGTAGAGATCAATGTTATGAGACAAGGTGTTCCTGCATGGGCAGATGATGATTATCGCTTCTGGGGCAGGTGTGTACGCATACTTCGAGAGAACACGAACAACTTTCAATCACCAGAAGTTGAAATGCTGGTTCCAACTGAAGTGGATAGTGTTTACGTAAATAAGTGGCCAGGTAAATACAAAACAGTATATACCATTTTCAGCCTATTACCACAAGGATTTAGAGGTGCATTATTTGAGATTAATAAAAAACAAGGCAGTCATATAGTTGATCAATGGAATCACAAAGAGGTCACATTACAGAAAGTTCATGACCACAATTTAGTGAGTTGTGAACTGGAACCTTTTAATCGTAAATATCTAGGCACTAATAATGAAGGATTCGTTGGTGCAATCGTTGAATTTCCGGAGTTATTGTCTGTAAATTTGAACGGTGATAAGGTGGCTATCTCAGGTAAACAAGGAAATTCTCTTAAAGTATGGCCTGGAAGTCCGTCTTACGAAAAGACTCCATTGCTGGTAAACCGGCCCGACACTTCGTTTCATTTATTTGAACAATTTGGTAGAACGGAAGGAAAGTATGTAATCCAGTTATTTGATAGCTCTGAATTGCTGGATGAATACATACTGACCATCTCTCCCGGCACACCTCTATTGATTTCAGAATTAAAAAAAACACCTATAACTACAAATACACCCAAAGGAATGGTAAGAATACCTGCTGAAAAATTTACCATGGAGGTCACCAATGGAGATGACTTTATTTCTTATCCCAAAGGTTACCCGAAAACATTGCAGATGGAATCATTTTACATTGATGTTCATCCTGTAACTAATAAAGAGTTCAGAGATTTTCTACAATCAACAAATTTCATCCCTTCTGACACAGTCAATTTTTTAAGGCATTGGAACAACAAAAGCATCCCGTCAGGGCAGGAAAACTTTCCGGTAGTGAACATTAGCTATGAAGATGCAAAAGCCTATGCACAATGGGCGGGAAAGCGTTTACCAACTGAAGCGGAATGGCAATATGCAGCACAAACAACAGATGGTCGGTTTTGGCCATGGGGAAACGATGTAAAGCAAAAAGCAAAAGCAGCAAAGAACATTAGTGCAACGCTTACACTGATAGATTATGGTGAACCTGATTCCACATTGTGCAACCCTGGGAATGGAAATCTATATCCTGTAGGAAAGTATGCAAAAGGTATCAATCCTTACGGCCTAACAGATCTTGTCGGTTCGGTTTGGCAATTAACCAATGACCGTTACCAAAATGATACTTATGATTACATCATTATGAAAGGAGGTAGCTATTATAAACCGGGCGGAAGTTGGTGGTACGTGCAGGGTGGACCTAAGCCACTACCATATCGTCAAATGCTACTTCGTTTATCACAAGGATTTGAAAGAAATAATACAGTTGGATTCAGGTGTGTTAAAGACACTGAATAAACAAGGATCAAGATTCCACCTATTGCATAAATATACATCCACCGGATAACCAGTCGCTTTTCTTAAATTTAGTAAAGCTTTCTTCACTACTAAAACTTCAGTATATGATTATCGTTCATGACACCTTTATTTGCAAGCCGGGTAATGCTTCTAAAGTTGCTAAAATGTTTAAAGAAGCCATGATGGGAAACTCTGAATTAGTCCGCATTATGACCGATATGACCGGTCAATACAATCGTGTTATCATGGTTTCTGAATATGAGAGCCTCAGTGCTTATGAAGAGAGTTTCAAAAAGTTTATGGCAGACAGTGAAATGATGAAGAAGATGAAGGAAAAAATGGAAGGCTACCATGATATGTACCTTACAGGTTCCAGGGAAATTTTCCAGGTGTGGTAAAACATCTAATTACAAGAATATTTTAGTGGGCAGCTATTCATTAGGAATGTCCCCTTTGAACTTCCCTCTTTAAACCTGGTATCCTTTCCCTACATTTGCCGCGGATTGGTTCCCGCTTTGCGGGATGAAAAGGGAAGCCGGTGAGAGTCCGGCGCTATCCCCGTAGCTGTAAGATAGATGAGTGATGAATGATAAGTGATAAGTACATTGACAGCTTTCTCTGGCTTCTATTCTCAGGCAGGGAAAGGCTTACGAATACGAATACTTATTACTAATCACTCATAGAATCTCTTGCTGATCTTCAAACCACTGTTCCAAATGGAATGGGAAGGTGTATCAACAAGCTATCAAGCCAGAAGACCTGCCAGTCGATTGTAATCTATTTATTGCTTCGGGTGAAAAGCAGGGAAGATCGGCTTAGGCTATTATCTATCTCTATCTAATTACCAGGAAGCGGTCACTGAAAAATTGTATAAAACAATGAAAACTTTTTTTGCTGTGACTGCGATCTTGATCTGCAGTTATTCATGGGCACAAGGTAAAAGGACAGACTCTCTTGAAGGAGTTACTGTCACAGCCAGTAAGTATTCCACCAAAACCAATCAGACAGGCAAAGTAGTAACTATTATCAGCCGCCAGGAAATTGAACATGCTGGTAGCAGGGACCTTGCACAGGTCATCACTGAAATGGGAGGTGTGTTCATAAACGGTTACAATGGAAATGCAGGAAAGGAAAAGAACATCTATCTCAGGGGAGCTAAAGTAGACTACACGTTAATAACTATTGACGGTATCCCTGTTTACGATGCAGCAGGCATCGGAAGTAACTTCGATATAAGGTATGTCCCGGTAGATAATGTGGAAAGAATTGAGATTGTAAAGGGTAGCCAGAGTACTTTATATGGAAGTGATGCTATTGCAGGAGTGATCAATATCATCACAAGAAAAGATGCCGTTAAACCATTTGCCATTTCAGGTATTGCTCAATATGGCAGCTATGACACCTGGAGACTGAACAGCAATATAAGTGGTAGCAGTAAAGTGTTACGCTATAATATTGGCTTTACTCATTTCACTTCGGCAGGATTTTCCGAAGCAAAACAACCTGCAACTGCAACCATGAACTATGACAATGACAATTATAAACAAAATGCATTGCAGGCAAGTCTTGGAATACATGCTTCCGGCAAATTGCAGCTTCAACCATTTGTAAGATATAGTAACAATTCAGGAGCCCTGGACCAGGATGCCTTCCTGGATGAACTGGACTACACCTGGCATGCAAAGAATGTTGAAACAGGATTAAAGAATACTTTGCTCCTCGGTAAAGGTCAACTGAATGTACTGTACCAATTGAATAATACAGACAGAACTTACATTGATGATTCCACCAAAAGCAGGAACGGCTTTTATATCTATGAAAATACAAGGTACAAGGCCCACGAACATTTTGCAGAAGCTTATGTCGTTTATCCATTTTCAGACTTTAAGCTCACCGCAGGTACTGATTTCCGGAAATCAAATACAGAATATTCGGACTTCTCCAGCAACATCTATTCACCTGTACTTACAAAAACAACATATAGCGGAGATAGTGTAAAGCAGGTTCAAGCATCTTTTTATGCTGCTTTGAATTATCAGAAAAACAATTTAAATATTGAGGTAGGCGGCCGTGGCAACCACCATTCAGAATACGGGAACAACCTTGCCTACAATATTAATTCATCATACCTGGTGCATCAAAAGCTTAAGATATATGCCAACCTTTCCAGCGGCTATAGGGTACCAAGCCTGTACCAGTTGTTTTCTGTGTATGGTAATCGCAAACTGAAACCTGAAACATCTACCAATTATGAAGGAGGGCTGCAATATTTTATTAATGGTGAAAACACCAGCATAAGAGCTACCTATTTCAACAGGCACCTCGAAAATGTAATCGCTTTTTTCTTTGATCCGGTAAGCTATTCTTCTCGTTATATAAACCAGGATAAGCAGAATGATCACGGGATTGAATTAGAAGCGAAGGCAAACATCAATAATTGGCAGTTTAAATGCTATTACAATTATGTGAATGGTAATATCACAACCAAACAAAATGGCAAGGACACCACTTATTTCAACCTCTTACGTAAGCCAAAAAGTTTTGCTACTGCCTCAGTAGGAAGGCAACTTACTGATGCACTATTTGTTAACCTGCAAGCCAACGGAACTGGAAAAAGCAAGGACGTTTATTATGATCCCTCTTTTCAACGGCAGGATATAACGCTCGATCCTTACCTGCTGATAAACTTCTATGTCGAATATGCCGTTTTAAAAAACAATCTCCGGCTATTTGCTGATCTGCGAAACATAACCAATAAAGATTTTATGGATATTTATGGTTATAAGACAGCACGATTCAATGGCTATTCAGGTATCCGCTTTCATTTTTAATGCAGCAGTGATAGCAATAAAACATCTAAGCTTTTTTACCTTTACCAAAACCTGCGAATGCCAATACGCATTAATGACTATATAACTGTAACCTTTACCCTGTTCGCAATTATTGATATTATTGGCACCATACCCATATTATTATCTTTCAAAAACAAACTGGGAGCGATACGCGAGTTTACTATCACCATTATTTCCGGGGCCTTAATGATATTATTCCTCTACATTGGGGAACCCTTTTTAAATCTACTCGGTCTTGATGTGAAATCATTTGCGGTAGGAGGATCAATAGTCATTTTTATTCTTGGCCTGGAGATGGTCTTAGGTGTGGAGTTCTTCAAAAGTGAAAAGGATATTCGATCTGCGACAGTTGTTCCCATTGCTTTTCCACTCATCGCCGGGTCCGGTACCCTTACTACCATCATTTCGCTAAAAGCTAATTATACCCAATCAACCGTTCTTATTGGCATCCTGCTCAACCTCTTATTCATCTTTTTAGTTTTGAAATCTCTCAACATCCTGGAAAGAATATTAGGTCCTGCAGGGCTGATTGCTATACGTAAATTTTTTGGAGTCGTCCTCCTGGCTATAGCTGTAAAGATCTTTGCTACCAATGCTCATGGCCTGATTAAATAGCTATAGTCCAGGATGGCAGTTACTTTTTTACTACTGCGCGTTTGTCATCGCTTCATCAATAAGGTTCTGTGCGTTTGGCACTGCAGCTCCTTTCAGATCAACTAATCCCTTATTATATTGAATATCCCTTATCCGTATCTTACCATATGTAAACTCCCCGTCCGGATATTGCCAGACCGCTTCACCTGCTGAATTCAAATTGTAGCCATTGATGTTCCTATAACCTTTTACCGGTGTTGAGAATCGGTAATTCTTTCCTTCGGGAAGTACATAGCGGTCATCAGACACAAAGTTTATTAACTGTCCCTTGTTATTAAAATACAGTATGGCATTGATCACAATATCGTTAACTGCAAACGTGGCCTTTACTGTATTGGGATCAATCTCCTCCCATTTGATTCTTTTATCCACAAGTGTGGCTGGAGCCATCAGGCACATGTCATTGAATAAAGTCACTGTCTCTGCACGGTTCATTTTATCTCCGGTAGTTTTATTTATAGGCATGAGCCCAAACAACCTGATGTCCATAACCGCGTTCCCATTGATATACCGGTGATAACCAGGCACCTTAATGCCATGTATTTTGGCTTTCATGAAAAACAATCTTGAAAACACATCAAAGAAGTTATGTTGCTCTCCATCCACCTGGAACCAGTCCTTATCTTTTCCCCTCATTTCACCTTCAAAAAGCACTTTCATATTATGCACTTTCGGCTGATCAACCACACCTACATAATGCAAATAATTCTGGACGGCAGCCGGCAATTCTTTTATGTCTCCTTCTGTCAGCACTTCCGGTTGGCTGTTAGCAGATCGCTTGAACTCGTGTTGTACATCTGATTTATAAGACCTCTCAAAATTCCATTCACCAAAAGCAATTACAGAACCCAACAGGATAATTACATTGGCTATAGTACCATATTTTGCATCCTGCCAATCAGTAAATACAAGTACCTGCGACATCAAAAGAGAAACAATCGCAATTGTCCACCACCATTCCACTTTTGCAAGGAAGAAGATAGTTGTAGCTATAAAGAAAAAGGCTGTCAGAATCCAGAAGATCCCCGCTGTCTTTGATATTTCTGCTGTTATCTGTGTCACTTTGCCGTATCCGAATGCCTTTGAAAAACCCATGAAGTGAATGAGCCCATGCATTAAAAGGAGAAAGGCGAAAAAATAACGTAACATAACTCTCACGAATTAAGATGTTCAGTTGGAATAGTCATGATTTTTATTGTACCGGTAGGTACCTCCTCTTTTAATTCCACTGGTAGATGCAATGTCATACTGCGAACAAATGCTATAAGACCAATCATACCACCTAGAGCTACAAACATGTAAAACGGCAGAAGGGGATCGTAATCTATTTGTTTCGACCTGAGAAGTAAAGTTCCCGCACAGAGTACCAGCCCATAACAAGCTCCTTTTACCAACATCATATTAGCCAATATAAAACCCCATCTTTTTTGCTTTGCCATCCAGTACACTGCAAGCACACAGGTGGGAACTACCAATGTGAGATCAAGTGCATAAACCACGCTTGTCGGATGACCTGACTTCACTACAATATCTGGCAGCTTACCGGTAAACCAATAATTCATCGAAGGCGGGAATTCTACCATAAAAAGTACCAGCGCGATTAAAACCAGGTAAGAAATAATAACCTTACGCGGAATATCGCCTACCACCATTTTATGAGCCGGAAGGCGGGAAGCAAGAGCTATCAACCCATATAAGGAAGTGGCCACTATACCTAAATAAACCGGGAACAAGGAATTAAAAGCTGCACCAAATAAATAAAAGCTATAATTATAAACTAAATAGCCCAGCAGCCCCATCCAAACGTAAGCTGCCTTTGGACTTTTATTCACCATGAGAGTTATGATAAATGCGGGCAGTACGAATAATAATGTAACAAAATCATTGCCTTTCCACGCAGATTGAACAAACGCATTATCATGATAAATGGAAGTAAAATAAGGAGTAACACAAGCTACTATTGACAAGAGTATCGCTACAATAGTTAAGATCCACGCTGCACTGTAAGCAGGAGTTTCTGTTGAGGGAGTTTTAAATAGAGTGGTTTTCTTCCACAGCCAATCTTTCTTATCACGTCTCCAGATTATCATAGCTGCCACAGACACTATAAGGGAAAAAGGAAAAGCCGATCCAACACCCAAAGGAGCTATCCCCATCAGGAAAATAATAGCCCCGGCACAAGCCCAGTTCACCCATTTACCCTTTAATGTCATACCTATCGCAATCAATAACTGCCCGAAGGCAATAAGTGGTATAATAATGTTATTGTATTGATGAAACCATCCATTAATAAAATCCCTGTAAAGGTGAATGGACATTTTGCTGTATTCCAGGTAAACATCAGGGTTGGTAAACCCTATTGAGAAGTTTGTAATGGAAGCCCACAAAAACATTAGAGCAAAAAGCGCCCTTCCTATCCTGGTGTTCTTGTAAGCGATCATAATGATAATAACAGCCGCTACCTGGCTTACCAGGTAGGGAACGAGGTATTTCTCGAATTCAATCATATAAGCAGGTCATTTATTGGTTCGGTGACGACTTCCCGAATGGGGCGACGATAAGAATAAGGCATTTTATCTGCATAACCCATGCGCAATATCAACAGGGGCTGAGAAAACTTGTCAAGTTCCAGAAGCCTTGCAAGCTTTTCCCTTTCTTCAACTTCTTCACAGGCCATGTTCTCGTGGGCGATCTTTATATTGAGTGACGTTGCCGTCAGTGCAAAACGTTGAAAGCTTCTTCCCAGGTTAATCCATGCTTTCTGATCATTTCGGTTCGCAATAAAAATAGCAAGAGCAGAAGAACTCCTGATCAATTGTTCGACCTTATCCGCTTCTTTTTCCGGTGATACAGAAACCCCCATCATAAACTTGCCAAACCATTCGGGGACAGCAGCTGTGCCAATAACTGCATTGTATAATCCATCTCCGCTGTTCAATGCTTTTGATTTATTGAAGCGCACCCAGTGTGCATGTTCTTCAACATAAGCAGGATTGGAGTACTGGCGTATGCAGGCTTCCTTTACAAGTGCGGTCACTTTTTCAATTTCATCGGGTTGTGTGAGTAGTAAGCAATCTACGTCTTCCTGGATGGTTGCGGACTTCAGCACCTGCAAGTGCTCTTCCGGAATAGGTTTTCCATCATAAGGCCTCCTGGTTGTCTGCCTGCGGTCTATCTGTTCAAAAAGGTCATTTGTGGTTAATTCATGAAAAGGATATAACTGAACACGTATATAAGACTCATCTATAAAGGGCTCGTCTGCCGTATGAATATGAACCAGTGGAAGATATCCAAAGTGCTCTGCTGCAATTACAAGATTTTCAAGTGCGCAGCCCAGGCTTATAAACAGTTCATGGGTATCGGTATCTGCCACATGCAGGGATCGATTATAATCCGGGTAGATGGAAACCTGGTTTTCTACCACTTCAAATTTCCAGGGCTGGGTATTATGGGTTGAAGCCGCAAGGGTGGCATGGAAGATGAGGTGTTCAATTTCCTTTTTCATACTCGAAGGTTTGAGCAAAGTTTACCGGAACAGGGCCTGTGAATCAATGACCATGGTTATTGAAATACCTGACAGTGGGCAGAAATCGCTTGTTGGACTGCATTTCAAGGTTCTCAGATCATTGAAAATGAGTGCTGATCTATGGTCAAATTCCTGTAATTTTGCAGCCCTCTTTGGCCTCGTAGTACAATGGATAGTATAAGAGTTTCCGAAGCTCCAGATACAGGTTCGATTCCTGTCGAGGCTACAGAATAAATGCCTGTCTTTTGACAGGTTTTTTTATAGCTGCCGGCAAGGCGGAATATCAGCAATTAATACTAAGATTGTAACCTTAGCAGGTTATAACTAATCTATAGTATATGGAACAAACGGTAAAGATTCTTTCGATTACTCCTGTTACTCATAATGTCAAACAAATCAGGGTGGAAAAACCTGCAGGCTATGAATTTATTCCAGGCCAGGCCACTGAAGTTTCTATAAATAAACCCGGGTGGCTGGAGGAAAAACGTCCCTTTACTTTCACTTGCCTCCAGGATGATCCGTATCTGGAATTTGTTATCAAGTCTTACAGGGATCATAATGGTGTTACCAATGAAATTGACCACTTAGTGCCGGGAGATGAATTGGTTATCAGGGATGTTTGGGGAGCCATAAACTATCGCGGGGAAGGATATTTTATTGCCGGCGGTGCGGGCATCACTCCATTTATTGCCATACTTCGTGATCTGCACAAACAAAACTTACTGAAAGGCAACCGGCTGATTTTTTCAAATCGTACCCCCGGTGATATCATTCTAAAGGATGAACTACAAGGTATGTTGGGGGATAATGCTGAATTCATTGTCACAGGTGAAGAAAGTAACGGCTATCATCGACAAAGAATTGACCGCCCTTACCTTGAAAGCCAGATCAGTGATTTTTCAAAACATTTCTATATCTGCGGACCAGACAAAATGGTGAGCGATTTGAATGCAACCTTGTTGGATTTAGGTGCTCAACCCGATGCTGTCGTTTTTGAAAAATAACCTGTGATTAGCCCGTAGCTGAAAAGAACGTTGTTTTGTCTACGATTGTGACTACCTCTGTCCCGCCCTTTCCTAAGTCTCTCCATTCAAAGTTTCCCTATATCATTTTATGTTATCAATTCTTACTGATAGCAATGTGAGATTATCGTAAGCTTTTGGTAAGCTTTCCCGTAGCTTTTGGTAAGCTTTTGTCCATGCAAAAGCTTACCAAAAGCTTACCATACGGTTAGCAAGAGTAATTATGAACAGGTGAAATAAGCTTTAATTCGTTCAAATTGATCCAAACTGAACCAAAATGATCCAAATCGAGTCAAAAACAACAAAATGAAGCAATAGTGGACCAAATTGAACCAAAAATGCTCAAATTGGGAAACCACTATTTTGAGCCATGCAATCTTTGCATCTGGACAATATTGTTCAACAAATAATAAAATTTTAAAACTATGGCAAGGCAAATTGGCACATTAAAAGTTCAGGGCACAGTAGGCAATGTAACATTCGCACAAACAAAAGATGGTTCGATTGTAAAAAGAAAATCTTCTCTTACCAGGCGGAAGATTCTCACCAATGCGGCGTTTGCAAAGACAAGACAAATCAATGCTGAATTTACTACAGCGGCTAAGGCAGGGAAAATTCTGCGGGAAGCAGTGAAACCGTTGATGGTAATGAAAGACTCCAATTTACCTTCACGTTTGGTAAAGGAGTTCTGGAAAGTGTTGGCATCTGATACCACCGGAGAGTTGGGTACACATATAGTTAGCAGGGGAAATGTGGCTTTGCTGGAACATTTTAATTACAATAGCAAGAGCAGTTTTAGCTCCATTGTCTCAGTACCCTCTGAAGTAATGATGAACCGGGCTACAGGAGAATTGTCCATTAGTTTTTCTGCATTCATTCCTGTACAGTCGTTAACTGCACCTGCAGGTGCTACACACTTCAACATCGTTAGTGCGGCGGTAGAGATCAACTTTGATGAGCAGACTTTTGTCTGCGACACCAACGAAACAGGTTCACTCTCATATAATACTATGACAACGGGTGTGATCACGTTGGTGAATACCGTATCAGCAAATAGTGTAAATCCTTTGTTCCTGGTAGTTGGAATCCGATTTTACAATGAGATCAACGGGGTACAATATCTTTTGAAAGATGCTATGTATAATCCCTTAACCATTGTGAAAGTGAGTGTGGAGTAATGGAAGCCGTATTAGGTATACAGGCAAACGGAGGAACGTTACCCTAAATGATGCATTTAATCTTTTTGCCCAAGCCGTCTCATAACCCTGACGTGGGATGCAATGGCCTGAGTCATTTTAGGATAATAATGGTAAGGCAATTGAAAATGTTCGCATTGTTCTTTTATAATTCTACTTATGGCAGGATAGTGCACATGGCTTATGCGTGGAAATAAATGGTGCTCCACCTGGAAGTTCAGTCCGCCTAATAACCAGGAGATAACCTTATTCTTTGGTGCAAAATCAGCCGTGGTCAATACTTCGTGTAAAGCCCATTCTGTTTCAATTTGCTTTGGTGCAGCTGTTGCTTCATCGAATGCGGTAATTTCCACTACATGTGCCAGCTGGAACACTATACTGAGGGAGACGCCCATGATAACATGTACGAGCAGGAAACCAATCAACCAGTTTTCCCATCCAACAAAATAAACGGGCAGTAGACCATAAAAGAAAATATAGAGCGCCTTACTAAGCCAGAAGATAATATGCTCTTTGACAGGAATCTTATTAATAGGAGTTGTATTTATCCTCTTTCTGAAGTATTTGGCAAAATCAGAAAATAACATCCACGACAACGTGCTGACGGCATAGAGGAAAAACATATAAATATGTTGAAAGCGGTGAGCCGGTCTCCATTTCTGGCTGGCACATTGCCTCAAAAACGGACTGTTGTCAATATCATCGTCAATACCATCTATATTGGTGTAAGTATGGTGAATGATGTTGTGTTTGATCTTCCATATATAAGCATTACTACCCAATGCATTCATAGTAAAACTCATCACGTCATTCACCCATTTGCGGGATGAATAAGCGCCATGGCAAGCATCATGCATTACATTGAATGCAATACTGGTGAGGGCTAATCCAAGTAGGGCACATAATACAACTCCAATAATAGCGGGATAAGTGGCTAATAAAAGGAACAGGTAAAGTGCAACAGCTAATGGTATGAGAACTGCTGTTTTCAGGTAAAGTTTCCAGTTACCTGTCTTTTTGATTTTATGAGTTTTGAAATAGTTTTCTACTGAAATTTTTAGAGAAGAATGAAAGGCTTTATTGGTATTATTGAAAGTTACTTTAGACATATTCGCTGGCTCTTGTTGTTGAAAATTGGCACTCTTAGTTTAACCCATCTGCATTTACCTATACACAATTACTTGTGCCACGTAGAAGTAAGATTTTAGGGCAAAGCTTAATTGGCATAATTACGTTATTTCCTTCAATTATTGTTCTTAAAGTTCGATTGTTGGCTAGCTGGTAACAACTAGAGTTAAAACTATCACATAAAATCTGAACATAAAGCGACCGCAACTAGTAACAGTAAATAATTTGTATTATGAAGTGATCAGAATGGAGCAGGATGATCTGTTCGGTTTTAGAAACTTACCTTTAGCCTTGTTAGTTTATGATAGGATTGAACCCGAAAGTTGTCAGAAACTTCGTTATCAAATATGAAAACAATTCATTTTATCCTTCTACAGTCATTTGTTCTTTTCGCAGTTACTAGTGTATGTGCAACACCAACTTCTCCTGTTGATGAGAGTTCTTCCCGGCCCGCTAGAACCTACAACATTGCTGAACGCGGTGCTGTTGGTGATAGTAAAACGCTGAACACGAAAGCCATACAGGCGGTAATTGATGAATGTGCAGCAAATGGAGGTGGAACCATGATCATTCCAAAAGGTGTATTTATTAGCGGCTCTCTTTTTCTGAAGCCCAAAGTGAATATCAAATTTGAACAGGGTGGTGTGCTAAAAGGTTCACAGGATATTAACGACTATCCGAAGATTGAAACCCGCATTGAGGGGCACTTTGAACCCTGGAGAGCTGCTCTGCTCAATGGTGATCATATCGATCATTTTAAGATGTCAGGTCCCGGAACATTAGATGGAAGTGGCAAACCTTTCTGGATTGATTTTTACAGCAGACGTAAAGCTGATCCCAAAACAACCAACCTGAATGTAGAACGACCCAGGTTGACCTTTATACAAAATTCCAGGAACATTAAGATTAGTGGCATCACATATCTGAATTCCGGCTTTTGGAATTTACATATTTACCGTTGCCGGAAAGTGACTATAGAATATTGCCGTTTCCAGGCTCCTTCAGGACCAGTTCCGGATGATCATGCTCCCAGTTCCGATGGCATTGACGTGGACAGCGACCAGGATGTAACCATACGCCATTGCTTCTTTTCAGTGGGTGATGATGATATTGCCCTGAAGGGCTCTAAAGGTCCATTTGCAATGCAGGATAAGAACAGTCCGCCGGTAGAGAACATCAAAATACTCGATTGTGAATTTGAAGCAGGCGGTGGAATCATGACCTGCGGCAGTGAGGCAACCCTGGTACGCAATGTGAAAGTCAGGCGCTGTATTACTCACGGACCAACAGTACTACGATTAAAGCTGCGTCCTGACACTCCGCAACAATATGAGAACATCAGCATTAAAAATATCACACTCGTTAATGGAGGGGACTTATTCAGGATCTCCCCGTGGACACAATACTTTGACCTGAAGGGTCAGTCACCACCAAAATCTACAGTTCGCAATATCAGGATCTCCAATGTTCGCGGATCGGGAGGTTCATTTGGAGAGATCTCCGGTCATGCACAGGCGACTATAAGCAATATCAAGCTTAAGAGTGCAGATATAGAATTAAAGAGGCCTGATTTGAAAGTGGGTAAGGTGCAGGATCTTAAGTTTGAGAAAGTTGTTGTTAACGGCAAACCAATGTCAGCTCCAAAATAATTTGAAGATTTGATAATTGAGAGATGAGACGATTAGCCTTTACTGATTGCTAATCAGTTGATTATAACTCCGGTTATTTTAAGAGAAGGATATAATCAGTACAAATAGTTGTTGGGTGCTACATGGTACATTTCCATTCTTGTAAAGGGAAAATGTCGATCCCGTACAACATGAAAAGGAATTCTATAGCGCGGCAAAAGGTTTGCAACCCTTTTCCACAGCAAACAAAAGAATATGAGGTTAAGACAACTTTTAATCCTATCCTTATTGATTGACTTAAGTAGCTATTCACAAACCAACAAGCGTGAATTTATTGGCTTGCCAAATGAGGACAGTGTAACAGCTATTGCCAGTGAAAGGTATGCAACAGCCTTGTTTCCGGGGCAGTTGTTGTTCGGTACTAATTACAGGAAAGCGTGGAGCACACCTGTTAAGCTGCCGGTATTTTATTTATCAAAAACAGGATTCAAAATTGAAAAATTAGGGGGAAGTAAAGAGACGAATAGCTTATACTTAAAAGATTCAATGGGTAAGATTTGGGTATTAAGGTCTGTTGATAAGGAAGTTAAAAGAGGTATCCCGAAAGCGCTACAATGGACACCTTTCACCATCTATAAGCAGAACCAGGTGTCAGCTTCAAATCCCTATGCAGCTCTTGTTGCAGCAGGCATTATGAAAGCTGCAGGAATCAATGCTCCTGATCCAACTTACTACTATGTTGCTGAAGATGCCGCACTGGGAGAATACCAATCCCTATTCGCCAATACCATGTGTATGCTTGAAAGGCGTGATGCCAATGCACAACAGGAAACCTTGGAAACGGACTCAATTATAAAACAGGTTAGAGAAAATAAAGGCTATCCCATATTAAAGAAGGAACTATTGAAAGCAAGATTACTGGATATGATAATTGGTGATTGGGACAGGCATGAAGGACAATGGCGTTGGCAAATTGTTGACTCCGGACGTAAAAAATATTATTATGCTATTCCGAGAGACAGGGATCATGCATTGTTTTCTATTGGTGGTGTTCTTCCCAACCTGATGAAAGTTTCCCTTGAGCCTTATCTCACAGGTTTTAAGAAAAACAGCAAGGGACTTAAAAAGCTTAATAAAAAAGCATGGCAATTCGACCGGCTGTTTTTAAAAGGCCTGGCAGCAGAGGATTGGCAGGAAGCTACCAAATTAGTTCAATCAGAAATAACTGATGCTGTGATCGAAGCTACAGTAAACAGGATGCCCGCTTCTATTGTTGCACTCTATGGAGAGATGATAAAAGAGCGACTTAAGAACAGGCGGCAAACTCTTTCGAAATATATAATGGATTATTATAGGTTTCTTTTCCCTAATAAATAGCTGCTAACGAATTGCAGCAGAACAGTAAAGCTTGATTCAATAGTATTATTTTAATTGAGCGTTCCTTCCACAGCAGTGAGTCTAACTTTGTTGTAAGAAACAAAAGGAATGAACCAGGATAATTTTATAAAAACCCAGGCTTTTGTAAATGGTAAATGGGTATCTGCAAGAACAGGAAAAACATTTGAAGTAACTAACCCTGCAACAGGCGAGGTGATTGCTTCGATTGCAGATATGAACCGTGAAGATGTAAAGGAAGCAATAGATGCTGCTGATGCCGCATGGCCACAATACAGGGATTTACTGGCAAAAGAAAGATCAGAACTGATGAGGAACTGGTTCGACCTGATCATAGAACACAAAGACGAACTGGCACGACTAATGACAGCTGAATCAGGTAAGGTTATCCAGGAAAGCCTTGGTGAAGTAAGCTATGGAGCATCATTTATTGAATGGTTTGCTGAAGAAGCCAAGAGAACTTATGGAGATGTGATTCCCTCCTATTCAAAGGATCGGCGGCTGGTCGTAATTAAACAATCAGTCGGGGTAGCAGCAGCCATTACTCCCTGGAATTTTCCCCTGGCAATGATCACAAGGAAGGTAGGTCCCGCACTGGCTGCCGGCAGTCCTGTCATCGTAAAGCCACCATCAGAAACGCCTCTCACAGGATTAGCAATAGCTTACCTGGCAGAGAAAGCAGGTTTTCCCCCGGGAGTATATAATACGATTACTTCCTCTAATAGCAGTGAGATAGGCAAGGAATTATGTGAGAATAAAAAAGTAAGAAAACTTTCCTTTACAGGTTCTACCCCGGTAGGTAAGATCTTAATGGCACAATGTGCACCAGGTCTTAAAAAACTTTCACTGGAGCTTGGAGGAAATGCTCCTTTCATTGTTTTCGATGATGCAGATGTACAAGCAGCGGTAAACGGTGCTCTCACATCCAAATTCAGGCACAATGGTCAAACCTGCGTATGTGTAAACAGAATATTGGTTCAGGATGGTATCTATAATCGGTTTGTTCAGGAGTTTACTGATGCCGTACGTCAATTGAAGACAGGAGATGTATATGATAAAGAAGTACAGGTTGGTCCATTGATTTCGGAAGCCGCATTGAAGAAAGTGGAAGACCATATTTCTGATGCAACAGGCAAAGGAGCTACGATAGCAACCGGAGGCAAAAAGATTCATGATTTATTCTTTCAACCCACTGTGATTGAAGGTGCAAACAACACTATGAAGATCTCGAAAGAAGAAGTATTCGGGCCAGTAGCACCCATATTCCGTTTTCATACAGAAGAGGAGGCAATTACAATGGCTAATGATACGGAATATGGTTTGGCATCGTATTTCTATACTACAGATGTGGCAAGATGCTGGAGAGTTGCAGAAGCGTTGGAGTATGGTATGGTGGGGATTAATGAAGGATTGATCTCTACAGAAGTAGCACCCTTCGGAGGTATTAAAGAGTCCGGCTTTGGAAGAGAAGGTTCGAAGTATGGAATGGATTACTTTATGGAAATTAAATACTTGTGTTTTGGAAATATAAAATGAATGTATGAGCAAAATAAAATTAATCAGCAAGGAAAATGAAGAAGATGCATTTGTTCTTAACGAACATGGGAAAGTTGTTGGAGAAATGCTGATAAGTATTGATGGTGATGAAATGACTGTCACACATACCGAAGTTAGCCCGGAGCTTGAAGGAAAAGGGTACGGTCAATTGTTATTTGACACTATGGTAGAATACGCCCGTGATAACCATCTAAAGGTGATCCCGCTTTGTGCGTTTGTAAATCAACAATTCAAAAGACATCCGGACAAGTATCGTGATATTTGGGAAACTAATGCAGCCTGATTAAACAAAATGGAAGCAAAAAGAAAAGCAGCAGAAAAGGCAACAGAATATGCACAGAATGGAATGATCATTGGTCTTGGCACCGGGAGCACTTCGAAATGGGCGATACAGCGATTAGGAGAGCGAATAAAAGAAGGACTGGAGATAAAAGCAGTTGCCAGCTCCATAGATTCTGAAAAGCTGGCGAAGAGTATGGGAATTCCATTGATAGACTTCTCTGAAATTTCATCTATTGATCTCACAATTGACGGTGCTGACGAAGTGGATAAAGAATGTAATCTTATTAAAGGAGGTGGTGGTGCATTATTAAGAGAAAAGATCCTCGCTTATAATAGTAAGAACTTTATTGTCATTGTTGATGAAAGTAAACAGGTAGATACATTGGGAAAGTTTCCCCTTCCCGTGGAGGTAGTACCTTTTGCTATTGACTTCACGATAAAACAGTTAAAATATCTTGGCTGTGAGGCAACGGTCAGGAAGAAGAATGGTAGCAACTTTATTACTGATAACCAAAATCTTTTACTTGATTGCCAGTTTAGCAAAATAACACAGCCTGCAATGCTGAATGAACTGTTGCACCTTATACCAGGTGTAGTAGAAACAGGGTTGTTTGCCAATTCATTCGTGACATCCGTTATTACAGGCTTTTCTAATGGAGAAGTGAACGAAAGAATAGTAAAACCATTTGTCAGTTAATGTGGACCTTTTGTCCTGTTTCCATTGCCCGGTAAATTGCCAGTAAAATTTTAACGTCCTGTCGTCCCATTTCTCCAGGTACAGGTGTCGGTCGGTTTTCTTTGATTGCTAATGCAAAATCATCCATCTGCTTTGCCTGTTGATTCACCTGGAGGAAGTTCATTTCACCTTCCGATGTCCTTCCTTTTACCCCAGTGTATGGATAGGCCGGTGATAGCTCAAACCATCCCCTCTCCGCCTCTGCTCTTAGCATACTTCCTTCACTTGTATAACTACTGGAACAATGAGCTAAGATATTATTTGGAAACTCGAGGTCAAAGGTCAACGCTTCTTCAATATCCTTAAACTTTTCAGGATCGGTCTTTGGCTCTTCATGAGCTGTGACAATAATAGGCTCCATGCCCGTGGTATAACGACATCCCTGAAGGCAGTAAACACCCAGATCCATCAATGGCCCACCACCTGAAAATTCTCTGTTCAATCTCCAACCCTTAGCTGAAGAAGGAGAGCCATGATGTGCTTCCATCTTATGAATATCGCCGAACACCTTTTGAATCCCAAGACGTATCATTTCCTGGTTATAGGGCTCAAAGTGAAGCCGGTATCCGATTGATAATAGCTTACCAGCCTGTTTGCAAGCTTCAATCATCTGGTCACAATCTTCAATAGTCAAAGCCATAGGTTTTTCACAGATCACATGCTTGCCTGCCTTTGCTGCCTTTATCACATATTCTGCGTGCATCGAATTAGGCAATACGATATATACAATATCTATATCATTATTATTAGCAATTGAATCAAAATTCTCATAGCTGTAGATATTCTCCCGGGGAATGGAATATTTGCCCCTCCACTTTGCTGCCTTCTCCGGAGATCCTGTAACAATACCAGCTAAATAACAATGCTCCGTTTCTTCTAATGCAGGAGCCAGTTCTTCCGTGCTATACTGACCTAATCCAACGAGGGCTATGCCTAATTTGCCATCCTGTTTATTCATGGGTAATATTTATTCTTTAATTCCTAACACCAGTTTTGCCAAAGCTATAGTTTGCGGATCACCGGTATACTTCATCGGTTCATCCGACAACTTTACCACTGAGGTCCATGGCTCTGACTCAGGTAAAGCTTCGGTCATTTTCATTACTATGTTCATAGACTTTAATCCGACATCATTTGTAAAGTTTGTACCTATCCCAAACGAACAATTGATCTTCCCACGACAATGATCTGCAATATTCTTTACCTTTTCATAATTGAGCGCATCAGAAAAGATGATCGTCTTTGATAATGGATCTATTCCCAATGATCTATAATGTTGTATTGTTTTATCGGCAAATTCAAGAGGATCACCGCTATCGTGTCGAACTCCATCAAAAAGCTTGGCAAATTTCTTATCGAACACTTCATAAAATTCATCGGTAGTGAAAGTATCAGATAACGCAATTCCCAGGTCGCCACGATAGATATCTGTCCAATGTTCTAAAGCTATGATATTGGCCATTTTAAACCCATATTTAGCCGCATGAAACATAAACCACTCGTGGGCATGAGTTCCAATCGGCCTGGTTTTGTGAACACGTGCCAAATGAACATTACTGGTACCTACAAAACAAGAGTGCCCGGTAAGATTACTTACAACTAAATCCTGCACTTTAAACGAATGTCTTCGACGTGTGCCGAATTCAGCTATGGTAACATTAAGCTGATCGTAAGCATCCATCTTCTTCTTTGTCTTTTCTACCACTGCTTCATCCTTTTCCCGTTCCATTGAAGAAATTTTATAATAGTTCTCAGAGATCAAACAAAGTAATGGCACCTCCCATAAAATAGTTCTGTACCAATAACCTTGTACAAATATCTCCAACGACTCAGCTGATTGTTCGATCTGTACTTCATTGGGATCATAGCAGTAGCCTTGCAAAAAATCAAGGTAAACAGGATCGAGATAAGGACAACTTTCAGCTAGCCAGTTCTTTTCTTCCCTGGAAAGCTTCAAGCCAGCCATGGAATTAACAGAACGCTGTAAAACGTCGCCAAAACCTTCCGGGAAGGCATGATTACCACGATTGATAAACCTGTATCGGGCTTTAGCCCTTGGAAATAGCTTCACTACGCACTGCTGCATAGTAAACTTGTAAAAATCATTATCTAAGATGGAACGCAAAGTAACCATAACGTTTCGTATGCAACTCTATACGAATCTAAATTCGATTGAATTGAAAGGCTAAGTTATATAGCCCTTAATACAATAGTTGCATCCGAAATGTACCTAATAAAAATTAAGGTCCCTTATGAGACCTTAATTTTGAAGTTGATTTAATTTGGGGACGATGCTACCTGTGTAGAACCCGCCTTATTCAGCTTTTCCATAGCCGCGAGGGAAGTGCTATTGAAAGGGTATTTTTCCAATGCCAAAGTATAATACTTCTTTGCATTTTCATTATCGCCGATAGTCATATAATATTCCCCCATAGAATCATAAGGATTGTAACCTTCAGGGTAAAGCTCCAGGTATTTTTCGAAATAAATTTTTGCCGTTGAAGGATCTTTCCTGTCATTCATGAACATATACCCCAACAGGTTATAACCCCAGGGTTTTTTCGGAAACCTGTTAACATATTCCTGCGTAGCCGTATACCTTTCCTCAGCTGTTGGACGGCTGGTTACATAAAAGAAGTTTAGAATAGCACCATCCGGGAACATCTCATGGAGCTTTTCCAGGGTTGTACGGCGGCTTTCCCGGCTAATGTTTGGATCTGCCAGCGATGCGAATAGTTTTTCACCTTCCGTTTTACCCTCGAGTGACTTTGTGGTTCTTTCGGCAAATTGCTGCTTTACTTCCCCTTTGCTCATATAAGTTAAAAAGGTAAGTGCAACCGTAAAGTTCGGGTCAATCTTTACTGCCTGGGAAAATTCATCATAAGCTTGTGGGAACTCCGCATTAAGATAATGTTCTGCTGCAATGTGAGCAATGGCAATGGCTTTGTCTGATTTACTTGTCCATGTCATCTTCTTTGATTCATAACTGGTCTGAATCTTCATTTTAGAAGTAACACTTTTCTGAGCGTAGCTGGAGAGTGTAATAGTCGGGATTAGGAGTAGAATGCATACTCCCTTCGGGTTTAGTTTCATACCGTTGTCGTTTTGAAGGTTATAAATGTAGTCTCCTGAGAGTAGAAATTAAGCAGTTTCGGAGGGTGGTATTACGGTTTTCGGTTATAAAAGATACTACAATTTTCTGAGCAGTCATTTTTTTGTTATACAACAGACATTTGAGGTACCATATAAAATAGAACTGCCTGCAGAAGCAGGCAGTTGAATTGAAACGAAAACCAACGATACGAGACTATTTTTATCTATTTAAATTCCGTCCATACCTTTTAACCTGGATGTTGAACAGAATTGCTAGTACTAACAACGCTACTAAAGCTATGCATGTGATCAAAAAGCCGTAATTCCATGTACTCATCAGCAGTAAAACTGCACTCTGCTTCTTTGGCTCTGCAACCGGTGCTTTAACAGCAGCACCTGCAGCATTTTCGACCTTAATATATTCAACAATGTTCTTGATATTATCTGCTGTCAGATCCGGATGATCAGGCATCTGGACATTATTGAACTTGTTGAACAAGGCGACTGCATACGGATCACCTTTTTTAATAACTGTTTGAGAAGAATGAACAAAATTCACGATCCATTCTATTGGTCTTCTCTGGTCCACACCACCTAACGCTGGCCCCACAAGAATTTTATGAACATTGTGACAAGCAGAGCATCGTGCTGTAAATATAGCTTTCCCTTCTTCTGCCGGAGGCGCTGCAACTGTCACTATTGTCGTAAGTAGGAAAATTCCTGCTAAAATAATTTTGGTTTTCATTGCGATTGTTCGATTGGTTTTCTTGCTACAAATGTCTGCTTACGACCAAATAAAAATCATTACAAAAAGCAATTTGATTTATGATTTTCGTCAGCTTTTATTGGAAATTTGATACATCAGGTACATTGATGTCATGAATTGTTGATTTAAACCGCATAAAAATGACTTGGACGGGGTAGTTTTCGACTGATCAATTGATGCCTGGAGTCTGCTTTTCGAAGAATACTAATAAATAATCTCAAAAAAGTTCCATTTGAAATGAGAATTCTTATTAGCAGCAGTATCCAAAAAGCAATTTGAAAAGAAACTTACCATTACATGACGGAGTTTACTGCAAATGAATAAACCTTTGAACAGGTGAAACAAATGCAACAACAGAAAACTTTAGAAAACTGCCTGCTGAAGTTTTCTTATTTCAATTTGTTTCTAGTGGCTTCTGTCGGACTCCTTCTGAGAAGCTTTCCTTTCCTTTCTTCGTTCCCTCTTGAATACAAGAATATTTTACATGGCCATTCACATTTTGCATTCGGCGGTTGGATCATGCCGGTGCTACTATGGGCCGTAATGAAATCTTATCCGGAGATCACAGCGCTTGTTGATTATAAGCATTGGAGGAACATTGCCGTATTAATGTTGTTTTCTGCTTACGGCATGCTGGCCAGTTTCCCGGAACAAGGGTATAAAGCGGTGAGTATTACGTTTTCTACCCTGTCCATTGCAAGTGGATATTATTGGGCGATAGTTACCTGGAAGGCAATGAAGCAACTTAAGCAAACACCAGGCAGCCGTTTTTTAAAATGGGCTTTGATTTTCATGGTAATTTCTTCGGTGGGGCCGTTCGCCACTGGTCCTTTAATTGTCATGGGAAAACAAGGAAAACCCATTTATTTTGATGCCATATATTTTTACCTGCACTTCCAGTATAATGGAGTATTCACATTAATAGTTATTGGACTTTTATATAAACAACTGGAGAAACATTTATTTATTAAAAATGGTTACAGGGTAGCCGACCTCCTGGTGTGGGCCGGCATACCAACTTACTTTTTATCAGTGCTGTGGCATAAACCAGGTCATATGTTTAATATAATTGGAGGAGTTGGGGCAGTTTTACAGCTGATTGCCATGTGGTACCTTCTCAAGGATATACTTAAATTAAAATGGAACTGGAGTTGGCCGAGCATACTACTAACTATTTCAATAGCTTCTTTTTGCATTAAAGTACTACTTCAATTCCTTAGCGCTATTCCTTATGTAGCCCACCTTGCTTATGAATACAGGAATTTTGTCATCGGCTACCTTCATCTTGTTTTACTTGGTTTCATAAGTCTATTCATTTTTGCTTATACAATGATTGATTTCCAGGTGAACCGAATATTTAACGCCGGACTGGTTGTCTTCCTTAGTGCTTTTATTACCACTGAGCTAATATTGGTAATATCTGCATTCGCATCTGCTTTAAACCTTGAACTCCCCTATTACACTGTTAGTTTATTTTCATTCAGTTGCCTGTTTCCTTTAGCTATCCTTTTGATGATAATTAGTTTACGCAAAGTGCATAAGCGTAGTACAGCCTCAGCAAATTATACGGTAAAAGAACAGATTGCCTGATAAAAAGAATGCTTTGTACTTTAGGCACAAAGCATTTAAGAAATTCAAATGTTTATACTTAAATATCCTTCTTGTTGAAAGAACGAATAGCGAGAATAATAGGTACTGCAATCCAGATAACCATTATACCTAGAGTGTAAATAAGTCCCATACTACTCCCAAAGAAATCTTTATAAGTAGCACCGGTATATCCCATCAAAGCACTAATATCCAATTGCAACATCAGGTAGATTCTTCCGAGGTCAATAGGATTAAACGACGAAAGAAAAAGGGTGATCTTCTCCAGGGGATAATCACTAAAAGCAAATAAGATTAACAAGATTAGTCCATCGTAAATCAGCGCGAAATAAAACCACAACATTAGGGCTACACCTATTCCACGTGACTTATCTTTCGTCCTTATTGATGTTAAGAATGCAATTGAAGTGAACACCAACGTAAGTAAACTGCCCACCAGGATCAAGGCTACCCCGGTACTGTTGAAATTATAAATTAACACCGGCACTCCTACCCCAACAAGAAACGCGGTCACCAGGGATGAACTGATACCAATATATTCATTCAACAATACCTTCTTCCTACTAATCGGCTGTGTCAGCATTAATTCAATGAATTCATAGGAATTATACCAATGAATGGTAGAAAAGATCATACTGATCAGGGGAACAACAATAAGAACTATATTCAACAGGCTCAGTACAGCCTTGCTACTATTTTCTTCCATCTGGAATAAACTAATCGACACTACCAGCAGGAATGCTGTATAGGCAATTACTACTTTATTCCTTAGGATATCATACCAAACGTATTTTGAAATCTTGAGCATTATGTAATTCTTTTTGGTTTTTCGTTTTTCTTTTTACAATCAGTTTGCGATCTTCAGGTAAGACACATCATTCTTCTGCATTCCTTGTTTCATCAGGAATGCAATTGCTTTTCCTAATTTCTGTTCCCCTGTAAGTTCATATAGTTCACCTATAGATTTATAGAATAACAACTTCCCGTCCTGCAGATACATTACATCAGTCGTTACTTCTTCAAGATCACTCAATATGTGTGAGGTTATGAGGATCAGTTTACCTTTTTCTTTTTCTTTGGTGATCTTGTCCTTCAATATCTCTGAAGATATCGGGTCAAGTCCTGCTGTAGGTTCATCCAGTATCAGCACATCCGGGTCAAATAAAAACGCCAGTGCAGCACTCACTTTCTGTCTTGTGCCACCTGATAACGTCTTCATGGTCTTATCTAAGATGGTATCCAGCTTAAACCGGTAGTATAATTCCTCATCCACTTTGTGATCCTTACCTCTTAGATTCCGTATCATCTTAAATAACTGCCCGATATTCATATTATCCGGATACCGCCCAATCTGCGGCATGTACCCGATATTATTGCGGTACTTTACTGTTTCATCAATAGCTACATCATTAAAGAAAATGGCTCCACTATTCGGTGTTACCAGTCCAAGGATACTTTTAATTAAAGTGGTCTTCCCTGAACCATTTGGACCGATAAGTGAAATCACCTGTCCTTTGTTGAATTCTGCATTGATGTTTACAAGAGCATGAAGCTTCTTAAATCTCTTATGTAGGTTTTCTATTCTAATCATCGTATAAGATGTTTCATTATTGGTTTTTCATCGACCATTGTTTCCGGAGTGATACTCGGTATTGCCTTTTCAGCTTTATCCAGCAGTGATACCATAAAACTACGCAGCAGCATAACTGAATTGGGATTCTGTTCAATTACCATCGAATACATGCTCACCGGGTGATAAGGGACATCACCGATACCATCCTTGTTCATGTCGTAACCTTCATATTTATCCCAATAATTGTTATAAAAGCTATTCAACGATAAAGTACCGTTTGTTGCCACATCAAAAGTGTTAGCTGAAAAGTCATTATCATATACCAGGTTATCATTACAACTCGCCGATATACGGAGTGCCCACCCATTATTCCGAAACTCGTTCCCGAGCACTTGTATCCTGTTTGTGCTTTCCAACACTATACCGGCAGTGTTTTTATCAAAGTTATTGTCAACAATCTGTCCATCAGAGATCTCTTTAAGCAACAGTCCATACGCATTGCCTCCCCAGTTGTGAAAAAAGTTGTTGCTATGCATAACCAGGTGATTGGAAAACATTACAGCCACACCGGCACCATTATCCCTGAACGTGTTCTGCATATAAGCATCATTATTTGAAAACATGAAGTGCAGGCCATATCGTATGTTATTATGAGAGGTGTTTTGTTCGATAATCGAATTAGTGACAAATTCAAAATAGATCCCATCCCTGTGACCGGCAACATTATTATCCTTCACCAGCATATTATCGCACTTCCAAAGGTGAATACCATTTCCGGATGTCTGTTCCAACTTTGCATTGCCTTTGATTGTGTTATTAACTACGATACAGTAATCTGAGTTGTTAATGTGAATGGCAAAGTTCGCATTGAGAATCGTGTTATTCTCTATGATCACATTGTGTGCATCTACTACGCTGATCGAAGCATAATCGTTCATGCTGGAGTAACCTGAATTCTTAAATACAATTCCTTTAATCACGATTCTTTCTCCACTGACTGTCAGGATCTCATATTTATCTTCTCCATCCAGTACCGGCTGATCAATACCAATCAATTGGATTGATTTGTTGATAGTTATATTGCCCTCTTTGTAAATGCCTTTATGCAGGAGTATACTATCACCATCCTTAGATAATTCAACTGCTTTTTTGAGGGAAGAAATTAACTGATCCTTTCCCACCACAATTGTGTTACCGAATGCGAGTGTGGAAAGGAAGAGTAAAAATGTAGTAAGTATTTGTTTCAATTTCGTTTCGTTTCAATTGGTGTTTCAATTCCATTTCTCCTTTACATGGTCTTTTTAAGGTCATCCCATCGCGATATTTTACCCTTCAATTCGGAAGCTTTCTTCTCAGCCGAAGCGTTATCTTCAAAAGCGGCCGTATTGCTGTTCATTGGACTTTGTAATCCAGATGATGTGACAAATACAGCTGATGGTGACGGCAAAAACTTATTTGGTGTATTGTAATCAATAAAAAGGACCTGCTCAATATCTGTCTCCTTCACCTTGCCTGCCTTTGTAAAGTTTAAAAGACAATGAATATCATCAAATTTGAATATTCTGCCTTTTTTGGTCACAATCTCTGCCCCATACTTCTGATCCATAATTGTCATCTTGCAATCGTCGCAATTGTCTTTTCCATAATTGAAAGGTTGTGGTTTAGCAGTACATGACGTAAATAAGAATACCAGTACCGCTGCCGCTGCAGCAACCTTCGTTTTTTTAGTTTTGGGCTTTAGTGTTGTCTTCACCTTTACAGCGCGCTTGAAATCAAAGAACCATACTAATACTAATAAAGCAACAACTCCAATGAAGATCCAACCACCGATATCAGGATAGGAATAGGCATCGAAATTCAGTAACTTTTTATGTCCAATTAATGGTGGCTGATAACTGAAACCGGGAATCTGGATTGCAGCGTGTGGATCAAGATTATGCCCGTATTTGTAACCCCATTGGTAGAAGTCATACATTGCCACAATTCCAAGCAGGAAGGAAAGAATAAGATAGGAAAACAAGAGTCTGCGCATCCCAACTATCGCTACGACTAATCCCAAAACAATCATACCACCTACTATGTAAGGAAGATATGTTAGTTCAGGAAACATGCTTTGTTTGATATGTGCCATACCGATATAGTGATTCAATCCATTAATGATATCAACCTGGCCGCTCAATTTATAAAGCCATATTTGCATGGTAAGGCCTTCAGGATATTGTGGCGCCATCAGGTAGATAAACCATATGGGGAGGAAAAAGCAGGCTATTAAAGTCAATGAGGCTATCGCAATAATTACCCGGGAAAGTCCTGACATCTTGTTCGTTTTCATTCTCATCGTATTTTAAAAACCTCCGGGGTTCATCCCCGGAGGTGAGCTTGATCAACCTATTTTGAAGGAGGCAGCAGCACTCCGTCAATTACATGTATAATACCATTGGAGGCCGGAATTGAAGCGACAATTGTGGCAGTATTATTAATGACTACTTTCCCATCTTTCTTGCTGATGGTGATGTTGCCACCATTCACTTCACCTAATGTTTGTCCATCCTGCATCAGGTCAGTTTTCAGACTACCAACATAAACGTGGTATTGTAAAATGTCCTGGAGTTTGGCTTTATTTTCCGGTTTCATTAAATCGTCTACTGTTCCTTTTGGAAGCTTGTCAAAAGCCGCATTTGTCGGTGCGAACACCGTAAACGGGCCTGCGTTTGATAAAGCATCCACCAATTCAGCTTGTTTAATAGCCGCTACTAACGTGGTATGATCTTTAGAACCGGCGGCAACTTTCACAACATCTTTTGCTGATTCGTCATCCTTAACGGCAGATTGACCAGCGGCTGTTGTTTCAGTAGAAGCACCTTTCACTTCTACTTTATTTTCACTGTTGCAGGATAACATGAAACATGTTGTTGCAAGAATGGATAAACTGAATACTTTTTTCATATAACAGGTGGTTAGAAGGAGCAGCTCGTGGCTGCTCCTGATTTATTTATTTAGTTTTATTTGAAACTGAATTTGTTGTAGGTGTGGCATCACCTGCACCAAGTGTAGGTTTGTTGAGTCCCCACACCAGTGGTACATTGCTTCCAGCAGGTGAAATTCTTATATAACCCTGCATTTCCTGGTGTAGTGCAGAACAGAAGTCCGTACAATAGAATGGGAAAATACCAACCCTGTCTGGTGTCCACTTATAAGTTTGTGTCTCGCCCGGCATGATCAATATCTCTGCATTATTAGCACCTTTTACCGCAAATCCGTGTGGTACATCCCAGTCTTGTTCCAGGTTGGTAACGTGGAAGTAAACATTGTCTCCCATCTTAACACCTTCAATATTATCAGGTGAGAAGTGCGAGCGGATAGCTGTCAGGTACACATGTACATCACTTCCCTGCCGAACTACTTTAGTATCAGCTTCCCCTTTAGATACATATTGGTTAGCATTTTCTTCAATCTTATAGATCTTAATGCTTTGATTCCTAATCTTCTCAGCTGGAATTGCTTCTGCATAGTGTGGTTCACCGATTGTCGGGAAATCAAGGATCATCTTCATCTTATCCCCACTGATATCATACAACTGTGCACTTTGAGCTAACTCAGGACCAGTAGGCAAGTACCTGTCTTTGGTGATCTTGTTGTATGCAATCATGTATTTACCATAAGGCTTTGCAGTAGGTCCACCCATAACACTTAAGTGACCAATTGAATAGTAAGTAGGCACACGATCCAGAACCTTTTGATCTTTTACTCTCCATTTAACTATCTCTGAAGAAACGAACATGGAAGTATATGCATTACCGTTATTGTCAAATTCAGTATGCAAAGGACCTAAACCTGGTTTCTGAACTTCACCCTGTAAAGCAGCTTCATATTTGATAACCGGGATACCGTCGTAGTCACCATCATAAGCTTTGTCAGCAATAGCTTTCTGGATCTTGGTAAAAGAGAATACCGGGATCACTGCAGCCAGCTTACCACTACCTACAATGTATTCACCCGTAGGATCTGTATCACAGCCGTGTGGTGACTTGGGACAAGGAATAAAATAAAGCATGTCAGGGCACTCCTTAGGATCTAAAACCAATACCTGGTTTTCGATAGTAGAAGTTGCAGTATGGGTTGTTTCATTATAAACGTTGTGTGCATACTTTACACTTTCAGTGTGACCTTTACCAGCCTTTACATATTCTTCTGCTTTCTTCCAGTTTACGGCCATAATGAAATCTTTATCACGGGCAGAAGCATTTACCTCCAAAAGGGTATTTGCCTTTTCAGAGTTATAGCAGCTAAAGAACATCCATCCGTTGGAAACTTTTTTACCTGCACGGGCAAGGTCAAAGTTTACTCCCGGAGTCCTGATCTGGAAGGCAATATTCATGGTTCCTGCAGTAGGATCAACATGGATAAAGCTTACTGTTCCTTTAAAGTTTTGTTTGTAAGTGCTGATTGGAACATCACCATTCTCATTGTCTAATGGAACACTGAAACGTGTACCGGCAACAACATACTCAGAGTTTGGAGTAATGAACGGAGAAGAGTGGTTACCCGCACTGTTGGGAATTTCAATAATTTCCTGTGTACGGAATGAACTCATACTTACCCGGGCAATCCTGGGAGTGTTATTACCATTGGCAAATACCCAACGACCATCATGTTCACCATTGGTCTCCGATAATGCAATGTGGTGAAGATCATCCCATGGAACATAACCATGTGAAGTATTCAGCATTGGCTTGGTCTCTTCGCTGAAGCCATATCCATTTTCAGGAAACTGTGAAAACACCGGGATAAGCTTTAATAACCTGCCTGAAGGGATTCCATAAACGCTCATCTGGCCGTTAAAACCTCCGGATACGAAATCATAAAATTCATCGTACTTACCGGGTGCTACATAAACTTTTGAGGCGGCATCACCGCTGACTGCCGATTCAGCGCCCCTGGGTTTACAGCTATACAATGCACCCGTAAGAACAGTTGCAATCGTCATCGCTGTCAAAATTCTGCGAGAAGAAAAATGCATAAGGATTGTTTTAGTATTTGATTTAATAGAGAAGGAGAACATTTTTTGGTTGTTGTGTGTTTTCGTTTTTCAGATTAAGACCTGTTTGTCTCAAAACAGACATCCAAGTCTTTAATAAAAGCAAATCTATTTTCAGCTTAACGCTAGCTTCTTGATAGCCATCATGTAGAAATATGATTCTCGTCAGTTTTATAAGTTTTTGATAATGTAAGTGATACATGCTCTTTTACTTTGCAATCCGAAAAAAGACACCTACGTCTGTTATTTAACCAAAATGTTAATGTTATGTACCGTAAAATTGTAATTGGTATCCTATCGTCAACCCTCATAATTGCTGTTGGTTGCAACTCCGGTGAATCAAAATCTACCACCAATTCTTCAACTGCAGCGACTGCAGAAGGAACTGATCCAAAAGGAATTGGTCCAATTAAAAATGTTCAACTTACACATCCTTTAGATGAAAAGATGATTGCCTCGGGAGAAGAGATCTACAAAGTAAAGTGTAGTTCCTGCCACAAACTGACAGATGAAAAATTGGTTGGCCCTGGATGGAAAGGAGTTACCGATAGAAGAACTCCGGAATGGATAATGAACTTTGTTACCAATACAGATGAAATGATTGAGAAAGATACAGCCGCTCAAAACCTGTTAGCGCTGTGCCTTGTGAAAATGCCCAACCAGAATTTATCCGAAAGTGACGCAAGGTCTGTACTTGAGTTCCAGAGAAAGAATGACGGCAAACAGTAATTGCTGTTTAAAAAATCAAATCCGAGCCATAGAAGTTTCTATGGCTTTTTTATTATCGGAAGACAGCCGTGCACGAAGGATCAACACGGCTCCTGTAAAAAGCAGGATACTGGCAAACCATAAAAGCCAGTTGTAGATATAACTGTTTGTTTCAAAGAGTATCTGCAGGCCCTGCAGCATAAGAAAAAATTCGTTAGAGAATACACCGGCACCGAATACATAAAAAGGATAACGGATCTCTTTCCCATCTTTTTGAAAAAAGCCATCCTCGATCAACATACTTAGTATGTAGAAGGTGACAAATGCAAGAAATACAAGGTGAAGAAAACCAATAATTACCGGCCGGTCACCATAAATGGCATTACCCAGGCTTGGAATTATGGTGCCCACATTCAGGAAAAGCTTTAAGGTAAAAGAGAAGAAAGCCAGGATACCCAACAGTTTAGCCAACCGGTCCCTGTAAATCAACCGGAAAGGCAGGATGAATACCGAACGGAAAAAGAATATTAATGTCAGTATAATAAATACGCATCCGATCGCGGCAAGAATGTAAAAGAACAGGAAATTATGCCATAGGATGGAAAGGAATAACGAAGGAATAATTGATAAAGCAAGAAACACTGCTACTTTTTTGAAAGTGGATGGTAATTCAATGCCTTTCTTTATCACGAAGTCAAGGAAGATGC
The DNA here is from genome assembly GCA_050259715.1 of Candidatus Dadabacteria bacterium. Taxonomy (GTDB): domain Bacteria; phylum Bacteroidota; class Bacteroidia; order Chitinophagales; family Chitinophagaceae; genus Flavisolibacter. Next base: position 31,630 of record JBLNAY010000163.1, read on the forward strand.
CTACGACAGCTGTAGTAAAGAATCCATTATACTGCAAGTGCAGAAAAGTGTAAATAGAATCCCGGTATAATAAAGAATTAAAATGCTGGGAAACAATGATATATAATAATCCAAGAGGACCAATAGCTGATAACAGGAGACAGGAGATGCTTACAATCACCAGCAAACGTACCGTCCTGGCTATTTGAAATTTTAAAAGGTCTTTAATATAAATGTAGGCAAAGGCGTAGGTTATAAGTATATAAGAACTGGAAAAAATGATGGATAAAACGGTATACCCAAAAAGCGGTAAAAACACTGCCATACCCAACGAACTGATCTCAATACCCCAGAGTATGTATTGATATTTTTTCCTGGTGGAATATTCTGCCGGAAGTATATTATATATCAGCAACGTGATTAATGTAAGGCCTACCCATCCCCCAAAGGCAAAATGTGAGTGCCCGCTTTCCAGTTGGCGAAAGTTGATGAATTCAAGTGGGAACAAGATTTTCGTCCGCATTGTAAACCCGTATAAAGCCACTATACAGAGGTTTGCCAGGCTTAAGTTGATCCAGAACTTCTTTTTTGATAGCATCAAACAATTAATTTATTCAGAAAAATAACCCTACCAGCCTTTCAATTCTATTTAAAGAAGGTGACAAAAGTAGCGTTCTTTTCGAGGTACAGAAAATAGTGCCCTCTCACTAACTTTTCACAGGCCGCTAAGGGTACTGGTATAGAGCTCTCACGGAATTAGCACGGAATTACCACGGAATTACCACGGAATTAGCACGGAATTAGCACGGAATTAATAGCGTGGTAATTCCGTGGTAATTCCGTGGTAATAGCGTGGCAATAGCGTGCGAGCTCTTTAAACTTCTCATTCGCGGACGCTTCTATCGCAATTTAAAAAGAGATGCGTAGGTGAATTTAATGTTCACACATCGTTAAACTGACTTTAAATACGGGTTGCTCTGACACCAATCACAAGAAACATTGACAGCAATCAGCTAAAAATGAACGATCTGCAGGTAGTTTTGTTCATTATGATTTTTTCTAAATCTTTTGGTTACGCATTAAGAGGAATCTTATACGTTGCATTGAAATCTGAATACCGCCCGGTGCAATTGGACGAAATTGCAAATGAGTTGGGAGCTCCCCGCCACTTCATGGGTAAGATCATGAAAAGAGTGGTTCAAAAGAAGATCCTGTCTTCCCTGAAAGGCCCTACTGGTGGATTCATGCTCAATGAAACTACATTATTAAGACCCCTGGTTGATGTATACCAGGTGACAGATCACCCCGAAGACCTGGACAAATGTGTTCTTGGCAGAGGCCCTTGCGATCATGACAATCCATGCCGGCTTCATGACCTGGTAGCACCGATGAAACCTCCAATCCAGCAGATCCTGTTTGACACTACTATTGGAGACCTTTTAGCCGGTGATAACACCCAGCTTCTGAAGGGCTTGTCTGTTGCAGCTGTAGCCATAGTGTAATACACAAGGCTAACGGCTCCAATTGGCCATTTCGATTGCAGCGGGTAACTATCCCTGGTCATAAGCTTTTATAGCCTTGATTAAGTGGTATTTGCCTCATTAGTCCGCAAAAGATTTCGCCAAAAAACACGAGATATACAGTTAAACCAAAACGAGGATTTATTTTTTTCACACAAGCCTTCCAAATAGTGAAGGCAAATCGTAGAGAAAAATGGATCCTTTTTCTATTGAAATCCTACATAATATACTATCCGCAGAGCTGATAATAATCAGTTTATCAAAATCCACAGCCTGGTACCTTTGTATCACCATATAAGTGATTCATTACGGGATCACCATTGCACCAATTAAATACCTTAGGGTTTTTTACTTCCAAATAACCTGAGTAAAATCATTTTTTTGCTTGATTCGCCTCAGCCGGCTCCCATCCTGTGCCCGTTAATTTGCCTGCAACTTTGACCTTCTATGTACTCTAGCCTGACCGTTTCTGATATTGTTAACCGTGATTATGGCACTGCAGACGTATTTACCAAATGGGGTATCAACTATTGCTGTGGTGGCAATATTACACTGACGAAGGTTTGTGAACAGCAGAATATAGACCAGGCAGCAGTGGAGGCAGAACTAAAGGAAGCTACAAAAAAGATAAATGTACGGGGTAACCCCGCTTACAATGAATGGCCGATTGACTTCCTGGTGGATTATGTAATATATGTTCATCATGCCTATGTCAGGAAGGTTGGCCCTCAGTTAAACGAACAATTAAAACAGGTAGCGGAAGCCCATAAGGCTAAACATCCCGAATTAGAACTGGTGCAGGATTTTTTCCAGGACCTGATTGACGAATTGCTGGAGCATATGCAATCGGAGGAAGACCGGATTTTTCCATATATTAAACAAATCAACAATACTTACAATCGTAAAGAAGTATACGGGAAACTATTTGTGCGCACCCTGCGTAAGCCGTTAACCGATGTTGTCGAGAAGGAACATTCCCGCATAACTGCCACCCTCATCCAATTACGGAAGATCACTAACGATTTCACTATTAGTCCAGATACCTGTCCAAAGGTGCAGGTAATCTACCGAAAACTACAGGAATTTGACCGGGACCTGGTTCAACATAAACACCTGGAAAACAATATACTGGTGCCCCGCGCGGTAGCCATGGAAAAAGAATTGCTCCATTTGTAATGCCTCCTTAAGTTTGTAGCACGCTATTATGTTTAAATTACCAGCTAAGCAGGCGAATGTCTATGCTATAGTTATTTTCTTTCTGACAATAGTTTTTAGCTATTACCTGCCACAGCATTCCATTACCTATACTGGTTTCTTCCTCGTTATATTTCTTTCCATTTTTGTTAAGGGCAATTCCCCTACCTATATAGCAGTCGCTCTTTCCAGTGTTTTCACCATTTTGTTCCTGTTGCTACATCCGGGTATCCCAATCGATGCCATAAACGTTTCAAAACATATTTTCACCCTGCTCCTGATTGGATTTATCGGCATCCTTGTTCTCCATGTAAAGCAATTATACAGCTTCATGGAAAGGGATAAGTCGCACATGACTTCCCTTTTCGAAAATGCCACGGAAGGTATCCTACTCACCGACAGGCAAGCCCGCATCATACTGGCGAATCCGGCTGCCTGCAGAATGTTTGGTTATACCGAAGATGATCTGATAGGTAAGACAGTTGAACAATTATTACCGAAAAAATACAGAACCGGTCATGTTCAGCTAAGAGATGGCTTTTACGAACACCCCTCCAACCGTGAGATGGGATCAGGGCGGGATCTGTACGGGCAGAAGAAAGATGGCAGCCAGTTCCCGGTAGAGGTGAGTTTAAGTTCCTATGAACAGAATGACAACCAGTTTGTTATTGCTTTTATAGTTGATATTACGCATCGCAAAGAGATTGAGCAAAGTATGTTGGCGCAACAGCACCAGTTGGAAAAGGTAACCAACGACATACGGAAATTAAACGCAGAACTGGAAGCTAAAGTGGAGGAGCGTACCATCATTCTGAAAGAAGCATTACAAAGATTGGAACAATCGCAGGCTGAACTCAGCGAAGCGCTTGATAAGGAAAGGCAGTTAAATGATATTAAAAGCAGGTTCGTATCGATGGCTTCCCATGAGTTTAGGACCCCTTTAAGTTCTGTTCTATCATCCGCCTCTTTATTATCAAAATATACTACGTCGGAACAACAGTCGAACCGTGATAAACATATTAATAGAATAAAAGATTCTGTAAAGCATCTGAATGATTTGCTGGAAGACTTCTTATCCTTAGGTAAACTGGATGAAGGTAAAATCGGTGCCCAGTCAGGAGAATTTAACTTACCTGACAATATTCATGATACTATTGATGAAGTGAGGGGTTTAGTAAAACCGGGTCAGGAGATCCAGTACAATCATACAGGGGAAATCCTGGTGTTTACCGACAAAAAGCTGCTGAAGAATATATTAATTAATCTTATCAGCAATGCACTTAAGTTTTCTGATATTAACACGATGGTGGAAGTGGAAAGCACTGTTGAAGATGGCACCGCCATTATTTCGGTGAAAGATAAAGGTATTGGAATATCCGACGAAGATCAGCAACACCTATTCAGCTCCTTTTTCCGCGGAAAGAACGCTTTAAACATACAGGGAACCGGGTTAGGGCTGCATATTGTAAAACGATATGCGGATTTAATCGGAGGACGCTTAAATTTGACAAGTAAACTCGGCCATGGGACGACAGTCACTGTGACCATTCCAGTAAACGAACACAACCATGAGTAAGACTATTTTAGTTATTGACGACAACAACGACTTACGAGAAAATACAGCAGAGATTCTTGACCTGGCAGGTTATAAGACCATCACGGCGGAGAATGGTAAAAGGGGAGTGGAAATCGCCACCAGGGAAAGACCTGATGTGATTGTATGTGATATTATGATGCCCGAACTCGATGGTTATGGTGTGTTACACTTACTGAGGAAAAACCCTGAAACGCAATATATACCCTTTATTTTCCTGACTGCTAAAACAGAACGTAGTGACTTTAGAAAAGGAATGGAAATGGGCGCAGATGATTATGTCACCAAGCCGTTTGAAGATATTGAATTGCTCAATGCCATAGAGGTAAGATTGAAGAAAGCAGAATTACTCCAAAATACCTATTCTGCCAGCCCTGCAGGTTTAGCTCAATTTGTTCGCGATGTAAAAGAAACCGGTTTACTTCAGCATTTATCAGAGCAGTATGCTGTGGAGCACTTTAGTAAGAAACAGACCCTGTACCAGGAAACCAAAAGGCCTAAGTACCTCTATTACCTGGTGAGTGGAAAAGTAAAAGCATTTAAAACCCATGAAGATGGGAAGGAATATATAACTGACCTATTTAGTGCAGGAGATTTTATAGGCTATACGGCGCTTATAGAAGATAAAAATTACGATGACAGCGCTACCATTCTTGAAGATGCTGAGATCATGCAGATTCCGAAAGAGGAATTCCTGCAAATGATCTATAGCGACATTAATATAGCCACCAAATTTATCCGTATTGTTACTTCCAATGTAAAAGAAAAGGAAGAACGTTTACTAAACCTTGCTTATAGCTCACTGAGAAAAAGAGTAGCCAAGGCACTGGTGGATATTCATGAGAAGTTCAATAAAACAGGTCAGAATAATATCATCGAGTTTTCAAGGGACGATATAGCACAATACGTTGGAACTGCAACGGAATCACTGATCAGAACATTAAGTGATTTCAAAAGCGAGAAATTAATCGATATTAAAAGTGGTAAAATCTCCATCATTAACCTTGAAAAGCTGAAAAATTTACTTTACTAGAAAAAGAGCAGTCACAAAACTGTAAAAAGAAAGGGATTCTTTGGTCTTTTTAAAAGTATTTAGCCTTAAAACAGCCTTGTTTTAAGGCTATTTTCATTCATATGATAAATCTCGTGGAATAAAGTAACAACAGTCATATAGCATTTTTTTGGAGGAAATTACATTTGTTAGGCTATGAACAATGATGTTGTGAATCCTCTGTTAGTGCGAAAGTATAACCGGCCGTTGCCGAGATATACGAGCTATCCTACAGTGCCATACTGGAAAGATGATCTGGCGATTGAGGATTGGCAAAGGTGCTTTACAGAAAAGTTTGCCGAGCAAAATCATGTGAATGGAATTAGCTTGTACATACACCTACCCTTTTGCGAAACACTATGTACCTATTGCGGGTGTAATAAAAAAATAACTACCAATCATAAAGTAGAAGAAGAGTACCTGGAGATAATAGAAAAAGAATGGAATCTCTATCGCAAACTGATGAAGCAAATACCGGTGGTACGTGAGATTCACCTGGGGGGAGGAACACCTACATTCTTTTCACCAAAGAATCTGAAAAGACTCCTCGATAATATTTTCAAGACCAGCATCATTCATCCAAAACATGAATTTAGTATTGAAGGACATCCAAACAATACCACTATTGAACATTTGAATGTTTTGTATAAAGCGGGGTTCAGGAGAATTAGTTATGGCGTGCAGGATAATGATCCGGAAGTGCAAAGAATAATTAATCGCATACAACCTATACAGAATGTAAAAAATGCAACAGACAATGCAAGGAAGGTTGGATTTACTTCAGTAAACTTCGATCTTATTTATGGTCTTCCCAAGCAAACGCTGGAAAGCATTGAACGTACTATAAAACAAATCATCGAATTAAAACCCGATAGAATTGCATTTTACAGTTATGCACATGTACCCTGGACGAGCAGAGGCCAAAGGTTGTTTGATGAAAATGATCTGCCAGGTGCAGAAGAAAAAATTAACCTGTATCTGAAAGGCAAAGAGCTGCTTACTGAAGCTGGATATTTCGACATAGGTATGGACCATTTTGCGCTTCCGCATGACGATCTTTACAAGGCCAGGTTGAATGGTAAACTACACAGAAATTTCATGGGCTATACTACTCAGAATTCCGGGATGGTATTAGGACTGGGAGTATCAGCCATCAGTGACACTGGTAATGCGTTTGCACAGAATGAAAAAACTTTGCATGATTATTATGACGCGATAAACAAAGGTGTACTGGCAATTAAAAGAGGGTACGTGCTTAATAAAGAAGACGTAGATTTTAAGAACTATATTTTAAATATCAGTTGTCGTTCAATTACCCATTTTAATATCGAAGATCTGCCGTTACTTAGAAAGTATACGTTCCCGCTGCTGCCCGAACTTGCTGATGATGGATTGATTATTTGGAATGAAAACGGAGTAAGACTTACAGAACAAGGACACTATTTTATCCGTGTTGTTTGCGCAGCTTTCGATCTTCATTTACTGCGCGCAGGAAGTAATGAAAAACAAATCTTCAGCAAAGCGATATAAGAATAAAAGGATGCAACTTTCTTACACTTCTTTCGTGAATTTTATAACACTTTTAGATTTGAAAACTATCCCTTCCAAATATAACGTTTCCGATCATTTGAAAAATAGCACAAATTTTTTTTACGCTCATTAATAACTTAATCAGTATTCTGACTGATTTTCGTCAGCTATTTTAAGACGTACCGGTCTGCTTTTAAATTCAATCAAACCCTTATCTGGCTTACATTTCATCACATCCATAATCAAGACATACCTGTCTTCTTTTGACATAAAGATGACATATATGATTATGGTCATTTAAGACCTTGATGTATGTCATTAAAAAGACTTTTTTGTCGCAATAGCTTTCCGGTACATTTCAAAATCAAACAAATTTTTATGAGAAGTTTTATTAAAACACCTTATTTAATTATTGCATTGCTTGTAAGTAGTATCGGATATATTGTTTCCTGTACTCACGAGAATGACGCCCTGGTTAATACCACTCCAAAAGCAACCAGGGGAACTGAAGTACTTCTCCCCGGAAATATGACAGCGGGAAATCCAAACGAATGGAAATTGGATAAAGTACACTCTAATGTTCAATGGTCTACACAATATATGAATGCTGCCGGACTTTTGACTGGTCGATTCAACCAGTTTGGGATGGCTAATGTATCAAATGATCTTGCCATCAATTATAACACTACAGGCCAGCCATTAAAAGACAATTCATGGGCTTTTTATGAGAGTGATCCTACAAAAACTTTCCTGGATGGTTATGTTCAACTGAACACCTTTAATACAGGAGAACCGGGAAGAGATGCTGGTTGTGCACTTACTTCTTTAGGCACTACGGCGATTGTTGCAGGCGTACAGAATTTAACTCCTGCCAATCTCGCAAAGATCCACAGCACTAAGGTTGAATTAGATCCTACCAGTAATGATTACATTGTAACACTCGATCTTACCTGGAAAGGCGGACTAGCTGCTCCAGCTACCAAACAAATTGTAGGTAAGCTACATTTCAGTCCTGTTGGAACTGTTACAAGCGGTACCAATTCTTATAAGGTGTTTGGATTACAACTGCAATTCTCTTTCAATTGTCGCGATTTTGGTGTGACTAGTACAAGCATTGCGGACAAGATTGATCTTGTATGCAATATGAACTTCAACAACAAATAATCAGTATTAGTTCACTTGAAAAACTGTAACAATGAAAAGAGTTTATATCTATTTATGCATGATATGCTTTGTGGCCCTGGGCCTGGGCCTTACAGGTTGCTACAAAGACATTATCAGCCCGGAGACTGACCCGGATGGTCCTCCGCAGTTTGTAAGTTTTAAAGAAGACCTGGCGCCTGTATTTAACAAGAGCTGCGCATTATCAGGTTGTCATGCTCCTGGATTTCATACTCCAACAATGACATTAGATGTATCTTATAAATCTATCGTCAATGGTGGTTATGTTAACACACTGGTGCCAAAGGCCAGCAAGTTATACATCATGATCACCGGTGAAATGTCGGAGTATATTCCTTCAGCTAAGGATAAAGCGAAAGTTTTTGACTGGATCAGAAACGGTGCTCCAAACAATTAATGACTTTAAACTTACTACAAATGAAATCAATAATAAATTGTAGCACCTTATTCCGGTTTTCAATCGTGGCAATGTCTGTTATGATTGCGGCCAGTTCGTTTGCACAGGATGATAGTTCTGCACAAGCAGCTGAAACGCCAAGGGTGCTGAAAGTAAAACCAGTAAAAAACACTTTCGAAAGTGCCTGGATAATCGATAATCAAACAGTGATGGTTCCCGTAAAGAAGACATTTGAAATGGACATCCAGCACCGCTTTGGAACAATTGAAAAAGGATACCAGGACTTCTGGGGATTCTTTGCTCCTTCCAATATCAGGTTAGGATTTAGCTATGCTCCCGTAGATAAATTAAATCTTGGGCTAGGTATAACAAAATCCAACATGCTTTGGGATGCGAGTGCTAAATATTCGCTGGTAAAGCAAACAAAGGGACAATACCCGGTGAGTGTCACTTACTACGGTAGTGTTGCTTTTGATACGAGGAAAGATGGAGAGAATACTGCCTTCTCTGCCCTGTTCAGCAAATCAAAAATTACCAATGGTGAGGGAATCTTTACTTATTCAACTGACAGATTCCTGTTCTTTAATCAATTGATCATTGCACGTAAGATCACTGATAAGTTCTCCCTGCAGGTTGCACCAAGCGTAAGTCACCAGAATTCTGTGAATGGTTTCTATAAGCAGGTTGACAGTGCTACCCGTATAGTGGCAGGTGAAATGAAGAATGACCATATTGCTGTTTCAGTTGGTGCACGGTATAAGTTAACAAATGTGACTTCGGTGATCGTGAATTATGATCAGCCTATTACTAAACATACCACCAATAATCCCAATCCAAATATTTCATTTGGTTTTGAATTCAGCACTGGTAGCCACGCATTCCAGGTGTTTGCTGGTAATTACTCCTTGTTGAACCAGGCAAGGAACAATCTGTATAATCATAATAATTATGCAGATGGCAAGTTCCTCATTGGTTTCAATATTACAAGGTTGTGGAATTACTAGAACCGGCCGGTGTAATAGAAAAGCCCTGGGTTTGTTCTTAGGGCTTTTTTATTCAAATAATTCATTTTGCGAAACAATCAACCATATGAGTTTGCAAGATTTAAATAATAATGTCAGGCAAAAAAGCTCACTGATTTTATTAATTATTGTTGTCTTCGCATGTAGCAGCAAAAAACAATCGGCAACAATAGAACCAATCAAACATACACAGAAGCATGTAGAAAAGCCGGGATCCACTTACCAGGACACTTTGTTTGTTTCAACTGCTGCAGCTATTTTCTATAAACCGGATAGCATACAATTACAAAAGCTGAAAGCAGCTGAAGACGACCAGGTTTTTAAAGGAAGCATGCACGAATTTTTCTACATGGTAAGAAATGCGCACATTTTCTTAAAACAAAACTGGCCACGTTTAAAAGTGGTAGAATCAGCCAATATACGTTACCTGGGGTTCCTGGAAGATAAGAAAATAGTAAAGGTTATCGATCTCGATAAGGAACAGGATCCAATAGGAATGTTTGTTTATGATGGTCACAAGAATCCTTTATTGATTGATATGACTAACATTGACACACAAGTGCCGGATTATTTTAAAGGCACAGAAAAGATATATAAATAAATGAAAAATAAACTCATTACCTCTTGTTAATGAGCAAATCATACATTATGAATGCTACATATCTCACTTTGGTTATTCCGATACCCTTAGATCCTGAATTTAATCAGTTCCCTAAATGACACTTGTCATTTTAATGTTAGAACTACAATTTTAGGTTTGTTAGTAACATTCATGAGAACTTTTGTTAAACATCAAAATTCTAATTGTTCACATTCAAAATCAAACGTTATGAAATTAAATTCACTGGTCCTGCCTCTGGTATTTGTAGTAGGAGCAAGTTTCACTGTGGCCAAATACAATGATCCATGGCCAGTCCCGGATAAGTTTGCAAAGATGGCTAACCCGGTAAAGTCAGATGCAGCAGCATTGGCAACTGGAAAGGAAGTATGGTCAAAGCATTGTCAATCATGTCATGGCAAAACCGGCAAGGGCGACGGACCGAAAGCAGCTCAATTAAAAACTCTTCCAGACGATTTTACAAAGGCAGATATTCAGAAGCAATCTGATGGAGCTTTATTTTACAAGACATCAGAAGGCAGGGAAGATATGCCAAGCTTTAAGAAAAAGATTTCCGACCAGGATGAGATCTGGGCTGTAATTGATTACATCCGCACTTTCAAAAAGTAATTTATTCATGCAATTCCCTCTATAGGAAACCGGGCGATTGTGCCCGGTTTATTTTCATGTTATTACTTTTTCGTCTTCTATAGGGATTGCTGCTATAAAAACTTCTGCTGTTAATCATAGCTGTCATTGATCTCCATACTATTTAAAGGGCCATCAATACCCTACTTTAAAACCTTTTATTTAAAAAATTATGAACACTGAAAATACTAAGGTCTCCCGGAAGAAATTTCTCAGTTGGGGTTTAGGTTTAAGCTCTGTTTTGGTAGTTCCTGCCTTTCTTCAATTTTCAAAAAAGAAGAAAGAAACTAAAACAGCAAAAATGCTTACACAGGATGGAAGGTTAGTTGAAGTTGACCTTTCCAAAATTCCTGCTGCAAAAAAGAAGATCAGGCATGATGACATACATACCTGGATCAACAATAACAAACCTTCACTCTAATTCAAATCAAATGAAAAAAGAAACGTCCAGGAGAGAATTTTTGACTGCTGGCATCTTGACCGGCCTTGCTGTGGGTTGTGGGAAGGTTAATCCCTTCCAACCACAGGATGAAAACATAATGGCATCCGGGGAGAAAGTGAAACTACTTTCTGTTGATGGAGATATCATTGAAGTAGATAAAGCATTCCTGAAACCGGTGCCTGATCTACCAACAGTATCTAACGCAGCTGCAAGAGTAGGTATACCGGGGAAAAGCTTTGTAATGGTGATTGATCTCTCCCGCTGCAAGAATCTTAAGAAATGCCAATCGGCATGTGATCATATGCACCATGTACATCCGGGACAGAACTGGATAAAGGTGCACCCTATGCAGGATGGAGAGAATACTGCTAAATATTGGCAACCCACTACTTGTATGCATTGTGATTCACCTCCGTGCGTAAAAGTATGTCCTGTGGATGCCACGTTCAAAAGGCAGGATGGCATTGTTGCCATTGATAGTAACCGTTGTATAGGATGCCGTTTCTGTATGGCAGCCTGTCCCTATTCAACAAGAGTCTTTAACTGGGAAGATCCGGGAGTGCCTAAAGAAATAGCAAATAAGCCTTATTCCCCTGAGACCAGTGTGCCACAAAAAAAAGGTACAGTAGGTAAGTGCGACTTCTGCCCTGATATGGTTCGCGCAGGTGATCTGCCGCATTGTGTACAGGCATGTCCAAATGGTGTCTTCTTCTTTGGTGACATGAATGAGGATACTGTAACAAATGGCTCAGAGACTTTCCGGTTCAGCGACCTGGTGAAAGATAAAGCAGGTTATCGGCTGATGGAAGATCTCGGTACTAAACCACGCGTTTACTATTTGCCTCCGGTCAACAGGAACTTCCCCTTTGAAGTAGGTGAAGAGAACGAAAAAAAGAAAGCTTAACTAAAATAATTCAATTGTGAAAACTTCTGCTACTCCTTTGCAGGATCAAATAACAAAAGATCTACTGCCCCAGAAATTCGGCCCCCGTGGCATGATATGGACCGGCCTTCTTATAGCAATTTGTTTAGTGGGTATATACGCTTATGTTCAGCAATTGTCCAAAGGTTTGATGGTTACTCATATGGGTGACTATGTGTCCTGGGGCATTTATATATCCAACTTCGTGTTCTTCGTTGCTATCAGCCTTGTAGGTTCATTAATCACTGCCGTATTAAGATTACTGAATGTAAAGTGGAGCACTCCACTCACAAGGATCGCCGAGATCATTGCTGTTGCGGCCATTGTTTGTGCTTCCATCATCATTGTTGTCGATATGGGACGTCCTGACCGTTTTTACAACCTTTTCATTTATGGTCGTCTCCAGTCTCCTATAATGTGGGATGTAATTGTAATCGGCACCTACTTTTTCATCAGCTTATTGCTATTGTATTTCCCTATGTTACCTGACCTGAAGATCATGTTGAGAAACAAGTCAAATTCACCAAACTGGTTGAACAAGTTCTACCATTTCCTCGGATCATTCTGGAGGGGAACAAAAGCCCAAATCCACATCAGTGAAAAGGCAATAACTATTCTTTGTATAACAATAATACCTGTTGCATTTGCTATACACACGGTCACTTCATGGCTGTTTGCTACAACCTATCGCCCCGGATGGGATAGTACCAATTTCGGTGCATATTTCATATCAGGTGCTTTTCTTGTAGGTGCTGGTGGTGTTGTTGTTGCCATGTATGTTTTCAGGAGATACTATCATTTAGAAAAATACATTACTGAAGATCATTTCGAAAAAATGGGCAAAATAGTAGTGTTACTTGCATTGCTATATCTCTACTTTAATGTGAATGAATACCTGATTCCTGCCTTTAAAATGAAGAGAACGGAAGATGTGCACCTTACAAATCTTTTCGCCGGGGAGTTTGCGCCTGTCTTCTGGTTTGCAATTTTAGTTGGGATGATCATACCGATATTCGTCTTAATCTTTAAAGCCGGACGCAAACCACTCCCGATGTTCATTGTCGGGATCATGGTGGTTGTGGGTGCATGGTTCAAACGGTATCTTATAGTGACTCCTACCCTATTACATCCGTTCATGCCTATGCATGATGCACCGGAAAAATTTCACCATTATTTTCCGAGTTGGCAGGAGTGGGCAATTGCAATGGGATCACTTGCAGGAGCACTGTTGATAATCACCTTCTTTGCCAGGGTATTTCCAATTATTCCAATTCACGAAACAATTCACGAAGATGAAAAAGCTGCATAACATGAAAGCATTTATTCTATTCGTTGCCTTCTCCTTTTCCTTGTCTTCAGTCTTTGCACAGGATGAGGAAAAGCCCACTTTAATGATTAATCTTAAATACCAGGTATCCAATAATAGTTTCCAATACTTACAACTTAAAACCCAGCTTAAGGCTGATAATAAGTTGCAGCCACAGAAACAGACTCCTGTTAACCTGTACCTTGACAGCATTAGCAATGACAACCTTGTGTCATTAGTAAAAACGGATGAGAAAGGTGAAGCAAAGGCTATTCTGCCCCAATCATTGAAAGAGAAATGGTCAGCTACTACAACTCATAAATTCATTGCCGTAGCACCAGCTACTAAGGTTTATGATGAAACTACTTCAGAATTAGAAGTTGCCAAGGCTAAAATAATAGTAGATACAGCCAATGAAGACGGCACAAGAAAAGTTACTGCACAAGTACTGAGCTTTGAAAATGGCAACTGGGTTCCCACAAAAGATGTGGAACTCAAACTTGGAGTACGCCGCCTCGGTGGTGATCTGAAAATAGGTGATGAAGAAAGTTATACTACAGATTCATTAGGGCAAGCCTCAGGTGAATTTAAGTTGACTAATCTTCCCGGTGATCTAAAAGGCAACTTAACACTGGTAGCTAAAGTAGAAGATAATGACAGGTTCGGAACATTATCAATAGAAAAGTCAGTACCATGGGGTGTTTATGTAAAGCATGAGAGCACTTTCGGCACGAGAACCTTGTGGGCACGTGGTGGAAGAGCACCCATTTGGTTATTATTTATGGCCTACACCATCATTGGTTTAGTTTGGGGCACACTCATTTATTTGATTACGCGCATTTACAAGATCAGGAAGTTAGGAAAGCTCAAAGACGAGGAAGAAGAACCAGTCACCGGATCTGTAGCTGTAACCTTTGCTGAAGAACTGGTGGAGGAAAATAAATCATAGCATAATCTACTTACTTATAGTTCTTCGATATAGAAGTAAAGCCGGATGTTTACATATCCGGCTTTTTAATTTCAATAGAATTATCTGCAGTTATTGCTAAGTAATTCGCCGGATATTACTTCTATCCCTGGAAGCAAAGATGATTATTGTCAGTGTTTAACATTACTGTTATCAGCAGAACAGCTAATAAATACAATACTTCTAAGTAACCCTGGTCAACAAAAGAACGGTTGTTTATAGTTTACCTTTGCGATTGAAATTACAAAAGCGGCTAACAATTACTTCTATATTCCTTAACCATGAAAATCTATAATACAGCAGAGGAAGCAGTCAGGAACATTAAATCTAACAGCCGTGTGTTTATACACGGTAGTGCAGCTACCCCTGTATGCCTGGTGAACGCAATGCTTGAACGTTATCGTGAACTACATAATGTAGAACTGGTGAGCATTACTGCCTATGGAGATGTGAAGTTTAATGATCCGAGGTATCATAATAGCTTCTTCTTCAATTCCCTGTTTGTATCTTCATCTACCCGGCAAATGGTAAACAGTGAATGCGGAGATTATGTTCCTGTATTCCTAAGTGAAATACCCCAGTTATTCCGCCGCGATATATTGCCCATTGATGTGGCTATAATACAGGTGTCCGAACCTGATAAACATGGCTACTGCAGCTTTGGAACTTCTGTTGATATTGCTAAGGCTGCTGTTGAAAAGGCAAAGTATGTTATAGCACAAGTAAATCCATTAATGCCACGGACGCATGGTGATGGCTTCATTCATATTAAGAAGTTGGATGCGGTTGTTTACCTGGAATGTGCCCTACCGGAACTGGACTATTCCGCTAATGTAAATGAACAAGTGGAAGAAATAGGTAGTTATGTTGCTTCCCTGATAGAAGATGGTGCCACCCTGCAATTGGGTATTGGGAATATACCCGACCAGGTGCTTAAAAATCTAACTGGGCATAAAAACCTTGGTATTCATACCGAGATGCTTTCTGATGGTGTTATTCCATTAATCAAGAGTGGTGTGATTAACAATAGTAAAAAGAAATTGAATATAGGCCGGTCTGTTACAGGGTTTGTATTTGGTACAAGAAAGCTGTACGAGTTTATTGACGATAATCCTGAGATCAGGTTAATGGACATCAGCTACGTTAACGATACCAGCGTAATACGTCAGAATCCGAAAGCCACTGCGATAAACAGTGCTATTGAAATTGATCTTACCGGGCAGGTATGCGCCGACTCTATTGGTACTTATCAATATTCCGGTATTGGTGGACAAATGGACTTTATCAGGGGCGCATCTTTATCTGAAGGTGGGAAACCTATTATTGCACTTCCATCCACTACTTCAAAAGGTCTTTCCAGAATAGTCCCGTTCCTGAAAGAGGGAGCAGGGGTAGTAACCACACGTGGCCATGTTCATTGGGTTGTTACCGAATATGGAATGGTGGATCTTTTCGGCAAGAGTTTAAAACAACGTGCGAAAGCATTAATTGAACTTTCCCATCCCGACCATAGACCTCGTTTAGAGCACGCCTTCTTTGAAAGATTCAGACCTTCTATGGTAGCAGTTTAATAGAAAAGGTTACTAAGGTTATTTTTCTTTCTTCAGTTCAACTAATGCATTCAGCTGTTTCCGCTGTTTCAGGCATCTGTGCTTCAATTCTTTTAATTGTGATACTTCCTTCAGTACACTTACTTTCCTTTCAACCTCGGGGAGGGTGATCTGAAGCTAACCCGGGTACTTCCGGATACTTCAGATTCGCTCATTATATTCAATTAGGCTGTCGATCTGAATCTCCTGAACAGGTACCTGTGAGTTGGAAATGGCAACAACTTGAAAACAGGTGCCGGTTTATTTTTTATAGAATAATTGATAATCCTTGCTTTCCTTAATCCTTGCTGCTTAGGTGGTTGAAGTTCCAATGCAAAGAGGTATAAACTATGCTGCACTTCTTCTTCCGGTAACCCTTCCTTCAATAAAGCAATAGCCCTGGATTTCAGTTGCTTATACATGCCGGTCTGCTTTTCAAAGTCAGCATATACTGTCGCTGCTATCTGGCTACCCCTGGCGAGCCGCACGCAACTCCTGCGGCTTCCTTCAAAGCACTTACGGGTGCGAAACATCTTTCCCGTAAGGCAGCTTTTACGCCGCACATAGTACTCTCCTTCCATTTTATAGAAGCACAATCCATCTTCCGTAGTGCCCACAAACCTGTATTCGCCAACTTGTTTGGCCATAGTGTAAATTTACTACATCCTTTAGCTAAATACAAATGATTTTTATCAAATGTTACATGTACAAAACCTATATAAAGGCATTCATTTATAATCTATTGAAAGAAAGAAAATAGATATTACTGTATTTAATCCCTATTACCACAACTTCGGTTTACAAAGCGTTTCTACGCAGTAACTAAAGGGTTTGCAGGGAGTATCCATAGAGTTTGATGGTGCAAAACCCTTGCATACTCCTTACAAAATCCCTGCAAACCTTTTATGAACCAGGAGGTAAAGCTTTGGAAACGACAGAAGGAGAGGAATAATGTGTCAAACGATGCAATAGGTCAGGGCATAAAAAAAGGGGCATAGTGCCCCTGGAGATGAAAATATGTTTGCTCTTTTACATCGATCTTCTTTTCAGTGCAATGCGTTGAGTCTCTTCTTTTATGGCGTCACTGAGGGCGGTTTCAGCATCCTGGATCCAGGAAGGAAGCTTCTCAGACAATTTCCACTCATCTTTATCATTCCTTACCATATAAAAGATAATACGGTTCCCTTTAACATCCGGAACATCCACATGAAACTTATCCTCGCCACCTGAAAGCTGGCGGAAGTTAAACTCATGCTGGCGATCACCAGCCTTAATAATCTTTGAAAATGAAGTATTTTGAATCATGATAGACATATATTATGATTACCTGGTTTAAATTAATCCTTGTTAAGCCTGATAATTCGGAGTTTCTTAAGTAATACAATTACGGGATAAATCGGGTCGATCTCACCCCTCTTATATGCAAAGTTACTACGTGACGGAAATTTGTGATGATTATTATGATATCCTTCACCAAGCATGAGCCAGTCCAGCTTGAATAAATTCTTTGAAGTATTATCCGTTTCAAAGTTGCGGTCGCCATACTTATGGGCATACCAATTAATGATCACTCCATGGATTGGGCCCATAAACACGTGGATCGGTATGAGGATAAGAAACCAAAGTGATGGAGCAAATTGCAGGTAGAGCCATACATAGATTACTGTCCATACAATCCTGGAGACAACACTGTTACTCCATTTATCAAACCAACGCCATTCAGGGACATTCTTTGTAAAACGCTCCTCTACTTTTAAAGACCGGTGAAAAATGCCGCGATACACATCCCGGGTTCTCTTCATCATTTTGACAATGTTTTTGTCAAACGAAGGTGAATGCGGATCAAGTTCTGTATCTGTATAAGCATGATGCATGCGGTGCATGATGCCATATGCCCGCGGACTCATATAAGAAGAGCCCTGGGTTAGATATGCAAAAAGAAAGAAGAAACGTTCCCAGAACCAGTTCATGCTAAAAGCTTTGTGAGAAGCGTATCTATGCAGGAAAAAAGATTGTGAAAACAGCGAGAGGTACCAATGACCTATGAAAAATAGAATAATAAAGATCAACGAAAAAAGATTGAAGGTTAAGAATGAATTGACGCTTTGGGCATCAATAAAGGATGGCAAAAATAACTCCAAAAGGTGAGCTTTTCGCTCTGCAGATTGTTAATTGAGTAAGCTGATCAAAAATTTAGGATAACCAATTACAAAGGGTGCTGGTCATCTTCTCTACATAATCTTTCCAATATACTTCAACTACATCCGCTCCCAGGTTCATGAAATAAGAAGAATCTGCCTGGTCATCATTGTCCAGGAAAATAATGACTGGTATTAATTTGTAGATATCGTCCGATCGCAACAATTGAAGAGTTTCTTTTCCGTCCAGCCTTTTCATATGACGGGTAAGAATAAGGAGTTCAGGATAAGCTTCGTTGACTTTTACTTCCTCAATCTTTTTAATAAGTTGCAGTCCATTATCACATGTAACCAGATCTATCGAGGTATCTGAAGTGGCTAACTGCTGCTTTAGGTCAGCAATGAGATCGTGGTCAATACCGGCATAAATGAAATAGGGGTTCTGTTGTCGGGTCAATTTAGGCATACATTTCTTATTATAAAGTAACCAGGTGCTTCTCTATTGCAGAGTGAATGCAATGCATTAATGACTCTCCTAAACGATCGTTCATAAGGGGAAGCTTTTTAAAACCTTCCGTACCCTGGTACTTTATTTCACCATCAGGCAAAAGTTCGCCAAGATTCAGATCAATCACTTTAATATTAAAACTGGCTTCACCATCCTTTGGGATGATAGTTATAATTGCATCATAAACCTTTTTATTGAACTCGAACTTTGTTGTGAAGATTCTTGCCATGTAACAACTTTTTAAATGAACTAAACTGAATCAGAATTTAAGCTGTTAAAGGTGTTCGCGATTAAGGTTATGAGGTTAACAGGGAAAAGACGTATTCAATCGCAAGGTAATCTTATTTATGCTTAACTAGCCGATATATTTAAGGATGAGGTTATCCACAAAAGGAAAGAAGTGTGATTGTTTAAGGCGGAATGCTGTGTATTAGTATAACGTTTGCATCTAAAGCTCGACTGTTGATAATAATACTCAAATGTTAAGACAAAAAGGTAGTATTCGCATTAAAATGACCGCTTAATAAGGCGGAGCTCTACAGGCATCTTATTTTCATATTTACTTGTGAAAAGCAATAGTTCAAAACATTTAAAATAACAGTTATGACAAACAACGAAATGGAGCCAAGAAGCGAAGAAAAGAGAAGTTCTTCACGCAGGGGCTTTGCTGCTATGGATCCGGAACGTCAACGCCAGATAGCCAGCCAGGGTGGCCGGGCTGCCCATCAGCAAGGGGTTGCCCACGAATGGAGTGCCGATGAAGCAAGACAAGCCGGAAGAAAAGGTGGCCAGAACTCTGGTACAAAGAGAAGGAATCGTGGTGAAGACAGGGGACCTATCCTGTAACAGAAATAAAAAAATCAGGTTTTTGACCTGATTTTTTTTAGATGTATAATTTCGTAAACTACATGAGGTCGAAATCGTAAAGGCGGAACATAGCAATGGTTGCCTTTATTTTATTTACCCATTTTTGTTGGGCTTCAGCATATTTTGCTTCATTCATTCTCTTCAACCATTCATGGTAATCAAACGTACCCTTTAGCTGTTGGTAAAATTTCTTTTTTACGATTACATGGCAGAATGTTTCGAAAGATGCTGAATCAGAAATGAACTCTCTGTACATTGATTTGTAACCAAGCCGCTCTACAGAGTTGGAGTTCTTGCCAACAATCCCGAAGTGGTTTTTAAAGGTTTTGCAGATAGCACTTTTCCCGGCATCACTTTCCACAATAGCAACCCCAAGTATAATACTGGCGGGAATAGCATATTGCTTCATTTTATTGACTGCAAGAGTCTGGTACTTTGAAATGTAGTTGTGTACTACTTTTTTTTGAGCCCGGCTACTGAAAACAGAAGTGCACAGTAGGGCTATAACCAGGATACGTATAATACTTTTCATATTTATAGTCCTCCTATTGAAGGGCAAACAAAAACAAAAAAGAATAAAAATGTAAAGACTTTCGTCAGTTCAGGTGATTTGGAAGACGAAAATGTGTTAAAATTCCCTCTGCTAAGCTGAATTTATTAAGCATAATGGGTATTTTCTCTTGGAAGCAAAATAAGGCGAGGTAAGTGTTTTCCAGTAATTTAAAGCTTTCCTAGAAGTACAATTGTATTACGGCAGTCGTTTAGGTCGATTATATTTAGTCTATCCGTTATGAATTTGCTGGACCAATTGGTATCTTTAAAAAGGAGTACTAATAAGTTTCTAAATAGTGATAATCACTTGGATAATAGCCTTACTATAGTTTACATAGCAATTCGCCTGAAAGGAATATTTAAGGATCCTTTTCCAAGGCTGGCATTAACTTAAAAGAATCATTATGCCCCTTCCCAACCATACGAATAAGAAACTAAAATCCTCACCTGGAGAAAAAAGAAAGCCTGGGAACAAGACAAGTAATCCAAAGCAGGCCAAAGCCCTGAATGAAAAAGTTACAGAGGTCAAAAAACTCAAAAACAGTATACAAGCAATTGCAAAGGATATTGCTCCCACAGCTCCCTTAACAAAAATGCCCCTTCATTTAAAGCCGATGCTTGCCACATTGGTAGGTGAGCCTTTTTCTAATGAAGGATGGCAGTTTGAGTTGAAATTGGATGGTTACCGGGCCATGGCATATATAAATAATGGTAAGAGCCCGTTTACACCAGGAGAACCGGACATTGACATTAGATCAAGAAATGATCATTCCTTCAATAAAAAATTCGTAGGCATTTACGATGCTTTAAAAGAATGGAAGATCAATGCAGTGGTGGATGGGGAAATAGTGGTAGTAAATGATGAAGGGCGACCAGACTTTAACAGGATTCAACTTTGGGAAACACAACAGGAAGGTGACCTGGTCTATTATGTTTTTGACCTTTTATGGATAGAAGGGATTAACCTGATGGACGAACCTCTTTATAAAAGAAGAGAGATTTTAAAACAGGTGATGCCTGAATCAGGAACTATCAGGTATAGTGACCACATTGACGAAGTCGGAGTGGAATTTTTTGAAGTGGCAAAAGAGAATAAGCTGGAAGGAATTATCGGCAAAAGAAAAGATTCTATTTATATACCTGACAGCCGCTCTAAAAGCTGGTTGAAAATAAAAGCAGAAGAAAAACATGAAGCCATCATCTGTGGCTACACCAGGAATGCAGATACTGAAAGGGAGTTTTCTTCTTTGGTGTTAGGCATTTACGAACGAGGAATTTTAAAGTTTATAGGACAGGTAGGAACAGGATTCAACCAGCATTTGCAAACAGAGTTGCTCACTAAAATGCTGCCTTTAAGTACTAAAGTATCACCTTTTGCTCCTGAGCCTAAACTTGGTGTTTCTACTGTATGGCTAAAGCCATTTCTTGTTTGCGAAGTAAAATATACAGAGATCACTTCCGAGGGATTGATGAGGCATGCATCATTCCAGGGTTTGAGAAATGACAAATCAGCCTTCGAACTTAATGTTGAATCTCCTGTTGACACAATTGCAATTATAGAAGATGACGATGAAGATTTAAGTAAGCTATTAATTACCGGGAAAAAAGAACAGGAACTGGTAATTATAGATGATTATGAACTAAAGCTCACAAACCTGAGGAAGCTTTATTGGCCTAAAGAGAAGATCTATAAAGGTGACTTACTGAACTACTATTATAGCATGGCAGAATACATTATGCCATACATGAAGGATCGACCTCAATCTTTAAACCGATTTCCGAATGGTATTAATGGCGAAAGTTTTTACCAAAAGAACATGGCGGGCAAAGTTGATAAATGGCTGAACACATTTGAGAGATTCAGTGAATCTACAACAGAGTATAAAGATTTCCTTATTTGTTCAAATACAGCTTCCCTTATCTATATGGCGAACCTTGGGTGCATAGAGATGAATCCATGGCATTCGAGGGTACAGAATCCACATTACCCAGACTGGAGTGTTGTGGATCTTGATCCGGGGACAAACACTTTTGAACAGGTAATCAAAACGGCAAGAGTTGTTTATGAAATTTTGAAGAGTTTAGATATACCATCCTTCCCAAAAACTTCAGGTTCAACAGGAATCCATATCTATATTCCGCTAGGGGCAAAGTATAATTATGAGCAAAGTAAACAGTTGGCCGAACTGATTGCGAACCTGGTTCATGAGGAATTACCCGGATTTACAAGTATTGAACGTAATCCGCAAAAGCGCACTGATAAGATTTATATTGATTACCTGCAGAACAGGCCTATTCAAACAATATGTTCACCGTATTCGGTGCGACCAAAACCAGGTGCTACAGTTTCTGCCCCCCTTCATTGGGATGAAGTGAAAAAAGGATTGAAAATGAACCAGTTCACTCTTAAAAACATGTTGAGCAGGGTTAAATCAGAAGGAGACCTGTTTAATGGAGTGCTGGGAAAAGCAATTGATCTGAATAATGTTATAAAGGGTCTCTCCCATTTAATTTGACTTTAGACACATCAATTCTTAATTATTCGGAATAATGCTTAAACGGCAGTTTTAGTTCCCAATTTAGGCGGAATTACACGTTGTTAGGTGCCGATTAGGCAGGTTACCTCTCTGGTATACTATATGCGATTAAAAGGAAAAACGAGTATGTCTAACTTCAAAGATGTGATTAATTCGAATAAACCGGTGCTGGTAGATTTCTTTGCTGAATGGTGTGGCCCTTGCAAAATGATGGCACCTATTCTGAAGCAAACTAAGGATGCAGTAGGTGAAGGAGCAACAATAATAAAGGTGGATGTGGATAAGAACCCTGAAGTAGCACAGCAATTCCAGATACAAGGGGTACCTACATTAATGTTATTTAAGAATGGACAGGTAAAGTGGAGGCAATCAGGAGTAGTGCAGGCTAACCATTTAGTGCAGTTGATTAAACAACATGCGGCCTAGTGTAAGAGTGTGGAACTTTTAGTTAACTCAAAGGAGGTGGTTTTTTATCTTGCCTGTATCCTTAAGCCGTTCCAATAATGGTGAACTGCTTACCTTCTGAAGTTGTGCTAAATGACGGGCGTTATGCATGTCAGTACCGGCAAAATCGTAGTATGCCTTTTTAATAAGGTACTCAGCTAATTCCTGGACATTTTTACCATAGTAGCCAATCAGCGAAAGAAGATTCACCTGGAACATGCATCCGGCATCCCTTAATTCATCATAAAACGCCTTATTTCGTGCCAGGTAGCTATAACGTTCGGCATGAGCAATAATAGGTTGGTAGCCCTGGATCTGCATCTCGAATAAGATCTGTTGAATATCCATTTGGGCAGTGACCATCGAAAATTCAACAAGCACCCAATTATCTTTAAGTTTTAGCAAAGGCTCTTTTTCTGCAAGCTGACCTTCAAAATGATCATCGATGTAATATTCTGCGGCTGCGGAGATGGTGATATCGAGTTTTTGTTCAGCTATTTCAATCTGCACTTGTTGAAGACCCTTATTTATAATTTCCGGGGTATTCTGGTACATATCCCATAGGACATGTGGTGTAGTGATTAAACGTTTATACCCAAGGTCCTTAAGCCCTGAGATGAGTTCCATCGAAGTTTCTATATCAGGAGAACCATCATCAATTCCAGGTATTAAATGTGAATGCATGTCAGCTTCGAGCCAACTGAGATCTGCAGGGGGTGTGAATTTCTTTTTACCGAAGAACAGCATGGGCAGTTGTAGTTTCACTTAATAGCTCATTGTATAGTGCTGCAGTATCGGTAACCAATCTTTGATAGCTAAACCTTTCCATAACGTACTTGCTGCTATTTTTTCCTAATTGATATCTTAAATCATCATCTTGCACCAGCCGCAAAAGGTGATCGGAAAAAAGTGCCTGATCATTTACATCTGCGAGCAAGGCGGTTTCATTTTCGTGCACAATATCGCTAATACCCCCGACTCTTGTGGAGACAATTGGTTTGTTTGCTGCCTGTGCTTCAATAAGACTTACAGGTGTGCCTTCATTGAAAGATGTAAGTGCAACGATGTCTAAGCCGGCATTAATAACATCTATATCACTTCGCCAGGAGGTAAATACCAGTGGAGTGAAAAACGATATATCTTTTTCTGTGGAAAATGGAATTCCAGCTTGAGAAGCAGCTTCTTCTAACGATGGTCTTGTTTCTCCCCCGCCCACTATAAAGGCTTTTACTTTTTTTTTGGTATTCTGTAGTACATGAGCAAGGGCCTTTATGAAGAGGATATGATTCTTAACAGGTACTAATCTGCCAATGATGCCAATTATTATTTCATCTTCAGCAATATTAAATTCAGTTCTGAATTGTTTACGTTTAATTTCCTGGTCTGTTTGGAACTTGTCCAGATTAAATCCAAGGGGGATAACTCTAAACTTGTGGGGAGGCGCTATCCTGAACTCGTAAGCTAGCTCTTTCTTTTGAGCTTCACTGATGGCAATAATTGCATGAGTCTTTCTTCCCAGGAATCTCTCCGTTTTTACAAAGAACTTAGTGCTGAAGGAATTAAAATAGGAGTGAAAAACATGCCCATGGTAAGTATGTACAATTGCGGGCACCTGGTGATTAGAAGCAGCCAGTCTGCCTAAGGCACCAGACTTAGCCGCATGGGTATGAACAATATCCGGTTTAAAGT
>JBLNAY010000164.1:0-8073 GCA_050259715.1 Candidatus Dadabacteria bacterium
CTTGAAGATCGGTTCGCAGAATGGGCAGGGAGCCTGCTGCCTTTTGACCAGGAAATACTGTTGGTGACCGAACCAGGTAAGGAAAAAGAAACTATTATTCGCCTTGCCCGGGTTGGGTTTAGTAAAGTAATAGGCTACCTGGATGGAAGTTTCAATGCCTGGAAAGCTGCAGGAGAACCGATTGATATGATCATTGAGATTGAACCGGATGAACTGGCAATGGATATACCCTTCGATGATAATCTTGTAGTACTGGATGTTCGCCGTCCAACAGAATTTGCAGAAGGTCATGTGAAAGATGCCATCAACCTTCCTTTAAGTGAGTTGAACGACGTGGTTAACATTGCAAATTTCGAAGAGGAACAAAACCTGTACATCTATTGTGGCTCTGGTTACCGAAGTGTTATCGCAGCTTCCCTGTTTAAAAGGCAAGGCTTTCATAATTTGAGAAACATATTGGGTGGCTGGAACAAGATTAAAGAGGAATCAAAGATTAAAACGGAAAAAGAAAAGAGTGTACTTAATTAAATAAATCTTTCCTGTTTTCAATTGTTTACCAAGAAAGCCAGTGGTTACAAATTACATTCATATAGTGCCACTGGCTTTTATTATGAATAGTAAGTCCCCCTTGCAATAAAAGTTGGCTCCTACTCCAATGAAAACAATTTAGACAAAACATCCATAAGCAAAATGTTCAGATAAGGTGATGTATAGGACTAATATGCCATTTACACACAGTTGAGTCGCAGTTGAGACGCAGTTTACACGCAGTTAACAGCGTCTCAATAGCGTGTCAACTCCGTCTCAACACCGTCTCAACTGCGTCTTAATTTTATGCAAATTGAATAGGACAGGTCGTCGGGATATAGCCAGAATTGCCTGCTATTATTTTGAAGTGATCTTGTCCACCCTTATCCACTTCATACCTGCCTTCTCTGCTCCTTTGCAACCTGCCAGCCCGTCCTCAAATACCAGGCACTCTTCCGGGTTAACACCCAGCAATTCAGCAGCCTTAAGAAAGGGATCCGGATGCGGCTTCCCTCTCCTGGTTTCACCTGCACACACCAATGCATCCAAATATTTATCAACACCAATTACATGCAAAGTTTTGCTGACCGTACTGCGCTTCCCACCAGAGACAACAGCAATCCTGGTCTTTCCAACATTCTCTTTTAGATGCTCTACCACAAAGTAAACGGGCAGGGTTTTCTCCAGGAATTCGTCAACAAAGACGGTTGATTTTCGGGTGGCAAAATGCGTTGGATCAAAGTCAGCATCATACCGTTTGATGATTTCTTCTGCTATGATAATCGTTGGAATGCCGGCTAATTCATCTATAAGTGAGGGATCAAGATCAATATTAAATTCAGCTGCTACCTTCACAAACGCAGCTTTGTGTGAAGCTACATTATCAGCTAAAGTACCATCACAATCATATAAGAACGCCTTGTAATCACCTTGAGTCAGCTCTCTAAGTTTTTCTAGTTTTACTCTCGCTTTTTCGTCCATAGCATTGCAAGATATTAATTCATACTGTTTAATTAATATGCCTGCTTAAGTGATTGCTCAGAATTGAACACATAAGTGACCGTGCTGAATTGCCGTTTAGCTGGCTTATCATTTCGGTGAGGAATAAAATGGATTTAAACTATTGCAGAGAAGGGAATAAAAAAAAGTCCGCTGTAGAAACAGCGGACGGCTAACGATTGCTTGCTATATGATAAGTTTATTGTCTATCTGATAACACCACAAAAGTACCCTGCAGCAGGCCAGGGATAAAGCACAGTTGAGGCTATTGTTCCAATCTCCAAAATAACTTTGAGCCATAGAATGCAGTATGGTAGTGGTTTTACCGAAAATCAACTCCGATTCCCAGGCAAGTTGTTAAAGTGTATTAACAACTAAATATTTGCCACAGAAACATTTTGGATAAGGCAATATCCGGTTGAAATTTATAGGAGAATAGAAGTTAATATCTGCCTAAATGCCCAGAATAGAACGTATGCGTGAGTACCCTGCTTTACTCACCGGCAATTGAATACCCGAGCGTAAAATAGCGATGTGATTCTCTTTATCGTACGCGTCTATCCGTGTCACTTCCTGCACATTAACAATGTAAGACCGGTGTATCCTCACAAAATCTTTGGTTGGTAATATCTTTTCATAATGAGTCATAGTCTTATTCTTCAGGAAGCTTCCATCGGCACTGTGGATCTTTACATAATCATCTGCAGCTTCAATATACAACACCTGGTAAACGGGTATGATCTTGATCTTGCCA
Organism: Candidatus Dadabacteria bacterium; assembly: GCA_050259715.1. GTDB lineage: Bacteria > Bacteroidota > Bacteroidia > Chitinophagales > Chitinophagaceae > Flavisolibacter. The sequence goes on from JBLNAY010000164.1 coordinate 2,282, forward strand.
CCTGTCTTCACAACAATTCTTTCATTTTGTGAAGGAGTACCGGCTTCTGATTGCAGCAGTTGTTCAGTGGCTTTCTTTTGTTCCCCCATATTCGCATCCGTAAGAACCTTTGCCATCGCCTTATCAAAGCGCTCCTTACTGAATGGCTTAAGCAAATAATCTACGGCATGTGTTTCGAAAGCTTTGAGGGCATATTCATCAAAGGCAGTAGTAAAGATCACCAAAGGAGGATTCTCAATTACTTCCAGCATCTCGAAGCCGTTGATCTTTGGCATTTGTATATCAAGAAAGAGGAGATCAGGATGGTGTTGCATAATTGCTTTTATCCCTTCAAATCCATCATTACATTCGGCTACTACTTCCACTGCAGAATAGTCCTGGAGAAACTCATTAACTATACTGCGGGCAAGAGGTTCGTCATCAATAATTATTGCCTTCATTGTTGTGGAATAGTAATAGTTGTGATAAAATAATCTCCTGTAGCATCGGTTTTCAACAGGTCTTTCCTGCCAAATAAAAGGTACAATCTTCTTTGAACAGAACTGAGGCCGAAACCCGTTCCTGCTTTTGATATTCTTGTTTCCTGGTCAAAAGGATTGGATACTGTTATCAGCAACTTGTTATCATCCACATTAGCTTTTATCCTGATGGTGATATCACCCGTAGTATCGTATAAGCCAAACTTGATGGCATTTTCAACAACAGGTTGCAATAACATCGCCGGTATCTTAGCTTCATCTGCCTGGTTGAGAATTTCAGTTGACAACCGGTGACCAAATCTTACTTTCTCAATATCCAGATATAACTGCAGGTGTTTAAGTTCTTCATCAACAGGTATCCAGTCTGCATGATCTTTCTTCAGTGTGCCTCTCAGAAAGTCAGACAATTGTTGAATCATTGTCCTTGCTTTTACCGGTTGAGCGGTAATAAGGGCATTAATAGAATTAAGGCTGTTGAATAAAAAATGCGGTTGCAGTTGTTGCCGTAATGAATTTAATTCTGCCTCTCTTGCCAGCCTGTCCACTTCTGCTTTACGCTTATCTATTTCTTCCTGGTCTTTTTGAGTATACCATAGTACACTGATTAACGCCATGCAGGCCAACATCAGGAATCCACAAGCACCTCTTATCTCTAAAGAATCTGAATAAAAAGTTCTGTATTTCTCGTCATCCTGGATAAGCAGCAGGAGGATGACACGACTTAAAAACAGCCAAAAAGCAGATAGAACAACAGATAAACCAACCAGGTATCCATATAAATTTTTTTGAGGTATGTAGTATTGAAGTGAGATTGAAACAACAAGGATAAAACCTGCTAACATCAAATTACTTATTCCACTATCCAGTATAGATGTCATCACATTTAATCCAAAATCCTGGAGCACATATACCTGGAAGATAGACCACATAACCCACCAGGCACTGAATGCAATACGAAATCGTAAGGTCCTGAGCAAAGATGTAGGCAATGCAGTTAAGTTGTGGTGACTAAATCCTTGAACACATTTTCTCTGAAGTCAGAGGCTTTATCATTCACGAAATTAACATACGCTTGTGCATCTTCAACTTCCTTAATAATGGAATTCAATTCCATACCATCGTGCCAATTATCCAATGCCCTTATTTCCTCAACGTTTATGAACTTCCATGTAATCACTTTTTGATTCTGATTTAAAAAGCTCTCCTGCCCTTTCTGTCCTATAGCTACTGCCTTATGATAAGCCTCGATAGGGTTTGTAGCTTCCACCAGGCGTAGTTGCTCTTCAAACTGACGATGTTGACGGGGCACACCGCAATCAACTTCGAAGATGATCTTGGAAATGAACCAGCTCATATCATTGGTTTAAAAACTCTTGATTTCAATTCCACCAAACATGCAAGTCCCATCCAGCACCAGCACTTTTCTCGGTTCACTATGCGGCATTGGAGGACGCTTATCATCAATTCCCCCAAAGATAGCAACCACTTCGCTCTGTATATCCCAGTCAGGAGGGATGATCAATTTTGTACCTCCGAACATATTAAAGCAGTCTACAGAAGCTTTTCCAACAAAATCCGCCTGCGTAAGGTTAATCTCTGCTCCTCCCATAAAAGCGGTCACATCTCCTCCCCGAAAGTTCTTACTAATGACATTCTTCTTCACGCCGCCGAAAATGGCGGTGATGTCTACTTTGTCTGACGGATCAGAGTCATAATCACTGGCAGAATACGTGGAAGATGTTGTTGGTGCTGTAACATTTTCATTTCGAGGTATTGTTTCATCCCTCCACCTTGCTCTATGGTTATGCCTTGGATAGTGTACGCCTTTAGGTCTGAAAATAATGAGCAACCCGATAGCGATTACTAACGCTGGCCAGAAATAGGGCCGAAATGCCAGGTCGGGAGAGATACGGTCGGCAAGAAAAATACCACCGATTGCTACAGGAAATAACCACCCAATATTGCGGAACCGGTGACGAATACCTGTTAATACGCCAATACCTATGAGAAGCATAGGCCATGTGAAAAACCATGGAGGAAAGTGAAGGACTCCTGCTGCTCTTGCCATTAACAATCCACCGATAATTAAAATAAAAATACCTACCCACACCCTTCCTTCATTTCTTACCCTGTGGCTGTCTTCCCATCTATCTTCTATCCTTTGCTTAAATTCTTCCTGGTTCATATCTTAAATTTTAAGCAAAGAAAGAAAAGGGTTCATTCCAGGTCAAGGCAGTTTAGGTAATCACCAGTCTTAACTCCGGTAAATGAAAGGTTTTTCTCGGTAAATGAAACTTTATTGTTTTTGCCCTTTTACATTCTTTTTACACTTTATACCTACCCCTCAAAATTGTCTTGAATAAGGAGTTAATTAAGGTTTAAGTAATCTTTTACTGAAGAGTATTGATTTATATTAGCGCCTTTCCAAACACATGATAATGAAACAAATCATTAAACTACTTTTCCTGGGGTGCATGGCAGGCCCTGTGTTCGCAGCTGCTCCTCCTCCAGGTCCTAAGCCTAAGTACATAGATCCTGCTAATATGGATCTTTCCGTAAAACCCGGAGACAACTTTTACCTCTACGCAAATGGTACATGGTTAAAAAATAATGCTATCCCTGCATCTAAAACACGCTGGGGAAGCTTTGACGTATTACGGGAAGAAAGTTCCAAGCGCCTGCAGGCATTGCTGGATGATGCTACAAAGAACACAGCAAAGGACAGGTTAACACAAATGATTGGAGACTACTACCGCAGTGGTATGGACAGTGCAGCTATTGAAGCCCGTGGCTATACTCCTATAAAAGCTGACCTGGATCGCATTGCTACTTTGAATAATAAGCAACAGGTGGTTGATGAAATAGCTACTTTACGTACACAAGCTATTGCTTCTCCTCTTTTCGGTATGTTCATTGGGCAAGACCGCAAGAACGTAGATGTTTATATTCCTCAATTGAGCCAGGGTGGAACTTCACTACCTGATCGTGATTATTATCTTAAAGATGATTCACGCAGCACTACAATAAGGAAAGCTTACCGCAACTACATGGAAAAAATGTTTTCTATGGTGGGTGAAAATCCAGCAACAGCGGCTTACAGTGCAGATGCCGTAATGCGTATCGAAACTGCATTGGCTAAAGCCCAATTGAGCAGGGTTGAGATGCGGGATCCTTATAAAACTTATAATAAGTTCGCCATAAAAGATCTTTCTACTCAAACTCCTGACCTTAACTGGTCTAAGTTGCTTGGAATAATGAAGGTCAATGGTGCTGATAGTATCCTTGTGAATAATCCTTCATTTTTAAAAACTGCTGATATTCTTCTATCTGCTCTGCCGCTACAGGATTGGAAAGCCTACATCCGTTGGAATATATTGCGCAATGCTGCATCCTTCCTGAGCAGCCCATTTGTAAATGAGTCTTTCAAATTCAACCAGGTATTAACCGGCCAGAAAGAACAAACTCCCAGGTGGCAAAGGGTGAGCACTTTAATAGATGGTTCCCTAGGTGACTTGTTAGGCCAGTTATATGTACAGAAGTATTTTAAGCCGGAAGCAAAGAAAAGAATGCTGGACCTGGTAAATAACCTGCAGCAAACATTTGCAGAACGCATTAAAAGACTGGACTGGATGAGTGATGCCACCAAGCAAAGAGCTCTTGAAAAACTTACCGCCTTCACAAAAAAAATAGCTTATCCTGATAAATGGAAAGATTATAATGGTGTGGTGATCAATGGCAGCAACTTCATTGAAAATGCCAGAAGCGCCTCTTTGTGGCAGTACAATGAAATGGTAAAACGCCTTGGTAAACCAGTAGATCGCACAGAATGGGGTATGACACCTCCAACGATTAACGCATACTACAATCCCTCTAATAATGAGATCGCCTTCCCTGCCGGAATTCTCCAGTTTCCATTCTTTGATTTCGGAGCTGACGATGCCGTAAATTATGGAGGAATTGGAGCAGTTATTGGTCATGAAATGACCCATGGCTTTGATGACCAGGGTAGCCAATATGGTGCAAATGGTAACCTTAACAACTGGTGGTCTAAAGAAGATGCCGAGAAATTTAAGGAGAGGACAGGCCAGGTGATCAACCAGTATAATGCCTTTACTGTGCAGGATTCTATCCATGTTAATGGAAAACTCACATTAGGTGAAAACCTTGCTGATTTGGGTGGTTTAAATATTGCCTATGAAGCATTCAGTAAAACACAACAATTTAAAGAAGGTAAAAAAATTGATGGCTTTACTCCAACCCAGCGCTTTTACTTAAGTTGGGCACAGGTTTGGAGAGGAAATACAGTGCCTGAAACAGAAGCCCAGTTGATTCTTACCGATCCGCACTCACCGGGTATGCACCGTGCCAATGGACCAATAGTAAATATGGATTCATGGTATACTGCATTCAATGTTCAACCCGGTGATAAAATGTATGTGGCTCCTGAAAAAAGAATTAAAATCTGGTAGAAACCCCACCCTTCTTAACTATGGTTAAGAAGTATTGAAAGGTCCTGCATTAGCAGGACTTTTCTTTTTTGTAGAAGCCGCACTGAAGACATTCATTAGTTCAGCTATTCTCCCTTATCTTGGGCAGGTGCTATTTTCGATTTTAAAGCTATACGCGAAACTTGCCATAAAGATTTATTGCAGGAAGATCATTATTAATAAGCCTTCTACACTCAGGTTAAAAGGGCCACTGTTGATTGCAGCTAATCACCCGAACTCCTTCCTGGATGGTATCATCTTTTCCACCTTGTTTGAACACGAGACTTACCTACTTGCCAGGGGAGATGCTTTCAGAAAGAAACACCATTCGTGGATTTTAAGGAAGCTCTATATGCTGCCAGTGTACCGCACCAGTGAAGGTCCGGAAAACCTTAATCACAACTATGCAACATTTGCCGCTTGCCAGGATGCATTTGAACAAGGAGCTATAGTAGTTATATTCAGTGAAGGAAGTTGCTTCAATGAATGGCACCTCAGGCCATTAAGAAAAGGCACTGCACGATTGGCTATTTCCTCCTGGCAGAAGAGTATTGACCTGCCGGTGATCCCTGCCGGTATTAACTACAACACCTTCAGAAGCTTTGGTAAAAATGTTTTTCTGAATTTTGGTACAGCATTGAACTGTGAAGAAATACTACTGCACGAAACTGATGGAAAACTATTCAGTTCATTTAATGAGCAGCTAAACGAACAATTACAGCAGCTTGTTTACGAGATAAATCCTGAAGATAAAAAAGAACAGAAAAGAAGATTCTATATACAACTACCCACCTGGAAAAAGATGATACTCTCTTTACCTGCTTTG
>JBLNAY010000165.1:0-3181 GCA_050259715.1 Candidatus Dadabacteria bacterium
TAGGGGTAACCAGGATTCGTGTTACTGCTGAATTATAGGCCTGCTCCCTTCTCTTCTTCAGATCTGTATTGTAGGGCTGGTAGTGTAATGCCTGGTTATATTCATTATAGGCCTGCCTGTAAGCTACCTTGGTTGCTTCTGACTCCCAGTTCTCTGCATTGTCCGTATGGTATTCAACAGCCTTAGCTCCATAAGTTTCCAGGTAGCTGGAATAGTCAACTGGCTTGAGGATATCGCTGATCTGCGGGTATTGATGAATGAGAGTATAGAAACGTTGCAGTTGCTCATATTCCCTGAAGATAGACCCATAGCGGCTGTCATTTTTCGTATTGGACAGTGAACGCACCTGGCTTTCATGTTGATTTACAGCATCATTGTATGCGCTCTTCACGAGGTTGAGCGTTGCCCTGTCATAAGGATCTTTCTGTAGCTTCTTCAGCCCGATCTCAATAGCATCCGCATAGTTTCCTTTCTGGTATGACTTACTTACTGACTTGCAACTTAAAAAACTGATAGCAAGCAAAAAGAATAAGGAGTAGAATTTAGTCATGGTATGAGTTTTAATAGTTAAAAGCCAAATTGCTCTAAAGGTTTATTTACCTGGTGTTATTTAATTCATTATTAACATCCCCGGCTGATAACTATTCACTTAATCACAAGATTAATAAATCAAAAGAACAGATGCTAATCCTTTAAGTTCAGTATAGGAAAGCTAATTGTAACATCTACTTATAAGTACGTACAAATTCTTATTCGTTTTATTTAGCTAAGAAAGCGTTTGTATCTTTCAACATCATAAGGAAGGAATATGAAAAAGATAGCCGTTGCCATTACGGGAGCCAGTGGATCTATTTATGCGAGGGTATTATTAGAAAAACTGCAGCAATTGAAAGACCAGTTGCAGGAACTTTCTGTTGTGATGACTGAAAATGCAAAAGAAGTATGGCAAACAGAGTTGGCAACGGAAGAATACCTGCACTTTCCTGCCCGTTATTTTACCACCCAGGATTTCAGGGCACCCTTTGCCTCGGGATCAGCTAAATATGATGGATTGATTATCATTCCCTGTTCGATGGGCACGTTAGGCAGGATTGCTTCCGGCATGTCTAATGATTTAATCACCAGGGCGGCAGATGTAATGCTTAAAGAAAGAAAAAAACTCATTTGCGTGATCAGGGATACTCCTTACAATCTCGTTCATATCCGCAGCATGGAAACGGTTACATTGGCGGGTGGTATTATCTGTCCTGCCTCTCCATCCTTTTATAGTAAACCATCAACCATTGATGCTGCCGTTGCCACAGTTGTTGACAGGGTGATTGATCTTGCCGGGCTACAGGCATCTTCCTTTCGCTGGGGAAATGATCAGTGACTGAATAATAAAAACACATAGATCAAAAAGAAGGTAACTACATTCAACACCATGCTTGCCTTGAACACTTGTGCCGTATCGAGGTTCTTCCGAAACAGTTTAAATACCAGTGCTTCAATGATTATCGAAAACCAGCAAAAGAAAAGCAACACGGGCATTGGTATATATGTAAGGCTCACCTCGTAACCAAACAATTTAAGCAGACCTGAAGAAAAAAAGCATAAAAGAAAAGAAATTCCATTGGCAATGAAAGCAATTCCCACACACCGGATCAACTTACCTATTTTGAATACGTACAAGATGAGTCCTTCCACTAAAAGAATCAATAGAAGAATGATAATGGGCAACAGTAATAGTAAATAGACTGAAATATCTAATAGGTTGAAAGACATAAAGCAGGAACTATATTAAGCAAAAAAAGCGAACCATTGGTTCGCTTATAAATCGTGCTATATTATCAAATTAAATTTTACCGAACTGTTTCCGAATAAGATTCAATGCACTACCGGCCTTAAACCACTCTATCTGTTGTTCGTTGTAAGTATGATTCAACTTCACTTTATCGGAGGTGCCGTCTTCGTGATGTAGCACCATTGTAAGTTGTTTACCGGCAGCAAAAGCATCGAGTCCTGTAATGTCAATCTTGTCATTTTCCTGCACCTTATCGTAGTCTTCTTTAGTGGCAAAAGTGAGTGCCAGCATCCCCTGCTTCTTCAGGTTTGTTTCGTGAATACGCGCAAAGCTCTTCACAACAATAGCTCTAACGCCGAGGTGCCTTGGTTCCATGGCAGCATGTTCGCGGGATGAACCTTCACCATAGTTCTCATCACCTACGACAACAGTGCCGATACCTTTTGCTTTATATTGTCTTTGAGTGGCAGGAACACCACCGTATTCGCCTGTCAACTGGTTTTTTACGCTATCAGTTTGTTCGTTGAAAAAGTTAACAGCACCGATCAACATATTGTTAGAGATGTTATCGAGATGGCCCCTGTATTTCAACCATGGGCCAGCCATTGAGATATGGTCAGTAGTGCACTTTCCTTTCACTTTGATCAGCAGTCGCAAATCAGTAAGGTCAGTGCCTTCCCATACCGGGAATGGCTCTAACAATTGCAATCTCTGTGATTCTGAGCTCACTTTCACTTCAACACCCTTTCCGTCGGCAGCAGGTGCCTGGTAACCCGGATCTTCTACAGAGAAGCCACGGGGAGGCAATTCAAATCCTGTCGGTTCATCCAGCAACACTTCTTCACCATTCTCGTTCATCAATTTATCTTTCATTGGATTGAAAGACAAACGACCTGCTATGGCGTAAGCCGTTACTATTTCCGGTGAAGCCACAAACGCGTGTGTTGATGACAGGCCATCATTTCTTTTAGCGAAGTTCCTGTTGAAAGAAGTAACAATGGTATTCTTCCTTGTGGGATCATCAATGTGGCGAGCCCACTGGCCAATGCAGGGTCCGCATGCATTTGCTAAAACCACACCTCCTATTCCTTCGAAAGTAGTAAGGAAGCCATCTTTTTCAATAGTATAGCGAACAAGTTCAGAACCTGGTGTCACCGTAAACTCGCTGTTCGTCTTCAGGTGTTTTTTTTTGGCTTGTGAAGCTATGGAAGCAGAACGGCTTATGTCCTCGTAAGAAGAGTTCGTACAGGAACCTATCAGGGCTACTTCCACCTTGTCTGGCCACCCATTGGCAGCAACTACTTCCGCCATTTTGGAAATAGGTGTAGCCAGGTCGGGAGTGAAAGGCCCATTCACGTAAGGCTCTAATTCATTAAGGTTAATCTCAATAACCTGGTC
>JBLNAY010000166.1:0-4173 GCA_050259715.1 Candidatus Dadabacteria bacterium
GGATCCAGGTCTATATGCCGCTTGATGTAGGCAACAGCCCTGTGCGCCCCGGTTGTGACCGCCTGTATGGACGCGCCGGTAAACCAATAAATAACAGAGCCACCGAGGATGAATCCAAACAAGGTGTAAGGATTCAGCAGGTTGAGGATTTCTTCCGGTTTTACACCCAGCGTTTTTTCAATCATCAATATCAGCGAGAAGATCATAGTGGTGGCACCCACTACCGCGGTACCTATCAACACGGGTTTTGATGTGGCCTTGAAAGTATTACCCGCTTCATCATTTTCCTCCAGGTAACGTTTTGATCTTTGCCAGTCGGGGATAAAACCAAAATCCTTTTTTATTTCCCTGTCTATGTGTGGTATTTCTTCTATCAGTGAAAGTTCATAAACCGATTGCGCATTGTCGGTAACAGGGCCATAGCTATCAACAGCAATGGTGACAGGGCCCATTCCCAACATACCAAACGCCACTAATCCAAATGCAAAAATGGATGGATACACCATAATGGCATCCAATCCGAAGGTGCTGGCGAAATAAGCTCCTAACATCAATACAAAAAACACCAGTCCATTCCAGAATGCACTGAAGTTACCCGCAACAAGCCCGGAAAGTATTACCAGCGAAGGACCTCCTTCACGACCGGCACTCACAATCTCTTTAACATGCTTTGACTTGGGAGAAGTAAAGAATTGTGTGAACTCAGGTATCAGCGCCGCACCTAATGTACCGCAGCTGATGATGGTAGAAAGTATCCACCACATGTTGGTGTTCCCATTAAGATCAGGAATCAGCAGTGCGCTGCTGGCAAAAGTGACAATGATTGAAAGAATAGAAGTGATCCAGACAAGGTTCGTGAGCGGAATTTCAAAGTCCAGGTCTTTCTCTCCACCATAACGGGCTTTGTTCCATGCCCCTGTTATGTAGAAAGACGCCAGTGATGTCAGTACCATAAGGATACGCATGGCAAAGATCCACACCAGCAATTGCGTCTGCATTGCTTCCCCTCCTGTAACAGCCAGGAGAATGAAGGAGATAAGAGCTACTCCCGTAACACCATAAGTTTCAAAACCGTCTGCCGTAGGCCCAACAGAGTCGCCGGCATTATCACCCGTACAATCGGCAATCACACCCGGGTTTCGTGGATCATCTTCGCCAATCTTGAACACTACTTTCATCAGGTCGGAACCTATATCCGCGATCTTTGTGAAGATCCCTCCTGCGATACGCAATGCTGATGCGCCCAGCGATTCGCCAATGGCAAATCCTATGAAGCACGCACCGGCGAGATTACCCGGCATGAACAGCAGTATCGTAAGCATAAGCATTAACTCCACGCAAATAAGAACAACACCAATACTCATCCCCGCATTCAGGGGGATAGTTAACAGTTGCAGCGGTTCGCGTTTAAGAGAGGCGAACGCCATGCGGGCATTTGCCAGGGTATTCATCCGGATACCGAATGCGGCTACAGAATAGGAACCAAGAATACCAATGACGGTCCATAGAAGAATTAATAATACACCACCGGGTCCGAATAAATGTTTTCCTTCATGATCTTTTGCAAGGAAACCAAAATAGCAGGCAACAGCAGCGCCGATAATCACGAACAGGATAGCGAGGAATTTTCCCTGTTGCTTCAGGTAGGTTTTGCAGGTTTGATAGATCACCTGCGCTATGTCGAGCATAGATCGATGTGCCGGTAACTTTTTGATCTTCCTGAACTGGTATAAACCAAATAGCAAACCTGCGAGCGTTACAATGAAACCATAATAAAGAATGTGCTGGTCTTTCATAGATGCCGGTATCTGTAAGTCTGCCTCTCCGGCTAAAGAAATCAAGGGCAACATGAGCACAAAAGCCAATCCGTATACTTTTTTCATAAAATAATTAGAGGGTTCTAGTGAGATAAAACAAACTCGTAAAAGAACCCAATAGCTGTTCAAAAAGTAATGACCGCTATCAGCGAATTTTATGTTCGTGATCGATTGAAGTACTGACCAAAATACAAGACACCGACGTCTGAACTATGAGTTAACTGGTTAAAGAAAATTGATTATCCGGGTTTGTACAGGCTCTATTCTTCTCAATATATTGTATGGTTCTTCCTTAGTTCTATTACACTATTAAATCACAATTAGATAACTATCAGATAACTATTACACCACTATTAATTGTTATCTAATAGTTATTCAATAGTTGTTCAATTGTTATCTAATAGTTATGTAGCCTTATGGGAGGTCCATAAGGTGAATGTGAAAGGACGGCAGGTGATTAATGGATAAACGGATCAGCGACACAGCTGTCATTAACCAGGTACAAGTAGCAAATTGGTTTTACAGGGGAGACTTCAGTAGTTACACTATCATGTCATGGATAGCTTCGAGGAAGTCTTTCCGTCTTCGTTGAGATACTTCCAGCTGTTTACCATTTTCCATTATTACGTAGCCGCCGTCGTGTCGCTGGTATTCTTTTACGCGGTCCATGTTAATGAGTATAGAGTTGTGAATCCTAAAGAAGTTGTGCATAGACAGCTGCAACTCAAAATCGGCCAATAGGCGGCAAGCCATCATTTTTTTACCATCTTGCAGGTAAACGTTTGTATAAGATCCACTGGCTTCACAATAGAGAATGTCATTGATGTTTACAAAGACGATTTTGTCCGCCATGCCGATGCCAATTCTTGGTTCTATGGAAGAAGGGTTTTGTGCTAGTAGTTCTTCGAGTCTTATTACCCTTGATTCAAGATTATTATCGTTCCCGCCATTATAACTAACCTTTTCAACTGCTCTCACAAGATCTTCAGCCAATAATGGTTTTAGTAAATAATCCACAGCGCTTAAGTGCAGTGCTTCTACCGCATATTCGTCATAAGCTGTAACGAATATCACACGGAAGGTAGGGTGGTCAAACGAGCGCAACAACTCTACTCCGTTCATACCGGGCATTTCAATATCTAAAAACACCAGGCCGGGTGAAAGTGTTTCAATCAACTTCCTCCCCTCTTCGGCATTACTAGCAGTGGCCACCACTTCTACAAGGTGTTTGCAGTTCTTTTCTAAGAGTATGTTTAGCGCACTGATTGCTGAAGGCTCGTCATCAATTATAATGCAGCGTATCATATAATTTGTTTTCAACAGTGTTGCTAATCGTGTCCGGTACTATAATACAAACTTCGGTTCCGTTTATTTCACCATTATTTACCACGTCATAGATTTCGGTTTTTATATCTGATCCAAATTCATCGGTTAATAACCTGAACCGCTTGTTCAGCAATTCCATTCCTTTTGATTTGTGTTTTTTGTGGTACAGAAGTTTTAGTTCTTCAGACTTCTGCCTTCCCACGCCATTATCAACAACATGGTAGATAACCGTGCTGTCTTGTTTTTCAATTTTTAATTCCAGCCTCTTTTCGCCATTCTTATAAGAGAGTCCATGGCGTAAAGCATTTTCTATATAGGGCTGCAGGATCATATTCGGAATCAGGATTTCTTCTTTGTTGATTACCGGGTCGGTGGTGATGTTGAACTGGAGATCAGGCAAGCGGAGTTTTTCCAGCGAGAGGTAAAGTTGTAGGAAGTCTAACTCCTTTTGTAATGGAGTAAATGGCTTTTCTGTATTCTCCAGTAACATTCTTAACAGCCTGGCAAACTTTGCCAGATAGGTGTGCGACTTTTCAAAGTCTTCTTTCAATATCAGCTCCTGGATAGCATTGAGTGAGTTGAACATGAAATGCGGGTTGAGTTGTGCACGCAAGCTTTGCAACTGTAATTCGATCATTTGTTTCTGGGAGGCTTTTATCAACAGTTGCTCTGACCTCTCTTTTTCCAATTCCAATTCAGTAGTACGTTGTTGAACTTTTCTTTCAAGAATGATATTTTGTTGTTGTATGAGTTCTTCTTTTTCCAGGTGCTCCTGTTCTCTTTGGGATTTTAAAGAAATGATGTAGCTGATCATCGCATAATAAATCAGGAATTCCCAAATGATCATGGAAGCTGGTCCGACTATATTAATGACATAGGGCAACAATCCCAACTGCGCTGAACATCCGAACATAGTGGCAATCATTGCGGGAGAAAAGGCAATGAATGTAAATCGTGCATTTCGATTTTTTTTAGCGATCCACAGATGCAGGTATATTATAGGTACGTAAATGGCAGACGCAACCAGGAG
>JBLNAY010000167.1:0-16714 GCA_050259715.1 Candidatus Dadabacteria bacterium
AAAAATAACAGCTATCCGCAACGCATTGCATGAAAAATATAGGGTACCGCTGCCCTTCGAAATTGCCCCTTCACTTACAGTGCTGAAGTTTCATGCTTTTGAACAAAGTGAAGCAAGAGCATTGGAAAGAATTCAAAAAGTGGTACAGCAAACAAAACCGTACCTGGTGGAGCTTGAAGATTATTCCGGCTATCCTTCCCACACTATTTACATCAATGTAAAAACAAGAAGTGCTTTTAACGAGTTGAGTAAAACACTAAAGCTTTCGAAGAAGCACCTGAAAGTTCCCGGGCGGGAGCCTCATTTCATTAACGAGCCGCACCTGATATTGGCACAGAGGCTGGCACCTAATGAATTCGAACGTATGTGGAAGGAGTGTGAACATAAACAATTCACAGGCAGGTTCATTTGTGACCACCTGTTGTTGCTGAAACGTTCACAGGTAAGAAGAAGGTATGAGCCAATACGCAAATTTGAATTTCAGCAGCTCCCTTCCAATTTAAAACAAGCTGCTTTGCTCTTCTGATGGCAGTTCCGCATACTGGTACGGCTTATTTACTTCCGGGACATTCGTTTCTGCTCCCCGGGTGGTAATCAGTTTGGAAATAGTATGGGCTGTCATTGTTGAATCATCACAAGGGGTAAGCATCGCCTGTATTTGTTCTTTGGTTAGAGAAGGGTCAAGCCATTCTTTCCATTGTTGTTTTTGAAGAATGACCGGCATACGTTTCTTTACGTTGTGTATGCGGGCGAGGAGAGGATTGGCTTCAGTAGTAATGACAGTGAAGGTTTTGAACAATTCGCCTGTTTCTTTATCGGTCCAGTGGCTGTAAAGACCGGCAAAACCAAATACTTCGTTGTTTTTTAAATGGATGTAGTGTGGGTATTTTTTCTTCTTGTATTCCATCCATTCGTAAAATCCATCTGTAAGCACCACGCACCGGTTATTGGTGTAGCTGCGAAAGGATGGTTTTTCAAAAATACTTTCTGCTTTTGCATTCAATGTCTGTGCCCTGAGTTTTTGAGCATCAGCAAGGTTTTGAACCCAGTGAGGAATAAGGCCCCACTGGTAAGCCTGTACCTGGTTCGGTTTGTAGAAAGTGATCACCGGCATGGTAGGGAAGTCAAAACCGTTGATATAATGTATAGGCTCGAAAGGAATTTCCCATTCGGCCGCAATCATTTTCATTATCTCTTCCTGCTTTTTGGAAAGGGAGTAGTGGTAACACATAAATTAAAATTAGAACTATGTCTTGTAATAATATTTTAAATACACGCAAAAACATCCATGCCATAAATGTGAACGGAGAGGAAGAGGAAGACTATAAGCAGGGAAGGGGAGCACAGTTTAACACCCGAAATAAATTTCTCAAAAATGAAAGCGTCCGGGAACATGTTGAAGGTGTCGATGAATGGGTGGATGCAGATGTGAAGACACAGTACATTGACATTTTCCCAAAGACCATCATCAACAAAGTGGATAGCCCTGATGTGGGGATGTGGTATAGCATGAACCCTTACCAGGGATGTGAGCATGGTTGTATATATTGCTATGCACGTAATTCATTTGAATATTGGGGCTATAGTGCAGGCCTGGATTTCGAAAGTAAGATTCTGGTGAAAAAAAATGCACCTGAATTATTGCGTAAAGAGCTGATGCATCCTAAATGGGAATGTATGCCCATAGGGTTAAGTGGCAATACGGATTGTTACCAGCCGGCAGAAAAGAAATTCAGGATCACAAGGCAGTTGCTCGAAGTGTGTAATGAATTTAATCAACCTGTAGGTATCATCAGTAAAAACGCAGGAATGTTGAGGGACATTGATTTATTGGAGGAAATGGCGAAGAAGAAACTCGTTTCCATACTGATCTCGATTACTTCCCTGGAAGAAGGTCTTAGAAGGGTGATGGAGCCCAGGACTACAACAGCCACTCAACGGTTGAAAGCAATAGAGCAACTGAGCAAAGTTGGTGTTTCTATGGGAGTAATGTTAGGTCCAATGATTCCCGGCTTGAATGAGCATGAGATCCCTTCCATCCTCCGGCAGGCAAGTGAAGCGGGTGCCACTTTCTCAGCTTATACATTCATTCGGCTGAATGGTGCTGTTAAATTCTTGTTTCATGACTGGGTATATAAGAACTTTCCCGATCGTGCCGATAAGATCTGGCATCTGATAGAGGCAAGTCACGGTGGAAAGGTTAACGACAGTGAATTTGGAAGACGCATGAGAGGAGAAGGTAACATTGCGAAGATTGTAGCAGATCAATATAAAACCTATACAAAGAAATACGGCCTGGCACATGAGCGACTCGGGGTAGATTGTTCTAATTTCAGGAGACCAGGTGAGCAGGGAAAATTATTCTAGTTGGATGGATTTTTGATATTCTTATGATTCAGAAGATGTCGAACTTACATCGGTGAAAAGTTGAATACATGTATGGTGAAGCTGAAGATTACAGGAAAGGAATTAAGGAACATAGGCTACCCTGAAGGTCCGGTGATTTCCATTGCAATGAATACAATGGAGAAGAACTATAAGCATTTGCCAAAGCAGGATGCGTTGGAGATACTTGGCAGTATTTTACAGAGTCCAAATCAATACGCACATGATGGAGTGTTGGGTAAGATTGCTGAAGCCTTAATACCGAAACCAAAAGGGCCTCATGACGAGATTGAATTAGCAGAAAAAGGAATCGATTTTAATGTATTTGGACATGACGCCATTGAAACGGGTGCGATGTCGCAGATGTTTACCGCAGCCAAATTACCGATATCTGTAGCAGGAGCGTTGATGCCCGATGCTCATGCCGGTTATGGTCTGCCAATTGGAGGTGTACTCGCAACAGAAAATGTAGTAATACCTTATGGTGTGGGTGTTGATATTGGCTGTCGTATGTGCCTCAGCATATTTGATATTAATCCTAAAGAACTGGATGAAAAAGAATCTTATTATGCACGGGAGTTGAATGAAGCAACATTATTTGGTGCAGGTTCCATGTTTACTGAACCGGCAGAACATGAAATTATTTATCGCAAAGAATTTGATGAATTAGGACTATTAAAAGGGCTGCAGGAAAGGGCGGCAAGGCAATTGGGTTCTTCCGGATCTGGTAACCACTTTGTGGAATTTGGAATTGTCGAGATTCCCGCGAAGGATGAAATTCTTGGAATAGAAGCCGGTAAGTACTTAGGCTTGCTTTCACATTCGGGTTCGCGTGCACTGGGCGCTAATATTGCCAATCATTATACGAAAATTGCAAAGGAAAAGAGACGCTTGCCGTCTGAAGCATCTAACCTTGCGTGGTTAAGCTTAGATGAACAGGAAGGAATTGAGTACTGGATGGCGATGACACTCGCCGGCGATTATGCATCCGCGTGTCATCACATCATACATGCAAAGGTGGCAAAGCAGCTGGGGAGAGACCCGGTTAAGATGGTGGAGAACCATCACAATTTCGCATGGAAAGAATTGCTGGAAGGGAAGGAAGTGATCGTCCATCGCAAAGGCGCCACACCGGCAGGAAAAAACTCCCTGGGAATTATTCCAGGTTCAATGACAGCACCTGGCTTTATAGTGAAGGGAAAGGGCGAACCTGCCTCCATCAACTCAGCATCCCATGGTGCCGGCAGAAGAATGAGCCGGACAGCAGCATTAAAAACAATCACTCATGCAACATTGAATGACATGCTTGCAAGGCATGGAGTTAAACTGATAGGTGGAGGACTCGATGAAGCACCTTTGGCCTACAAGGATATTCATGAAGTGATGAAAGCGCAGAAGCAATTAGTAGAAACAATAGGCGTCTTTTATCCAAAGATTGTTAAGATGGATGGTGCTGTTCCTAAGCAATGGAAAAAGAAGAGAGATATGGAATAAAGAGTTTTGTGTTTTGGGTTTATAGTTTTCAGTTTAAAACCAAAAGAACTTTAAACCTTAAACTTTAAACTTTAAACTGTTCATGCAAAGCTCACCGACCTTACCTGTGATACCATCTCGCGAATCGTCTCAACAATAGCCTGTGTATCATAGCCACACTCACGGTGTAACTCTTTGAGAGTGCCATGTTCTACAAGGCGGTCAGGAATGCCGAGTACCCGAAGTTTATTGCTGTAATTGTGTTCAGCCATGAACTCTGCAACAGCACCACCAAAGCCTCCAACTACGGTTCCATCTTCAACAGTAATAATCTTGTCGTATTGCTGTAAAGCTTCATGAAGAAGTTCTTCATCCAGCGGTTTTGCGAAACGCATGTCGTAGTGAGCAGGATTTATGCCTTCCGACTTCAATTCACGAATAGCTGCAGCGGCAAAGTTGCCCGGGTGACCAAAAGAAAGAATAGCTATGTCACTACCTTCTTTCAACTTTCTCCCCGTACCAATGGTAATCTCTTTCATTGGCTTTTTCCACTCAGGCATTACGCCTTCACCACGTGGATAACGAATGACGAAAGGTTGATCAGTGGATTCCAATTGAGCTGTGTACATCAGGTTTCTTAGCTCTGCTTCATTCATAGGAGCCGAGATAACCATATTCGGAATACACCTGAAGTAAGCTATATCATAAGCTCCATGGTGTGTAGGTCCATCTTCACCCACAACACCGCCCCTGTCGAGGCAAAATATTACAGGAAGCTTTTGAATAGCTACATCATGCACTACCTGGTCGAAGGCACGTTGCATGAAAGAAGAGTAGATATTGCAGAACACCTTCATTCCCTGTGTTGCCATGCCAGCACTGAACGTAACGGCATGTTGTTCACAAATTCCAACATCAAATGTTCTGTTCGGCATCTGGTCCATCATGAACTTAAGTGACGAACCACTAAGCATAGCCGGAGTAACACCTACTATCCTGTCATTCTTTTCTGCCAGTTCAATTATGGTGTGACCGAAAACATCCTGGTATTTAGGAGGTTGCGGGAGATCGTATTTCTTCTTATAGATCTCACCTGTAATCTTATCGAACAGCCCGGGGGCATGCCATTTAGTTTGGTCCTTCTCTGCTAATGAGTATCCTTTTCCTTTGGTAGTAAGAACATGTAACAACTTGGGACCAGGAATATTCTTCAGGTCACCAAGAGTATCAACCAACTTGGTAATGTTATGACCATCTATAGGGCCAAAATAACGAAGGTTCAACGCTTCAAAGAGATTACTGCTACGTGTAAGCATTCCCTTCACACCGGCTTCCAGTTTGCTGGCCATGTCACGGGTGAAGTTCTTACCTACAGGCAACTTGCCGAGAAGTTTCCATACATCATCCCGCAGCTTATTATAAGTGTGAGAGGTGGTAATATCAGTGAGATATTCTTTCAAAGCACCTACATTAGGATCGATGCTCATGCAGTTATCATTCAATATGATCAGTATGTCAGAATCTGCGACACCTGCATGATTCAAACCTTCAAAGGCAATTCCGGCAGTCATTGATCCATCACCAATAATGGCTACACACTTGCGATCCAGTTCTCCTTTAATCTTTGCAGCCATTGACATGCCTAAAGCAGCAGAGATAGAAGTGGAAGAATGACCCACACCAAAAGTGTCATATTCACTTTCGGATCGTTTTGGAAAACCACTGAGGCCTTTGTATTTCCGGTTTGTTATGAAGTTGTCTCTTCTGCCTGTGAGGATTTTATGTCCATAAGCCTGGTGTCCTACATCCCAAACCAACTGGTCATAAGGCGTGTTATAGATATAATGAAGAGCAACCGTTAATTCAACTACCCCAAGGCTTGCGGCGAAATGACCTCCGTGCACACTGACGACATCAATAATATACTGGCGCAATTCGTCACACACCTGGTGCAGTTGTTCCTTTGGAATTTTCTTGAGATCGTCGGGAGAATCAATCTGTTGCAGCAAAGCCCCTGCAGGTATTTGCATATTATAATTTAAGCGGTAAAATTATTCGTTTTTCAGGCAAATAGTTATAGGTGTTTTTTAGCTTAACATATTCTATGGAGGAAACAGGATTTCTGCAGATTATTGATTTTCAGTAATTTACTGCTGAGATTCGAATTTACTGAAGTATGGAGGATGACAAAAATCAGCTGCATAGCTGGAAGATGAGGACCGGGGTAGACTCCTCCGTTTGTAATTATAAGATGCCACTAATACTTTTATTCGGCTAATTAACATAATAGTTCAGGTAGATTTGTCATGATGTTTAATCGTTTATCAAGGTACTGGATCGCACAATTTGCCGGGTGGGGGTTGTTTGCTTTCATCAATGTGTTTTTTTATCTCACGATGAACAGGTATGATCCGGCTGTTTTACCAAGGATTATCTTTTATGTAGAAGTTGGCCTCATTTTATCCCACCTGATGCGGGAGGTTATCCACCGGTCCAATATTCTTATGAAGGGATTAAGTCAACAAATCATTTCTTTTTTCATACTCACTATCCTTTTTTCTTTCCTTATTGCCTGTGTAGTTTCTCCGTATGAGCATATTTATGATCTGCGCTATTCTGATAACGGAGAGAAGGTGCGGTATTTTTCTTTGCTCTTCAGCAACTTCGTTTCCTTTATACCATTGCTGCTTTTCTGGAATGCTTTCTACTTCATGTATCATTTTGTAAGAAAAAGCAGGAAACAGGAATTGGATACTATAAAACTTGAAGCGTTCGTTAAGGAACTGGAGCTTAAAACAATAAAGGCACATATTAACCCACACTTCATCTTCAATGCTCTAAACGGCATAAGAGCCTTAATTGATGAAGATCCAGCAAGGGCCCGTAAAGCAGTTACGGAGTTAAGTAATATCTTAAGAAGCAGCCTTTCGTTTGAAAAGGCAGAAACAGTACCATTTGGAGATGAATTGACGATTGTGAAAGATTACCTGGCCCTGGAGAATATGCGTTTTGAAGATCGCCTTAAAGTGGAGTTTGAAATTGATGAACGGACCCTCACAGAACCTGTACCTCCCATGATGTTGCAAACGTTAGTGGAGAATGCTATTAAGCATGGCATCAGCAGGCAAATGAAAGGAGGGATTGTGAAAATTGTATCGGACTACAAAGCGAATTATCATGAATTGATTGTCCAGAATACCGGTGTATTAAATAGATTTTCGTCTTCCAGGGGCTTTGGAGTTGCGAGCACAAAAGACAGGCTGACCTTGTTATATGGCGAACAGGCAAAGTTTGAAATACGCCAATTGGCACCGACTATGGTGGAGGCCCGGGTGCTTATCCCCGTTTCCGAAGAAAGAGTTAGATTAGCATAACAACATTAACCATTACAATATGAGAGCCATTATAATTGACGATGAACGCCTGGCTAGAACTGAACTGCGCAATATGCTCCAGGACTTTCCGGAAATAGAAGTGGTGGATGAAGCTTCTAATGCTGAAGAAGGTCTGCAGAAAGTAGAAACACATGATCCGGACCTGGTATTCCTGGATATACAGATGCCTGGTAAAACAGGTTTTGATATGTTATCTGACCTCGATCATGCTCCTCTTGTGGTTTTTACAACAGCTTACGATGAATATGCTTTGAAAGCTTTTGAAGTAAATGCATTGGATTACCTGCTTAAACCCATTGATCCAAAAAGACTGGCAGACGCTATGGAGAAATTAAAAAAACTGAAACAATCTCCGTCACCACAGCCAATGCAGTTCACAGGTACTGCTGTAAATAATGTTCTTGGTGAAAACGACCAGGTGTTTGTTAAGGATGGAGAACGCTGTTGGTTCGTCAGGCTTTCTGATGTTCGGTTATTTGAAAGTGTTGGTAATTATGCGAAAGTATATTTTGGAAATAATAAGCCCCTCATCTTAAAATCATTAAATTCCCTGGAAGAAAGACTAGATGATAAAATATTCTTTCGTGCCAATCGAAAACATATCATTAACCTGAGAATGATTGAGAAGGTTGAATCTTACTTCAATGGAGGATTATTGCTTGAATTGAAAGGAGGCGATAAAATTGAAGTCAGCCGCCGTCAAACAGTGAAGTTTAAGGAGATGATGAGTCTTTAATTTGTTATCTGCACAATGAAGAAGTTATTTCTACTGTTCCTGCCGGCAACTTCTATTACTTTTTTTGCACGGGCTCAACATCCGGATATAAGTAGCAATGATGTATTGCGTATTGAGAATGTGTTGGCATCGGATGACATGCGGGGCAGGAAATCAGGTAGTGCTGAAATTGATAAAGCAGCCAACTTTATTGCTGATGAATTTAAGAAAGCAGGCCTAAATTATTTTTCCGGGAATAGCTATCTGCAACAGTTTTCGTTACTAAAACCAACCCTTATTGAACTGAAATATAAAGCAGATGATAATGAGGTACCGATCCGGAATATCGTTGTACTCACAAGTGTCCGTGACCTGGAAATAGATGAGAAATCAGGTTACAAAGTTGAATACATTAACGCAGGAGAAAACTTGTTTACAAAAGCACAGCGTATTATTAAAGGCAAACAAAACACGATTGTTTATGTTGATAGCAGCTTTAGTATTACGTTTCCCAGGCTTAGTTTTTTAAAGAGACAATTATTTAAGTCACCATATAATACCGTATTCATTTTAGGGACTGCTTCTAAAGCATTTAAGATAAAAGCTAAGCACAGTTTTGAAGAGACAAGGTTTCAAAATGTTGTTGGTGTATTGCCGGGTAAAACGAAGAAAGATGAATATGTAATCTTCTCAGGACATTATGATCATTTAGGCGTGGGAAGACCGGTAAATGGTGACAGTATCTACAATGGCGCTAATGATGATGCGGCAGGTACAACGGCAGTAATTGAACTTGCTAATTACTTCCATAAGTTTAATAACAATGAGCGTACAATAGTGTTTGCTGCTTTTACGGCCGAAGAGATCGGGGGTTATGGATCACAGTACTTTTCACAGCAGTTTGACCCTAAGAAGATCATTGCAATGTTCAATATAGAGATGATAGGAACAGAAAGCAAGTGGGGTAAGAATTCAGCCTACATCACTGGTTTCGAAAAAGATAATATGGGTGAGATTCTGCAGCAGAATTTAAAAGGCACCTCCTTTAGTTTTTACCCGGATCCATACCCGTCACAAAATCTTTTTTACCGTTCTGATAATGCTACACTTGCACGGTTAGGTGTTCCGGCACATACCATTTCCACTGCGAAGATGGAAGAAGAACCTAATTATCATAAACCTTCAGATGAAGTATCAACTCTTGATATAGAGAACATGAGGCAAATCATCAATGCAATTGCCGTAAGCAGTACTTCAATCATTACAGGAAAAGAAACTCCCTCACGAGTGAATACAAATAATCTTTAGTAAATCTTTATTTTTTAACAGGTTGAACCTGGTGCACAGCAGCAGAAATTTCTTCAATTAAAGATGGTTGTTTTTCTATAGCATTTCCAACAACAATTACGTCAGCGCCTGCCTTACAATTCATATACGCTTTCTCTGCATCCCTGATTCCACCTCCAACTACCAGAGGCACTTCAATGTTTGCTGAAACTGCCTCAATCATTTCTTCACTAATGGCTTTTTTCGCACCACTGCCGGCATCCATATAAATTAGTCGTTTGCCAAGCATTTCACCCGCAAGGGCAGTACATAACGCAATGTCTATCTTGTCGGCAGGTATTGGTGTGGCATTACTGATATAGGAAACCGTAGTTGGAGCACCCCCATCAATAACCATATAACCTGTAGGAATAATTTCCAATCCGCTCTTCTTTACAAAAGGAGCAGATAAAACATGTTGACCAATTAATAATTCAGGGTTTCGGCCTGAAATGAGGGAAAGGTAGAGGAGTGCATCAGCATGTTTACTAACCTGTGAAGGACTGCCGGGGAAAAGTATAACAGGAATGTTTGAATTCTTCTTGATGTGCAGAATACATTCATCCAGGTGATCTGAGATTACCAGGCTACCGCCAATGAGAAAATAATCAACGTTTGCCTGGATAGAATTGGCAATCAGAGCATCAAGCGATGAAATAGAAACTTTGTCTGGATCAATCAGTACCGCGAAAGATTTAAAGCCAAGCTGTTTCCTTTCAAGAAGAGACTGATAAATAGTAGTCTTCATTCGAACCATTCTTGCGCAAAAATGCAAAACTTTTGCCAATAGGCATAGAAGTTATCTCTTATCAATCACCAGAATCCCTGCTTATTTTCTGTTATTCATTCAAGATTGATAAAAGGATTTCATTAAGCTATCCATTACCCGTGCATAGAGTTTGTATAAAGTTATCATAGCATTTGAACGGCTTTAGCATGGAGTAAAGCCGTTCTAAAGCCGTTCAAAAGCTTACTAAAAGCTTACCTAAAGGTTAGGTAACCAGATTCAAAAGCTGACTATTTATTCAATCGTTTTGTTGGCAATTGATACTCTCTATTTGCTTCAATCATCAACATGAAAAGAAGTACTCTTGTTTGATAGTTAAAGTAGAAAGTAGCAGTTTTTCACTTGCGTATATTGCACCCGTAAATAAGCTTCGGAAAGTCACCCCAGGCTTGGAGTAAATGAAGGATGATGGATTTATGAGAGGGAAAACTTATAATAAGGTTTTTTTCAATACAAACCGTAAAATCAAATAAAAAAAAGCAATTTTATTTTTGATTTGATTGAAGTTCAACAGGGACGTGAGCTTCGTAAATTTCCCACGTTCTTTATCCACACCTGTGGACATCTATGGCTTCGATTTGTGGGGGGAGAAAAATATTTTCGTCATCTGCCAAAACTAATTCTGAAGCTGCTTGCAGAAGCTACAACGATCAAAAAAATTATCATATATGCCAGGTGAAAAAAAACCAACAAACAAGGGACTAAAGTTCCAGCGCAAATACACCCGGGAAGACATTGGTGTATTCGACCAATTCCAGTACGATTACCGGACCTCAGTTATCAGGAATCCAAGTGGAGAAGTGGTATTCGAAATGAATAATGTGGAAGTTCCAAAGCAATGGAGCCAGATAGCCACTGATATCCTGGCGCAAAAGTATTTCCGTAAAGCGGGCGTTCCTCAGCCTGATGGTTCGCTTGGAAGGGAAACCTCTGTAAAACAAGTGGCTCATCGCATGGCTAATTGCTGGAAGGTGTGGGGAGAGAAGTATGGGTATTTTGCTTCAGGAAAAGATGCACAGATTTTTTATGAAGAATTAGTTTATAGCATCTTAAACCAAATGTGCGTTCCTAATTCACCTCAGTGGTTTAATACCGGGCTTTATGAGAGCTATGGCATATCCGGTAAGCCACAGGGGCATTATTATGTTGACCAGGCAGACGGACAATTAAAGAAATCTACATCGGCATATGAACGCCCCCAACCACACGCTTGCTTTATTCTCAGCGTAGAAGATGACCTCGTAAATGATGGGGGAATTATGGATTTGTGGGTAAGAGAAGCTCGTATTTTTAAATATGGCTCCGGCGTAGGTACAAACTTTTCTAACCTGAGGGGTGAAGGAGAGAAGCTGAGTGGCGGAGGGACTTCCAGTGGCTTAATGTCCTTCCTGAAGATTGGAGACCGTGCTGCAGGTGCTATAAAGAGCGGTGGAACCACAAGAAGGGCAGCAAAAATGGTTTGCCTCGACCTGGACCATCCGGAGATAGAGAACTTTATTAACTGGAAACTTGAAGAAGAGAAGAAGGTGGCTGCTTTAATTGCCTCAGGTTATCCCAGCGATTATGAAGGCGAGGCTTACAAGACTGTTAGCGGTCAGAATTCCAACAATTCTGTTCGTATTCCAAACTCCTTCTTTGAAAAATTGGAGAAAGGAGAAGATTGGGAATTGACGGCACGCCAGGATGGAAGGGTAATGAAGAGAGTTCCTTCCAGTGAATTATGGAACCAGATTGCCTATGCCGCATGGCGTTGTGCTGATCCGGGAACGCAATATGACACAACTATCAATGAGTGGCATACCTGTCCGGAAGGTGGAAAGATCAGGGCTTCCAATCCTTGTTCTGAGTACATGTTCCTGGACAATACGGCATGTAACCTGGCCTCAGCAAACCTTATCAAGTTTTACGATTTTGAGAACAGCACTTTTGATGTTGAAGGTTTTGAATACATCTGTCGCCTTTGGACTACGGTCCTTGAGATATCTGTGCTAATGGCTCAATTCCCATCAAAAGAAGTAGCTCAGTTAAGTTATGAATACCGCACATTAGGTTTGGGTTATGCTAATCTCGGAACTGTATTAATGGTAAGTGGTATTGCCTATGATAGTGAAAAAGCAAGAGCGATTGCAGGAGCTATTACCGCCATAATGACTGGCGTATCTTATAAAACTTCAGCAGAGTTGGCACGGACAATGGGAGCTTTCCCGAGGTATGAAGAGAATAAAGAGCATATGCTTAGGGTAATGAAGAACCATAGATTGGCTGCATATGATGCAGATAGCTATGAGTCTTTAAGTGTGAAACCTCAAGGTTTGAAGGCGCAGTATTGCCCTGATTACTTATTAAAAGCTGCTTGTAAGGCCTGGGATGAAGCGGTTGAACTGGGTGAGAAGTATGGTTACCGAAATGCACAAGCTACAGTGATTGCACCTACAGGTACTATAGGCCTCGTGATGGACTGTGATACAACAGGTGTAGAACCTGATTTTGCTTTGGTTAAGTTTAAGAAACTTTCCGGTGGTGGTTATTTTAAAATAATAAACCAGTCAGTACCTGTTGCTTTAAAAAATCTTGGATATGATGAAAAAGAAGTAAATGCCATCATTAAATATGCTGTAGGTGCAGCCACCTTTGCAGGTGCTCCACATATTAATCACCAGACTCTTAGTGAGAAGGGATTCATTGGCGAAGAGATCAAAAAGCTCGATGCTGCAGTAGCCAGTGCTTTTGAAATCGGCTTTGTATTTAATGTATATACTTTAGGTGAAGAGTGCCTTAACAGGTTAGGCTTTACCCCGGAACAGTATTACAACTTTGAATGGAGTTTACTGGAGGCACTTGGCTTTACAGAAGAACAAATCGAAGAGGCTAATGATTATGTATGCGGCACTATGACGGTTGAAGGTGCTCCATACCTCAAAGCAGAACACTTATCTGTATTTGATTGTGCTAACAGGTGTGGCAAGAAAGGACAACGCTACATACATGCCCATGGACACATACGCATGATGGCTGCTGCCCAGCCTTTCATCTCAGGAGCTATTTCAAAGACGATTAACCTGCCGAATGAAGCAGTGGTAGAAGAAATTGCAGATTCTTATATGCTTAGCTGGAAATTGGGATTGAAAGCCTGTGCTCTTTACAGGGATGGGTCCAAACTTTCACAGCCATTAAGCAACAAGAGTGACAAGAAGAAAAAAGAAGAAGCAACAGAAGAGGAAGAAGTTGGAAGCCTGGAACAAATAGCAGGTAGCAACATTGTGGATATGGGTAAACTTACCATTGAAGAATTGTTGGAAGAAGTTCAGAAGAGGGTCCAGGCGTCACCAGACACTCAACTGAAAAGGAAGCTGGCAACTATAGTTGAAAGACGTGCTTTACCGGCCAAACGCAGGGGATTCACCCAAAAAGCCAAGATCAACGGGCAGACTATCTTTTTACGCACCGGTGAATATGCTGATGGAACAGTAGGTGAGATCTTCATTGATATGGCGAAGGAAGGGGCTACCATGAGAAGCATGTTGAACTGCTTTGCAATAGCTATCTCTATTGGATTACAGTACGGAGTTCCTCTTGAAGAATACGTTGAAAAATTTGTCTTCACGAAATTCGATCCGGCTGGATTTGTAGAGCATCCGAATATTAAATCATCTACTTCAATTGTGGACTTCATCTTTCGCCTTTTAGGTTATGAGTATCTGAACAGAACAGACCTGGTTCATGTTATGGACAAGCCGGAAGTGACAAATACAGGTCAGGAAGAATGGGATGAACCGGTGCAACAACCTGAATTATCAAACATCCGTATTGTGGCCAGTACTCCTCAAAGTATTAAAGCTCAAAAGCAGGCAGTAAAGCCGGATCAACTGGATGCTGTTAATGCAGCCGCAAGATCAATGCAAAGTGATGCACCTGCTTGTAATACTTGTGGTCATATTACAGTGCGCAGTGGTACCTGCTATAAATGCCTGAACTGTGGAAACAGTATGGGATGCAGCTAAGTTATTGTGGAGGGAAAAACCAAACCGAAGTACCCGAACCAAAAAAAATCCCGCAGGAGCGGGATTTTTTATTAGTTCAATTGAACCTTAGTAAAAATAGTTACACAGTAAATTAAAATTTAACCAAGAAGGTTATCAACTGCACCTGACAACATTGGGAATTTCTCAACAACAAATGCTTTAATGGTTTCAATCACCTTTTGAGCTTGTTCATCTGACAATCCAGCTTGTGTTTTTAATCTTGCCTTTAATTCAGATACATGTTCCTGTGCATCATCTTTATCAAATCCAAACATATGCTTACCTTTTATTTATAGTAAATAAGTTGATTCCGGGAGAGTATTAGTTATGCCACCTTCAACAGGCTCAGTTTGCTCTTATCGAACTTACGTCTTGCATAGTCCATATCAAGGTTGAAATATTTCTCTTTTGAAGAAGGAAGCTCAAACATCGCATCAGTTAATATTCCTTCACAGATGCTTCTTAATCCTCTTGCTCCGAGTTTATACTCCACTGCCTTTTCCACCATGAAGTCCAGAACTTCTTCTTCAATTGTAAGTTTAATTCCTTCCAGTTCAAAAAGGCGTATATATTGTTTTATCAAGGCATTCTTTGGCTCCGTAAGGATAGCTCTTAGAGTAACGGAATCCAATGGATCCAGGTGAGTTACAACAGGCAACCTTCCTAATAGTTCCGGGATCAGACCAAATGCGCGTAAGTCCTGTGCATTTACATAACGCAGAAGATTTTTCTTCATGGTCTCCTGCATTTCCTTATCGACATTAAAGCCTATCGTGTTAGTCTGAACCCGTCTTGCAATGATCTTATCTATACCGTCAAAAGCTCCACCACAGATAAATAAAATATTCTGAGTGTTAATCTTAATAAGTTTCTGTTCCGGGTGTTTACGACCACCTTGGGGGGGTACAAGTACATCAGTGCCTTCGAGCAATTTCAACATACCCTGCTGCACACCTTCACCACTTACATCTCGCGTAATAGAAGGGTTATCGCTCTTCCTTGCTATTTTATCTATTTCATCTATGTACACTATACCTCTTTCAGCAGCAGCGACATCATAGTTGCATACCTGGAGTAAGCGGGTAAGAATACTTTCAACGTCTTCACCCACATAACCTGCTTC
Source organism: Candidatus Dadabacteria bacterium (assembly GCA_050259715.1). Lineage (GTDB taxonomy): Bacteria > Bacteroidota > Bacteroidia > Chitinophagales > Chitinophagaceae > Flavisolibacter. The sequence continues at coordinate 15,227 of JBLNAY010000167.1, forward strand.
TGTGAATACCGTTGCATCCACAATAGTAAAAGGGACATTAAGCAATCGGGCAATAGTTTTAGCCAGCAACGTCTTACCTGTTCCGGTCTCACCCACCATTACTATGTTGCTTTTTTCGATGTCTATATCATCTTTTATGACATCTGAAGACTTATATTGTAGACGCTTATAGTGATTATAAACGGCTACTGCCATCACCTTTTTCGCTTCATCCTGTCCTATGACATATTCATCAAGGAATTTCTTAATGTCAATAGGCTTTTTAACTGTTAGCTTAAAAGTTGAAGATGCGGAAGTTTTGTCTTCCCTAACCAATAGCTCCTGTTCTATAATCTCCCGAGCATGTTCAACACAGTTCTCACAAATATGTCCTTCCTGGCCTGCAATCAGGATCTTGACCTCGTCCCGGCTCCGGCCACAGAATGAACAATGTAATATGTTTTTCGCCATTGAATAGGGTTGTTATAAAAATTATACTTTTAGTATAGAACGTTTATTTTCAATTATAGCTGCTTCCAAATAGCAAAAATAAACAAAAGCTGCCGGGTTAACTAAGAATCAGCCAATTTAAAGAAGAATTTAGCTATACGCCAACTTTAAACATTTAAGCACCAAATGAAGACCTTGCCGTTCTGTTTATGCCAGATTAAAAAGGATAACCTATTGCAAGGTTGTAAATGACGTTTTCCCTTCTCCAGTTTCCATTTCCGAGCCTGATTTGATTTAAGACCCAGGGATTGGACAACCACGGCTTCCTCACAGGAAATGCGACATCAAAGCGTATGACAAAGAGTTGAATATCCATCCGGAGACCCACACCTGTTCCAACAGCAAGTTCCTTAAGGAATTTGCCGGTGAACTTTGATCCGGGTTTATTCGGATCCTCATTCTTTAGCCATATGTTACCTGCATCTATAAAGAGAGCCCCATAAAGAGGTCCTGAAATCTGTGGACGGTATTCTGTGTTTAACTCAAACTTAATATCACCTGTCTGGTCAGGGATGTATCCATTTTGTGTAGGCAGAGCATGGTAAGTACCCGGTCCTACCGTCCTGCTTCTGAATGCTCTAATGCTGTTATTCCCACCGGTAAAGAATTGTTTGATATAAGGCAGCTGGAAAGAATTTCCATAAGGTATACCATAGCCAAAAGCAATCCTGTTAGCCCAGGTCGATCCGAGTCCAACCTTCCGATAATAACGCCCATCCACATCAAATTTTAGATATTGTGAAAAAGGAACTCCAAAAAGCCTTTTATCGGTAGTTTTTGTAGCGCTAACGAATAGTCCTGCCAGGTTACCGGAGACGTCTGCAACTCCATTAAAGTAAAACGAGTTAATCTTTTCTATTCCGGAAGCCTGCTGGTCCAGTGTGAACTGGTAATTTGATCCAAGTATAAATTGGGTATCCGTAACATGCCTCAATGTAGGGTTTACAGCTAAATCCTGCTTATATAAGCTGGTGATATTGGCCGGTAAAACATAATTTA